>VGOB01000322.1 GCA_016865935.1 Chloroflexota bacterium | reverse complement strand
TTCTCTTGCCGAAGGTGGTGGTGTCGCTATCGAAACCCGCGGTGGTAGATTCATCGGTTGCTCCTGCCGAAAGGATCGGGAGCATTCTACCACAGTTTTTGAGCGTGAAGTAACGTTGTAGTACTAGCACTCGAAAAGGAATTGGGGGACAGGCGATGGACGGCGGCGACATTGCACGCACTTGGCGTGATTGAAGCGCAGCAAGGTAATGATGCGGCAGCACGGACGTTTTTCGAGCAGGCGCTGGCAATGCAAAAAGAATTGGGGGACAAGCAAGGGACGGCGGTGACCTTGCAGGCACTCGGATTCATCGAATCGCAGCAAGGCAACTATGCGGCGGCGCGGACGTATTACGAGCAGGCGCTGGCACTCGCAAAGGAATTGGGGAACAAGCAAGGGACGGCGGCGACGCTCCAGACATTGGGTATGCTTGAGTTGAACGGGGGAAACATAGACCAAGCGGAAAGGAATTTTCGGGAAGGACTTGCAATCGCCCAACAAATCGGCGCCAAGTATTTGACTGCGGGGCATCAATACTCGCTCGCACGCGTCGAAGCGCGCAAAGGAAATCGCGCGGCAGCGGCAGAGTTGGCGCGCGCCGCGCTCGCACTGTGGGAAGAACTGCACGCGCCTGAAGCGGAGTGGGCGCGCAAATTGCTGGCGGAATTGGGGGAAGAGTAGAACCCGCAGGCTATAGCCCCCGAAGCAAAGCGGAGCGGGGGCGGGTTTCGTGCTTGGTAGACGTCGGTTTCCAACCGATGTCGTCCTGCCCCAAAGACGCCATCGAATGGAATTCGACGGCTACCAAGTAGAAAACCTGCTTCGCAGGTTGAATTCGCTTGTAATTTGAGACCTGACGAGTTTCCGGAACCTGTCAGGTTTTTTCATCCACTGTTTTTGTCTCTTGCTCTTTCCGTGCCAATTGGCTATAATCAAAATCGTCACATGCGCATCCTGCTACTCTTCTTCGACGGTTGGGGACTCGGCGCGAACGATCCCGCTACCAATCCCTTTCTCACCGCGCCGATGCCAGTCTTGCGCGATCTTTTCGGCGGCGAAATGCCGACCTCTCCCCTTCGCCCCTCTCCTCTCAGGAGAGGGGTTGGGGGTGAGGTCGCCACGCTTATCCCTACTGATGCAACGCTGGGCGTTCCAGGTTTGCCGCAAAGCGCGACGGGACAGACCGCGCTTTTCACCGGCGTCAACGCGCCGCGTGAAATCGGCGAACACCTGGGTCCATATCCGAACGACGCGCTGCGCGAAATCATCGCGCGCGATAATTTGCTCAAGCGATTGACCGCCGCCGGACGCCGCGTCGCGTTCGCCAATGCGTATCCGCCGATTTTCTTCGCGCGGCTCGCGCGCAACAAGGCGCGCCGTTCCGCGACTTCGTACGCGGTGCAGGCGGCAGGCGTGCGCTATCGCGATATTGACGATTTGCGCGGCGGGCACGCCGTCAGCGCGTTCGTTACGAATCAACTCTGGCGCGATTACGGCGCGGACGTGCCGCTGATCACTAAGACTTTGCGACGTGCGGCGGGAAACAACCTTCGCCCTGGCGGTCATCGTCCTACCGCCGCATGTCCGCAAAGCGTGAGTTGAACGAAGTGCATTTGTTATGTGAGCCGTTGGACTTT
>VGOB01000321.1 GCA_016865935.1 Chloroflexota bacterium | reverse complement strand
TGACTGGGTCTTGGAGCGAGTGGATCTCCCGGGCTGGCCCGCTCAAAAACGGTCCAAGCCAAAACCGAAAGCATATCTCGCTCCAGCTATCGCTGGGGCATAATGGCCGAAACGAAGATCATCGCCGACTGATGGACATCGCGGAGATCGATCCACTTTTGCGCGCGCTGAGCCAGTTGTTGAAACCGCGCGCGCGTTTTGTCTTTTCGATTTCGCATCCCTGCTTCAACTCGACCGCCGGGATGAAAATGATCGTCGAACGGACTGAAAATCGCGACGGCGAACATGTCGTCGTTCACGCGATCCAAATTTCGCAGTACGCCACACCGACGACGTACAAAGGGATCGGCATCATCGGGCAACCGACGCCGCAGTATTATTTTCATCGCCCGCTGAACGCGTTGTTCGGCGCGTGCTTTCGCGCCGGTTTCGTGCTGGACGCGCTCGCAGAGCCAACGTTCGACGCGAACGCGCAGCCAAATCGCCCGTTCAGTTGGGAGAACTATCACGAGATTCCGCCCGTGTTGATCGCGCGCGTGCGGTTGGTGTGATGCCGTGTCATTGCGAGGAGTGGTTTTCACGACGAAGCCGCCTTCGGCGTCCGATTCGCAGGGTGGAGATTGCTTCGCTTCGCTCGCAATGACACTGTAAATCGCGTTTTACTTTTTGTTCATTCCTCTGTATAATCCGCCGCATCATCTCATCACTCGCGCGTCGTCTCCACCGGAGGAGAATATGCCCGAAATTCCTTTGCGCCGCCGCGCCTACACCAAATTGGTTGCGAATCTTTTTGGCGCATATTACAAACTCTATCATCATTTACGCGTTCAAGGCGCGGAACACATTCGCGCGCAAGGACCGCTGTTCATCGTCATCAACCACATCAGCGCGCTGGAACCGTTCGCGCTGGGCGTGGCGTTGGCAGATTATGGCGTTCTGCCTGGCATCCATTATTGGACGGTCTCGAAAAAAGAACTGTTTCAAGTTCCGTTGATTGCCGCGTTCATCCGCAGTCTCGGAATGTTCCCGATTGATCGCGAGCGTTTCGATATGGTGGCGATGCGAACGCTGCTCAACGTTTTGCGCGACAACAAGATCGTCGCGATCGCGCCGGAAGGGACGCGCAGTCCGACCGGCAAACTCCAAGCATTTCAGCCGGTCGTCGCCAAGATCGCGATCACGCGCCGCGTGCCGATTCTGCCCGCCGCCGCCATCGGCAGTGAAAAAGCGATGCCGGTCGGCGCGAAATTTCCGCATCCCAAACCGATCACGATTCGCTTTGGCCCGATTTTTGAATTGTCCGAGTTTTACAACACCGAACTAACGGATGAAATCGCCGATCGCGCGTCTTGGGTGATGCGCGCGCACGTCGCCGAACTGCTGCCAGAATGGATGCGCGAAGTACCGCCGCCATCGGGACGGATCGGCGAAAGAAAAATCTGAAAGACAAATGTGCCAAATATCCAAATTTGCCAAACGTGCCAAATCAGATTTGGCAGATTTGGCTCGTTTGGCTATTTTGGCAATAGCGCAAAAGTCACTTGGGCACATTGTCCGCTGGGAGCATTTTCCAACGCCGCACCATGTCTTTGAGTTGAGCAGTGGATTGTTTGACTGAGCGCGTGTGCATCCGAAACCGACGCC
>VGOB01000320.1 GCA_016865935.1 Chloroflexota bacterium | reverse complement strand
TCGGCGTCGTATGGTATAATGTCTTTGGGGTTCTCATGCACTCCTCTTTCCTCGGTCGGATAGGATAGAGACAGTATCCATGAGAACCCTCTTTAGTCAAATCCCAAAGTGAGTTTTGCGGTATTGCCAAATGAGCAAATGACAAATGACAAACCGTCTGCTCCCAATCTGAAATCTGAAATCCTAAATCTGAAATTGACTTCGATGGCGCAAGGCGGTGAAGCGCTCGGACGCGATGATAAGGGGCGCGTCGTCTTCGTCCCATACGCGCTTGCCGGAGAACAAGTCGTCGTCGAAATCGTCGCGGAGAAAAAAGGGTACGCGCGCGCGCGCCTCGTCGAAGTGATCGCGTCGTCGCCCGCGCGCATCGCGCCGCGCTGTCCTCATTTCTCCCTTCCCCTGTCGAAGACGGGGGAAGGGCAGGGGATGGGGGTGGGGTGCGGCGGCTGTCACTGGCAACACATCGCGTACGCCGCGCAATTGCGCTTCAAAACCGAAGTCGTGCGCGAGCAATTCGCGCGCATTGGCAAGATCGCGGACGCGCTGGTGCGCGACGCGATGGGAATGATCGACCCGTGGCGCTATCGCAACAACGCGCAGTTTCGACCGGACGACGCGGGGCGCTTGTGTTTTCGCGCGCTGGAATCGCACGACCTGGTGCCGATCCGCGAATGTCACATCCTCCATCCGTTGCTTGGCGAAATGTTTCGCGCCCTCGAATTCGAGGGCGCGGATTTCGTCGAGGTGATGTTGCGCGCCGGCACGCGCACCGGACAAAAACTGGTGCTGCTCGAAGGGCGCGATGACGCGCCGCCGGAAATTTCGGTGGACGAGCCGGTTTCGATTGTGTACCGCACGCCGCGCGGCGAAACCATTTCGCTCGTCGGCAAGGACGCGTTGCACGAGGAATTGCGTGGACGCGTCTTCCGCGTCTCGCCGCAGTCATTCTTCCAAGTCAACACGCCGATGGCGGAAACGCTGATCGAGCTTGTCGAACGCTTCCTCGCCCCTCGCCCATCAGATATTTTGCTCGACGCGTTTGGCGGCGTCGGCACGTTCGGTTTGTCGCTTGCGTCGCTGGTCGCGCGCGTGATCGAAATCGAAGACGCGGCGAGCGCGGTGAACGATGCAAAGGCAAACGCGATTGATTTGCCGAACGTCGAGTTCCAGCGCGGCAAGGTCGAAGCGATTCTGCCGCACCTGAAATCGAAGATCGATCTGGTGGTGATCGATCCACCGCGCGCTGGCATCGCGGCGCGCGCGTTGGACGCGCTGATCGCGCACGCGCCGCGCGTCATCGCCTACGTCTCCTGCGATCCGGCGACGTTGGCGCGCGACGCACGGCGCGTGATCGAATCCGGCTATCGTCTGACTGACGTTCAGCCCGTAGATCTGTTCCCACAGACCGCGCACATCGAAAGCGTGAGCCGGTTCGAGCGCGATTAGATCACAGCGCGGCGCGAATTCCGTCGAGCGTGACGCGCGCGTCCGGCACCGACTTGAAAAAGTCCGCGAGTTTGTCGCACCCGGCGTACTCGGCGCAATGCGCGCAGTTGGCGACCTTGCGCAAAAGTCCGGGCTCTTTGGGAATTGCCGTGATGCCCACTAGATCTAGTGGGCATGAAATGTGGTAGAATTGTTGGTATCATCTTGGTCCCACCAAAAAGGAGAATGCCATGTCTGCCGCCCAGATTTCGATTCCGC
>VGOB01000319.1 GCA_016865935.1 Chloroflexota bacterium | reverse complement strand
TTGACTGGGTCTTGGAGCGAGTGGATCTCCCGGGCTGGCCCGCTCAAAAACGGTCCAAGCCAAAACCGAAAGCATATCTCGCTCCAGCTATCGCTGGGGCATAATGGCCGAAACGAAGATCATCGCCACAGTTTGTGTATCCAATTCAGCCGCTGATCCAAGCGCGGTGTACAGAAACTGCCGATATTCACCCGTGTGTTGCCGCGCGTGACCCTCTGCGATATTCGATGGAATCGAAACTGCCGAACGCTGCATCTGACTTGCCAGACCAAAGGTTTCGCTTTTGGGAAATTTGTGTGTCAGCACATAGACAGTTTTCACCAACTGGATGCCCTTTTGCCAGATTTTCAAATCCCGATAACTCTTGATCTCGCTTGCCATCGCTTCTCTTCAAAGGGTACAGGGGTCGGGGGTCAGAAACTGTACCCTGACCCCTGTACCCCGACCCCTACATTCGCCACACACTCGCCGCCATCGCCATCCCGCCGCCGCTCGCGCAGAACACCACGTTGTCGCCGGGCTTGGGTCCTTTGCCGCGTTCGAGCGCGTCGTCCAGCGCGGCGGGGATGCACGCCGAACCCAGGTAACCCCATTTGTCCATAACCCAATGCGTTTTGCTCATTGGCTGACCCAGGTTTTGCATCACGAATTCGATAGTGCGAAGATTGAGTTGCGTGAACAAGAAAAGATTGATATCGTCAAGCGTCAGTCCGGCTTTGGCGACAACCGCGCGCACGAGCGGGGGCCAATTGTCGCTGTTGAACGTCGCCGGAAATTTCTTGACGAATTGCACGCGCGGCTTGCCGAGTTGCGCGAGCACTTCCGGCGTCGCGGGACGATACGTGCCGCCGGTGTAAATGCCGAGCGCGTCGTGATATTCGCCGCGCGCGACGAGTTTGCCCGCAAGAAAACCCGGCGCGTCGCCTGCGCGCACGATCACTGCGCCCGCGCCGTCCGCGAAAAGCGTCGCGGTATACTTGTCGCGCCAATCGAGAAATTTAGTCATCCCGTACCCACCCGCGACGAGAATGTGGCGATAATCCGGATCGGTTGCGATGTACCGCGCCGCCAGATCCAAGCCGGTAACCCACGCCGCGCACGCGCAGTTCACGTCGAACGTGCCGGCATTTGCCGCGCCCAGTTTCGCTTGCACGACAGACGCGGTTGCCGGGCTGATGTAATCCGGCGTGTCGGTCGCAACAATGATCAGGTTCAAGTCGGTTGGCGCGATGCCGGCGCGTTCAATCGCTTGGCGCGACGCGGCAACGATCAGATCGGAAGTCGTTTCGTTCTCCGCCATCACGTGCCGCGCGCGAATGCCGACGTTTGCGATGAGCCACGCGTCAACGTCTTCGCCGAGCATCTGGTTCAGATCGGTGTTAGTAATAATTTTTTCCGGGATGTAGCGACCGGTAGAAATGATTTGGGCGTAGTGAGTCATAAACGGATCGCGGTGTCATTGCGAGGAGGCGGGCTTTGCCGACGAAGCAATCTCCAAATAGCGAATTGGACGCCTGCGGCGGCTTCGCTCCGCTCGCAATGACAACCCGAGACTACTCAAAGTGAATGGATTTGGCGGCAAAGAATTTCTTGACCGTACTCCAAAACAATTCGGGTTTTTCCTGATACGTCAGGTGCCCGCTGCCGGGAATCATTACCTGCCGACTGTTGGGCAAAATGTCGAGCAACTTGACCTGCTGCCACGGCGG
>VGOB01000318.1 GCA_016865935.1 Chloroflexota bacterium | reverse complement strand
GGCGATTACGCCTCTGCCGCATCAGGCGCGCGTCGCGAACGAAATTCTGCGCCGCTTTCCGGATCGCGCGCTGTTGTGCGATGAGGTCGGCTTGGGCAAAACCATCGAAGCGGGTCTCGTCATCCGGCAACTCGTCCTGTCGGGTCGCGTCAAGCGTTTGCTGATCCTTGCGCCGAAATCCATTCTCAAGCAGTGGCAAGAAGAGTTGTACGAAAAATTCGCGCTCGACATTCCGCGCTACGACTCCGGCAAATTCTGGGGCGTGTATGACAAGCCACTCGACGCGCCAGACGGCAATCCCTGGGACGCGTTCGATTGCTTGATCGCGGGCAGTCAGTTGGCAAAACGCGCCGACCGCCGCCAGCAGATTCTCGCCGCGCGCGGCTGGGATTTGCTCGTCGTGGATGAAGCGCACCACGCACGGCGCAAAGATTTCAAAGAGCGCATCTATCGCCCAAATCGTCTGCTTGGATTGCTCAACGAGATCAACGAACGCGCGCAGCGCAAGGCGGCGAGTTTGCTCCTGATGACGGCGACGCCGATGCAAGTGCATCCGCTCGAAGTGTGGGATTTACTCACCGTGCTGGGACTGGGCGGACGCTGGGGCGCGGACGAAGATAATTTCTTGCGTTTCTTTGGCGAGATGCGGAAACCCTTTGACCAAGCCGATTGGGAATTTGTATTTGATCTTGTGCAAGACTATCTTGCCACCGGCGGGACGATTGACGCGGATTTCAAACGCCAGGTGATTACGGACATCGGGCAGGTCAAGTGGGCAACGCTTGAAGGACTACTGACCAAGCCGGGCGAGCGCGCGCGGATCTTGCGGCAACTCGGCGCAAGTGTCCAACCGCACGTCAAAGAGTTGGCGCATCGCCACACGCCGATCACGCGGTACGTTTTTCGCAACACGCGCGCACTCTTGCGCGAGTACCTGCGGCGCGGCATTATGCGCGAGCGCGTGCCAACTCGCAAGCCGCGGATCGAGCGCGTCGAAATGCTTCCCGAAGAGCAAGCGCTCTACACGCGGATTGACGAGTACATTTCGCACTTTTATCAAAAGTACGAGAACGAACGGCGCGGCTTGGGTTTTGTAATGACCGTGTATCGTCGCCGCTTGACGAGCAGTTTCCACGCGCTCCATCTCAGTTTGGAACGCCGGTTGGAATTCTTGCGCGGTGTCATCGGCGGCGACCAAATTTTCGATAACGACGATATCGAGCAAGACGAACTCGAACAGGATGTCGCAGAAGAATTGCTCACCGATGCTGACCGCGAACGATTCAAAACCGAAGTGGAGTACGTCGAGGATTTCATTCAGCAATTGCGCTTGTTGAGCGTCGCCGAATCGAAACTTGAATCGCTCAAGGACGAACTGCGCCGCGTGATGCGCCAACGCTCCACCGTGCTCGTCTTTACGCAGTATACCGACACGATGGATTATTTACGCGATCAGTTGAAAGAGGTCTACGGCAGCCAGGTCGCGTGTTATTCTGGACGTGGCGGCGAAGTGTGGAACGGGATCGCGTGGGTATCCGCCGCGAAAGAAGCGGTGAAAAACGATTTCCGCGCCGGAAGCATCAGCATTCTACTCTGCACCGAATCGGCGAGCGAAGGTCTCAACCTGCAAACCTGCGGCGTGCTGATCAACTACGATATGCCGTGGAATCCGATGCGCGTCGAGCAACGCATCGGACGCATTGACCGCATCGGTCAGCAATTCGATCAAGTGTGGATCACCAA
>VGOB01000317.1 GCA_016865935.1 Chloroflexota bacterium | reverse complement strand
CTGCGCGGGCGTGGCGATCGCAAGGCGGCGCTGATCGTGAATATTGATCTGGTCGCCCTGGATTATATCGCGCCCGGCTCTGTAGTTGGTCTGGTTGCCCATAATCACGCGCTTGGCTTTGATGTTGCCCACCACGCCGCCTTTCATCGTACCGATCTTGGTCACTCTTGATGCCTGCGGCTTGCGCGCGGCATTCTTTTTCACGGTCACTTTCTTTGGCATTGTCTGATCTCCTTCTCAAAAAAAATTTCCGCTGGGGGGCAAAAACCGCCTATCGCAAATCGTCACATCGCGGGCACAAATTCCAAAACCTTTTTCAATTCACCTGTGACGCTTTGCGACCCCAGACCCCCCGCAGAAAACCAGTTCCCAGCAACCAGCATCCAGAAATCAGAATGCAGGAATAGAGCCAGGGGAACTCACCCGAAAACCGATACCGCCGTTGAAGTCGCCAGGGACGTACCTGAGGCGAAACGCACAGCGCGCATTGGACGAATTGTCGTTCCACGAGCCCCCACGGACGACGCGTTCACCTTCGGATTCCGGGTTTTCACGATCATCCGCTTGATAAGGATAATCGCGATCGAGTGTGCTTGTCCAGTCCCACACATTCCCGGCTTGATCTTCCGCGCCGAACGCGCCACCGCCGCCCGCCGCAAAGTACATGCCGACCGGCGATGGCTTGAGCACGCGCCCTTCAATCGTGTTTGCGCGCGATGCATCCCATTCGTTGCCCCAAGGATACGCTCGCCCATCCACGTTGCGCGCGGCGGCTTCCCATTCCACTTCACTCGGCAAACGGAATTGGACCGTTCGAGGTTCGAGGTTCAAGGTTTCCAGTTTTCCATTCCGCCAAACCTGAAACCTGAAACCCTTCGCCAGGCTCAGGGCAGGCTCTGTAACCTGCAACATTTCATTGAGCCACGCGCAGTACGCGTTTGCCTCGAACCAGGTGATCCCGACAACCGGTTGAGATGGATTGTTGTACTGCGAATCGTTCCACCATTGCGGACGTTCGCGCGATTTGTTTGACAGCTGTTTGCCCAGTTCGGATTTCAATTCTTCTTCGCTCAAACCGGCGATCCATTCCCACTGCTTAATATCCTCGGGCGAGAAACTTCCAGACTGCTCGAATCGTTCTTTCCAATCCGGAGTGGACTGCAACCAGCGCCAATTTGTAAGCCACGTTGCGAACTGACCGCCGGTAACATCTTCACCCTTCAGCCAGCGCTTCGCCAAACCGGTTTTCCAAAAGCGTTCGTCCTTGTATCCACCCGCCTCGATGAAACACGCGTACTCGGCGTTCGTCACTGACCATTTACCAATGGCAAACGCGGGCAGTTCAATTTCGTGTTGTGGTTTTTCGTCGGCGTACTGACTTGCGTCATCGCCAATGATGTACTTGCCCGCCGGGACTTGGACCATTTGCGGTACAATCACCCTGACGCCCTCAATCGTTTGCGGTTCAAAGCGCGGATCGCCAATCCGTCCCAGCGTAAGCCCGGCTTGCAGACGCGCGCGCAAATGCACGGTAGGATTGTACAGCTCGGCAAGCAAATCGGCGCGCACTTGGTTTGTCACTTGCTCCGGTTTCGCAATCCCGGCTTCGTCCAACATTCGCCCCGCGAGCGCGGGGTTGTGCGGGCGCACCGCCTCGATCAAACGCACCGGGTCACGCGCCATCCCACACGCGAGCATCGTCGTCACTTCCCAGCCGGTCGCGGGCGGTTCGGGCAACGCGTCCCACTCGCCCACGTCGCTCGGCGGCATTTCGTCCGCGAGTCGCTTGCCTTTCCACAACGCGCCCAGGTCTTCGCCCGC
>VGOB01000316.1 GCA_016865935.1 Chloroflexota bacterium | reverse complement strand
GAAGCAGTATGAACGAAAAGGCTCGATTATGCGATTATTAACTGAGTGCAGTGCTCCAAGCCAATCAACAATGTGTACGATGTCGTGGAACTTCAGTGTGTACGATGTCGTGGGACACGACAGTTACGAGCACCCATCGCTCGCGGGTGGGCGAGAGATCGACCCAAATCCGTGTCCCGTAATCGTCAATGATGCGATCCACAGATTGAAACCAATACGCTGCCGCAAACGCGGCTGGCGCGCTGCGATCGCCGAGCCAGACAAACCGCAGGGGAAAATCGAGCGCGACGAGATGCGTGCGCGAGCCATTCAGCGCCAAGCCGTAGACTTGGAAACATCGTTCCGGGCGATGCTGCGCGCGCCAGGTCGTGCTCGTGACAAAAATCATCGAGCCGGTGAGCCCGCGCCACTCAAAGCGCTGCCGCACGACCGATTCTGCGCCATCATCGGTGAACCACCTGACCTGATCCGGCGTGAGCGGCATCGGTTGAGTCATCAATTCGGCGGGGAATACGAAACCCGCTGTCGGCTGCGCGAGTTCGCCGTGCGGGCGCGGCGCGTAGAGGAGCGCCAGCGCGGCAAGCGCAATCATCAGCGCGGGCGATAACCACGACGGATGCGCCAAGTTTGTAGTAACCGCTTTAGCGGTAGATTGCGCTGAAGCGCTCACTACGAACTCATCTTGCGCGATCAGCGGCACAAGTCGCAGCAAGACGACTGCCGCCGCGCACGACGCGACGAAACCGAGCACACCAAGCGGAACGTGGATCATTTCGGCGACGAGCCGCCAGCTCATAACTTGGCCCACGACGACGAGTACACCGACGCGCGCGAGATTCGTGACAAACAAGAGCGCGGCAAGAATGATCGCGATCAACAACCAGCGCCAATTCAGCGGACGGCGTTCAACCCAGGTTGCCGCGATGAGAAAGAGCGCGCCCGTCCACAAGCTCTTGACGCCGCTGCACGGCAAATCCACTTGCGACACACCATTTTCGAACACGAGGATCGTGTCTACGCCGACGGACGAAACTCCGGCGGCGGTCAAGCCATCGCGCACGATCGACGCGGTGAGAATTCGCAGCGGATAACCGACGAACGTTTGCAGGTGTTCGCCAAACGGCAGGACGCCGACAATGAGTAAAGCCGCGGGAAAACCTTGTCGCCAACGTTGCGGCTTCATCCACAAGCCGAGCAAACCGTAACTCGCCAGTCCGAACAAACTCGCCGAAATCGTGTTGATGTTGAGAAATCGTTCGACGATAAGATAGAGCGCGGAACCGCCGAGGGCAAGCGTGAGCGCAGGAACGTACCATTGCGGCGCGGCATCGAACTGGGGATGAAGATGCTCTTTGCGGATTTCAAGCGCGACCAGCGCGAGCACCGCGACGAGGACGATTTGATTCGTGCGAAAATCCTCGCGCGAAAAGATGATCGCGAGGTAATCGAAAACCGCGCGGTAGAGCCACAGCCACAACACGAGCACGAGCGTGTTCGCGCTGAGACGCGCAATCCAGCCAAACAAAACAGTGCGACGAGCAAAAATGGACGTGGACATCGAGCGCATTGATTATACGCCAATACGCGGAAAAGAAAAACTCGCCCGCCTTTGCCAAAGCCCTATCCGCTGCGCGAGCGCGTTGGACAAAATACGTTTTTGCCTTATACTGTGTCAAGTGGCGCGGAAAAAATCTGCGCGCGGGGAATCGGATTGCGGTTCATTGGGAATTGCCGTGATACCCGGCATATCTAGTAGTGCGGCGAGCAAACAAGCGATAACCTTCCAGATCAAGAAAAATGCGTTGGAACAGGTGCGCCAAATTGAGCAAACCATAACAACG
>VGOB01000315.1 GCA_016865935.1 Chloroflexota bacterium | reverse complement strand
TTGGGAAGTGAGTTTGGTCAACGCCATTCTCCTGCTATTGAAAACCGACTCTAGGTTATGGCAGTGGCTGGACCCACAGTGCACCCTAGACTTGGAAGCCGCTTTGCCAAATGTGTCCTGACATCAGGGCAGGGGGATAGGTCGGACGCGACTTTGCACCAGCCGTATGGTACGCCAGCACCCGCGCTTGTCTTTTCCTCCGACTTCTGCTACGATACGCGCGTGCCCACTGACGACAAAGCGATTCGCCTCGGACATCCTTCCTACGTGTGGCGATTCGGACAGGATCGCCGCCTCGATCTGATCCGGCGGTACGTCGCGTTGGACAACGCGTGCGTGCTCGACATCGGCTGCGGCATCGGCGCGTACGTCGAAAAGTTCAGCGCGCTGAACGCGCGCGCGTTCGGCGTGGACGTGGACGCGGAAAAAGTTGTCAACGCGCGCCACGAAAAGAATCTCGACTCACTTGCGCTTGCCGTTTCTGAAGCGCTCCCCTTCCCCGATGATTTTTTCGACGCGATCCTCTTGCACGAAGTGATCGAGCATGTCGCGGACGACGCGCAGACGATCCGCGAAGCGCAGCGCGTTTGCAGACGCGGCGGACGCGTCGTCGTCTTCGCGCCGAATCGCTTGTATCCGTTCGAGACGCACGGCGCGTACTTTGGCAAACGCTACGTTTTCGGCAACATTCCGCTGATCAACTGGCTCCCCGATTTTCTGCGCGATCGATTCGCGCCGCACGTGCGCACGTACACCGCGCGCGACATTCGCGCGTTGTTTGCGGGACTCGCCGGCGCGCTGATCGCGCACACGCAAATTTATCCGGGCTATGACAAACTCGCGCGGCGGAGCGCGTGGCTCGCGCGCGTTTTGCGCGGCGTCACGTACTTTTCGGAGCACACACCTCTGCGCGTCTTTGGGCTGTCGCATTTCGCCGTGTGGCAAAAATCATTTTGACGCTTCCCAAGATAGTGTTATAATGAATTCGACGCCCCCAATTCTTGATCGGCAGATCGGTTCTATTGTGAAGCAATCGTTTGGCGGGCAATTGGGTCACGGGAGGAAATTGGATGACCGAAACAACATTTCAAGTTCGTATCCCCGCGCCGCTTCTTCAATATGGCTTTGATCAAAGCGCGGTGCAACATCGCCTGGTCGAGTGGTTGGTCTTGTCGTTATTCACCGAAGGGCATATCTCTTCAGGCAAGGCGGCGCGTCTGTTGAACATCCCTCGCGTCGAGTTCTTGGGTTTGCTCCGTTCGCGCGGAATCGCCTACATCAACTACACGCCAGAAGAACTCGATGAAGAATTTGTGGCAGTCGAAAAATTAGAGGTTGAGCTGAACCGATGATTGTTGTCGCGAATACCACGCCGTTGATTGGGCTCGCAACAATTCAGCGCTTTGACCTCCTCAAGCAACTTTTTGGCGAAATCCAGATCGCGCAAGCAGTGTACGACGAAGCTGTAGTGCGAGGACGCGAAGAAGGTGGCGCAAAACGCGAGGTCGTCACTGCCCAATGGATCAAGACGGTTCGCGTTCGAGATCGCTTGGCAGTTGATGTTCTGCTCGATGAAATGGATTGGGGTGAAGCCGAAACGATTGTGTTGGCGCGCGAAATCCGCGCGGACTGGGTGCTGATGGATGAAAAAAGGGGACGCCGCAAACTTGCCGAATTGAAATTGAACAAAATTGGGACACTGGGCATCTTGCTCAAAGCGAAACAACTTGGGTTGCTGACGGCGATTCGCCCCGACATTAGAGTTTATGCAGAATAAGTGAACATGGTGTATCATCGCCTCATCCACCAAGACGAGGAGCGATAACCATGTTCACCGAGCAGATGTTACGCAAGAATCCCATATTGGTCAAGTCCTTGACCGGTGT
>VGOB01000314.1 GCA_016865935.1 Chloroflexota bacterium | reverse complement strand
GACGCCGCGTCCTAGTTTCCTGTTAGCCACGATACCTCCGTTGCAAGTGGGCAGTGGGTAGTGGACAGTGGACAGAGAATTCTGACCACTGACCACTGTCCACTATCCACTGAATCTGTCGCGCAACTCGCGCTTTAATATCTTGCCCATCCCTGACACCGGGAGCGCGTCCAGGAGCGCAACACTCTTTGGCACTTTGTAACGCGCGAGATTTTGTTGCATAAACGCGAGCAATTCCTCCTCCGTCGCCTGCGCGCCGGGCTTGAGCACGACACACGCCTTGCCAACCTCGCCCCATTTTTCATCCGGCACGCCGACGACCGCGCACATCTGCACCGCCGGATGTTTGTACAACACACCTTCGATTTCAACCGGGTAGACGTTTTCGCCGCCGGAGATGAACATATCTTTCTTGCGATCCACAACGTAAAAGTACCACTCGTCGTCGTGGCGCACCATATCGCCGGTGTGAAACCATCCCTCGTCGTCCAACACGGCGCGACTCGCTTCGGGATTGTTCCAATAGCCGGAGCAACGACTGGGTCCCTTGAGCACGAGTTCGCCAACTTGATTCGCGCCGAGCGGTTGATTGTTTTCGTCCACGACGCGTACGTCAACGAAAAAGTTCGGGCGGCCGATACTGCCGGCTTTGCGTTCCGTGTCGTCCGCCGAGAGCGCGAACAACCCAGGTCCGAATTCGGTCATTCCGAAACCTTGTTTGAAGCGAATCCCTTTTTCGCGAATGTATTGCTGAATCACCGGCACCGGCAAGGGCGCGCCGCCGCAGGTGCAAAACCGCAAACTGCTCAGGTCGGCGGTTTTGTAATTGGGCGCTTGCAACATCATTTGGTACATCGTCGGCACGCCGGCAAATACAGTCACGCGCTCTTTCTGAATCAGATCGAGTATCTGCACTGGCTCGAATTGCCGCACGAGAACGGTCGTGTTGCCAAAGACAACTTGGGACGACAGGTACGCAAACAAACCACCCGCGTGAAAAAGTGGATAAATGTTGAGATAAACGTCGTCGTGATGCAAATCGTGGGTGACGGTGTTCAGCACGTTCCAACAAATCATCCGATGGCTGATCATCGCACCCTTGGGCAAGCCGGTCGTGCCGCCGGTGAAAAGCAAGCACGCGATATCTTCCGCGTCGAGCGATTCGCAGGTGACGCGCGTCGCGGGCGACGCTTGCAGGGTCGTCTCGAAATGAAAACTGCCTGTAATCCCATCGCCTTCGATGTGCAAGTAATGTCGAATTGCGAATTGCGAATTGCGAATTGCATTTTCGATTTCGGCAATGTGCGTTTTGAAATCGTCGGAGAAGATCAGCGCCTTGGGTTGCGTCTGCTCGATCAACCCAACCGTCTCGCGCCAATGCAGGCGCCAGTTGAGCGCGGTGTGAATCGCGCCGAGTTTGGCGCACGCGTAAAACAAATCGAGATGCTCGATGCCGTCACGCGCGAGGATCGCGACGCGATCGCCTTTGCCGACCCCGGCGACATCGCGCAGCCAATTTGCCAGGCGATTCGCGCGCGCGTTCCACTGGCGATACGTCAATCGCCATTCCGGCGTTTTGCTGTAATCAATGATTGCGAGTTTGTCGGGGCTGTAGATTTCGCGTCGTCCCAAGTAATCTCCAATATACATCGCTTCCTCCTCGGTAGGGGTCAGGGATCGGGGGACAGGGGACAGAGATTAGCGAGGCAGGCGAGAGATCAGGGCATAGGTCATCCTGCGGATCTCAGCAATGTCCTCTTCCACCTTCATTTGTTCTTCTTTGGAAATATAACCCAGTTCGTATGCGATTACAGTTTGGGCGATGATCTTCGTTTCGGCCACTTGGTAGTTTTAGAGCGTAGCCTTCGCTGAATGGCGGAGTGTCAGCGATAGAGCAGACAGACGGAAGAAGATCGGGTAAAATACCTTCCCAGTTTGTGGG
>VGOB01000313.1 GCA_016865935.1 Chloroflexota bacterium | reverse complement strand
CGGAGTTGATCAGCACGCCGCAGGTTTGCAGGTTGAGACCTTCGCTCGCCGATTCGGTGCAGAGTAGAATGCTGATGCTTCCGGCGCGGAAATCGTTTTTTACCTTTTCTTTGGGAGCAGACACCCAGGCAATCCCATTCCACACTTCGCCACCGCGCCCGGAATAACACGCGACCTGACTGCCGTACACTTCCTTCAATTGATCGCGCAGGTAATCCATCGTGTCGGTGTACTGCGTAAAGACGAGCACGGTTGAGCGCTGGAGCATCACGCGGTGCAGTTCATCCTTGAGCGATTCGAGTTTCGATTCGGCGACGCTGAGCAGGCGTAGTTGCTGAATGAAATCCTCGACGTACTCGACCTCGGTCTTGAATCGCTCGCGGTCAGCATCGGTGAGCAAATCTTCCGCGACATCCTGTTCGAGTTCGTCTTGTTCCAAGTCGTCGTCGTCAAAAATTTTGTCGCCGCCAATGACACCGCGCAAGAATTTCAACCGGCGCTCCAAACTGAGGTGGAGCGCGTGGAAACTGCTCGTCAAGCGGCGGCGATACACGGTCATCACAAAACCCAAGCCGCGCCGTTCGTTCTCGTACTTTTGATAAAAGTGTGAAATGTATTCGTCAATTCGCGTGTAGAGGGCTTGCTCTTCGGGAAGCATCTCGACGCGCTCGATCCGTGGCTTGCGAGTTGGCACGCGCTCGTGCATAATGCCGCGCCGCAGGTACTCGCGCAAGAGTGTGCGCGTGTTGCGAAAAACATATCGCGTGATCGGCGTGTGGCGATGCGCCAATTCTTTGACGTGCGGTTGGACACTTGCGCCGAGTTGCCGTAAAATCCGCGCGCGCTCGCCCGGCTTGGTCAGTAATCCTTCAATCGTTGCCCATTTGACTTGCCCAATGTCCGCGATAACCTGGCGTTTGAAATCCTCGTCAATCGTTCCGCCGGTTGCCAAATAGTCTTGCACAAGTTCGAAGATAAATTCCCAGTCGGCTTGATCGAAGGGTTTGCGCATCTCCCCAAAGAAACGCAGAAAATTGTCTTCGTCCGCACCCCAGCGTCCGCCCAGTCCCAGGACGGTGAGCAAATCCCACACTTCGAGCGGATGCACTTGCATCGGCGTCGCAGTCATCAGGAGCAAACTCGCCGCCTTGCGCGGAGCGTGTTCGTTGATCTCGTTGAGCAATCCGAGCAGGCGATTGGGGCGATAGATGCGCTCTTTGAAATCTTTGCGCCGCGCGTGGTGTGCTTCGTCCACGACGAGCAAATCCCAGCCGCGCGCGGCGAGAATCTGGTGTCGGCGGTCGGCGCGTTTCGCCAACTGACTGCCGGCAATCAAGCAATCGAACGCATCCCAGGGATTGCCGTCTGGCGCGTCGAGCGGTTTGTCGTACACGCCCCAGAACTTGCCGGCGTCGTACCGTGGCACGTCGAGTGCGAATTTTTCGTACAACTCTTCCTGCCACTGCTTGAGAATGGATTTCGGCGCGAGGATCAACAGACGCTTGACGCGACCAGACAGGACGAGTTGCCGGATGACGAGACCGGCTTCGATCGTTTTGCCCAAGCCGACCTCATCGCACAACAGCGCGCGATCCGGAAAGCGGCGCAGAATTTCGTTCGCGACGCGCGCCTGATGCGGCAGAGGCGTAATCGCCGAGGTTGCCGCGCCGAGTCCGGTCGCGTGCGGTAGGTACGGCGCATCGCGCAAAAAAGCAAAGAGCAATCGCTCGCTCTGTGGAATCGCACCGTACACTTTGGGTTTGTCCTTTACCAGTTCGGGTTGTTCAACGCGTTCGAGTGGGTCGTGTGTGGGTGCATTCGTCGGACGGTACGTCAGCAAGCGATCACGCACGGCGCGCGGAATGTTGAGCGCGATCCAATCTTTTTCTTGACCGTTCCACAATCGCTCAAAGTTCGTGGCGACCTGAGCGAGGTAGGGTTGGGTGGCGTCCCAGGAAAAATAGACCGAGAAGGTTTCGTAATTCTTGGTCCACGCGGTTTCGGATTC
>VGOB01000312.1 GCA_016865935.1 Chloroflexota bacterium | reverse complement strand
ATCGAGTTGCGCGAAGCGAATCGGTTGCAACCGATTCGCTTCGCGCCTCGCTGAGACCCCGAATTCATTCGGGGGCGTTCTCGCAAGAGCAAGTTTCTGGCGGCAGACATACCGCGTATCGGCGGTATGCGCGAAGCGTCTCGAAATGACAGTGTGAGCAGTTCGAAACTTGATCGGGAGAAAGTATGTCCACCTTTCACTTTTCGCCGCGCCCCAACCGCGCGCGCGAAATCAATTGGCGCGAATGGAACGATGCCGCGTTTGCAGACGCGCAGCGACAAGATAAACCGATTCTGCTCGGCATCTCGGCGGTGTGGTGTCATTGGTGTCACGTGATGGACGAAACGTCGTACTCTGATTCCGAAGTGATTCGGCTGATCAACGAACGTTTCATCGCGATGCGCGTGGACAACGACGAGCGTCCCGATGTGAACCGGCGTTACAACCTGGGCGGCTGGCCCACGACGGCGTTTCTGACGCCGACAGGTGAAGTGTTGACCGGCGGTACGTACATTCCGCCCTCGCAAATGGTGAGTTACCTGACCCAGGTTAGCGACGCGTACAAAAATTCCAAGCCAGCCATTTTGCAAAAGATTGCCGAACACGAAAAGGCGCGAAAAAGCGCGCAGGGACGCGAAAGCGACGCGAAAGTGTCGCCGCACATCGTGGACGCGGTAGTGCGCGCAGTGCTTGACCATTTCGATCCGCTCTACGGCGGTTTTGGCGACGCGCCGAAATTCCCGCAGCCCGACGCGATCGAACTCGCGCTGGAGAAATATTTTGCGACGCGTGATGAACGATTGCTCACGGTCGTCACGACGACGTTGACGCAAATGGCGCGCGGCGGAACGTACGATCGAGTGGCGGGTGGTTTTTTCCGCTACTCGACGACGCGCGACTGGAGCGTCCCGCATTTCGAAAAGATGCTCGAGGACAATGCGAAATTGTTGCGCGTGCTTGTCCGCGCGTTTCAAGTCACGCGCCAAGATATTTTTCGCGACACGATTCGAACGCTCACCGCATACGTTGATGCGACGCTGAGCGATCGCGCGCGCGGCGGCTTTTACGGATCGCAGGACGCCGATGAGCATTACTATGCGCTGCCGCTTGACGCGCGCGCCAAATTGTCCGCGCCGTACGTGGATCGCACGTTTTACACGGATTGGAACGCGATGATGATTTCCGCGTACCTCGTTACAGGCAGAGAGGATTTGCGCGCGTTCGCGCTGAAAACGCTGGACCGCTTGTGGCGCGAAATGGATCGCGCGGACGCGGGTTTGTTCCACTTTTGCCGCGTGGATGGCGCGCCGCAACTGGCGAATCAACTTTCGGATTTGGCGTACACGACGCGCGCCTCGCTCGACGCGTATCAGGTGACCGACGACGTGACGCATCTGACGCGCGCGCAAACGCTTGCCGAGCTTGCGCTGGAGAAATTATTCGACGCGGATGCAGGCGCATTCTGGAGCGAACCAGGTGGAAACGAAGCGCTGGGGTTGTTGCGCCGGCGCGATCAATCGCTGAACGAGAATGCCGTGATGGCGGACGCGCTGATCGCGCTGGCGCATTTCACCGGCGAGGAGAAATATCGCGCGACGGCGCAACGCGCGTTGGAATTTTTCGCGGCGGAATACGCGCGTTACGGCTTGATGGCGGCGCAGTACGCGCTCGCCGTGGATCGCTGCTTGAACGAACCGGTTTCAATTCACGTGATCGGCGCGCCGGACGATCCGCGCGCGCGAGAGTTACATCTCGCCGCGCTCGGCGAGTACGCGCCTGGCAAACTCGTCCAGTTGCTCGATCCGACGCGCGATGCGCGTGTGATCGCGCGGCTGGGGTATCCGGCGAACGGCGCGCCGTTGGCGTATGTGTGCGTCGGCAAAAAATGTGGCTCTCCTCAGATTAGTGGGGTGAATCGGCGCGGTTGACGCGTCTTCCCCTTCTGGGGTAGACTGGAGCACCGAGGAGGTGGGACGATGGAGGAGATACTGCTGTTGAGTGCTCCAGCGAAGGTGA
>VGOB01000311.1 GCA_016865935.1 Chloroflexota bacterium | reverse complement strand
ATGACCTTCCTCTCGCATCTCTTTCTCGTGCGCTTGCGGGTGAAGATGGGAGTGGATGCACCTGCCCTGACTGTTTCCCAGGTACGCCAGTTACTCCAAGTCGTCTTGCCACAGCGCAAGTTTGATGCGGAGTCCGCGTTAGACGAGGTGGAGCGGATTCAGAAACGCAACCGCGCGGCTTATCGTTCCCACCGCAAACGCAAACTGCGGGAACTTCATGCTCAACTAAAGTAACGTTGTAATATTAGTTCGCTAACGCTCTACACGTATAATCACTTGGAGGCCAGCCCTTTATCACTTTGAGTCAGTGAGCAAACTATGCAACCCAATACAATCACTCTATCGCGCCGCGAATTTTTGCGGCTCAGCGCGCTGTTTGCGGGTAGCGCGCTTTTGAGTGCGTGCGGCGTGCACGGCGAAGCAACGCCGGCACCAACCGCGCCAAAAACTATCGCGAACCCACAGCCAACCATTGGCGCGAGTACTGCGCCATTTCGCCTCACCTTCGCAAAGGACTATTTTCCCGGCAACAAAGATCATAATGGTCAGTGGAGCGGCGGCACGGAAACGATGGAGATTCGCGCGCATAGCGGCAAACTGTTCGCCAGTCTGGGTTATTGGATGGATGTGCCCTACGGAAAACCAAAGGGCGACGAACCGTGGACGGGCGCGCAAGTGCTGGTGAAAGATTCTGCCAATTCACCCTGGCGCGTGGATGTTAGTTTCGGACCGACCCATCTACGCACCGAGGCGCTGACGATTGTGAGTTTCACGACCGACGCCCAAGGCGTACCGTTGCCATCGCCGGTGAAACTGCTCGTGGCAGGTCCCAGCGACATCAACACAGACGGCAAGCGCTGGGCTACGGCGTGGACGCGTGACGATGCGACCGGTCGGTGGGCGAAATCTGACATCGCGCTGGAGCCGCGCTCAGCGGGCGCGCGCGCGTTCGCGTCGCATCGCGATTCAGTCACTGGCATCCATCACATTTTCGCCGGGGTCTCCGCCGGGCGTATCTATCGCGGCGTTTACGATCCTGCCGCGCCGGGCTGGCTACGCTGGCGTTCCGAGCCGGAACTCAGCGGCACCGGCAGACCGATGTGCATAGCGGAGGCGGATGGCGTGCTGTACGCCGCGTGCGGTATCAAGGACGACTCGCCGCAATCGGGCGGGCTTTTCCGCCGCGTGGACGGGCTGAAACCGAAATGGGAATTGGTGTACCGCTGGCAATACAAACTCATCGAGGGCAAGGACGAAAGTGAGATTATGCGCGGGCTAACCGCGATCCCTGATCCACAGGGCGGCGCGCATCAAGTCTTGTTGGGCACACGCAACTATGGTAGCGTCATCGAGCGCATTGACCCGGCGAAGAACTTTGCCGTCACCGTCGAATTGAACATCCGCGAGTTCTTCGCCAAGATATGGGGCGTTGCCAACTATCGCGGTCCCACACTCTCTGCCTACAATCGCTGCGTACCAATCACGCACCCGACCACAGGCGAGAAGATGCATTTGATCGGCGTTTGGGTAAACCATCCGCAAGCCGCCAAGCCGCCGCACAACGGATCGTTCTTTCTCGTGCGTCATTCGGATGGACGATACCAAGCCGGAGAGATTTATGATCCAGACAATCCGGTAGCACTTGGCAAAGGTCTGGACGGCACGCGCGCCGTCGAAGTCTCGCCGTTCTCGGAAGATCAAGGGCGCGCGTTCTACTTTGGTGGGTACGATTGCGCCAGACGTGAAAGTCACAATACGGCTTGGATTTACCGTGGCGATTTCCGCGGAGGAACAAGATGAGACACTTGACTTTGGCAATCCTGTTTCTCGCGCTGGCGTTGTCATCGTGCGTAGCGCAACGACGCGCACCAACACCAAGCGCAAACACGTCACCTGCGCCAACATCCGATTCGACAAAATCGCCCGCGCCAACCGCACCTTCCACGACAACGATTCAACGCGTCAACGAATCAACGCCGCTGTTCAAGCGCGCGAACATCCCAGGATTCACCGATATTCAA
The DNA here is from genome assembly GCA_016865935.1 of Chloroflexota bacterium. Classification (GTDB taxonomy): domain Bacteria; phylum Chloroflexota; class Anaerolineae; order UBA4142; family UBA4142; genus VGOB01. The sequence goes on along the minus strand of VGOB01000311.1, from coordinate 24 downwards.
GAAGGCACGAACGGCATCGCGCTC
>VGOB01000310.1 GCA_016865935.1 Chloroflexota bacterium | reverse complement strand
TGACTGGGTCTTGGAGCGAGTGGATCTCCCGGGCTGGCCCGCTCAAAAACGGTCCAAGCCAAAACCGAAAGCATATCTCGCTCCAGCTATCGCTGGGGCATAATGGCCGAAACGAAGATCATCGCCGTGTATTCCTTGGCTACTCGAAAGTTTGAATCAGATTTACGTGACCATCTCGCCGTTGCTCGAGGCGACCTTGGCGCCGAGCGTCGCGATTTACCTGCTCACCCTCGTGCGCTTGTTCTTCTCCGGTCTCGTGTTGCTTCTCCCCACAACGCTGATGGGCGCGACTTTGCCTTTGGTCACGGAGGCGCTCACGCGGCGCGTCCAGAATGTGACGGTCAATGTGAGCGGCTTGTACGCGCTCAATACGTTCGGCGCGTTGATCGGCGCGGCGTTTGGCGGTTTCTACGCGATTGGTCACTACGGCGTCTTCCAAACGACCTTGCTCTCGGTCGGCGGCAATTTTCTGGCGGGCTTGGGCGGGTGGTTCATCGCGAGCCGCCTGGGTTTGGCGAATGAACCGCCACCCGCCGCGCGCGCGCCGGTGCGTCCGGTGCGCGATCCCAAATACCGCGCGCTATTGGTGGGGTTGTTCGTATCGGGCTTTGCCGCGATTGGCTACGAAGTGGTTTGGACGCGCGTGCTCAGTTTGTTTATGGATCGCACGGTATTTGCGTATACGACGATTTTGTGCAGCGCGCTCTTGGGCATCGCGTTGGGGAGCTGGTTGTTGCGCGCAGCCAGCGCGTGGATTCGCCGTCCTATCCTCGTGCTAGCATTACTCGAAATCGGCGTCGTGTGGATTTCGCTCTTTTCGATTGGTTTGATCAGCCAAGCGATTCCGAGTCGGACCGAGTGGGGCATTCCACTCAGTCTGGGGATCATTCTCGTCATTCCCAACGCGTTGTTGGGCGCGACTTTGCCGCTGGCGATTCGCGTCTACCAGGAAGAATTCAAACATGTCGCGCAAAGCGTCGGCGATCTATACTCGGCGAATGTCTTGGGCGGTGTGTTAGGTTCGCTGATCACCGGCTTTGTATTGCTCTCCACGCTCGGCTCGCAATCCACGATCATCTTTCTCGCCGCGCTCAACGGGCTGGTGGCATTGCTCTTCTTCCGCTATGCCGAACCGAGCGCGCGCCTTGTGCCCGCCGCGAGCTTGGGCATTTCTGCGCTCGCGATCGTCTTTTTCTTTGCGCAGCCCTATTTTTTGTTCAGCGGCATCCAGCGCGGCGTCTTTGGCGATGAGGAAATCATCTTTCACGAAGAACACGTGGAAGGCATCGTTACCGTAACCCAGAAAAATATTCACCAGACGATCTATCTGAACGGTTCGCATCAATCGAATGATCGACCGGGAATGTTGGATATGCATCGCGGACTCGCGCATCTGCCGCTTTTGCTGCATCCGCAACCGGACGATGTGTTGATCGTCGGCTTGGGCGGCGGCAGTACCGCCGGCGCGGTGACCCGTCATCCGGTCAAAAACATCCGGATCGTGGAACTTGTGCCTGGGATGTATCGCGGCGCGGCGTTTTTCGCCGACAGTAACTATCGCGTGCTATGGGATCCGCGCGCGGACCTGCGGCTGGACGATGGACGCAACCACCTCTTGCTCACGCGCGATCGCTTTGATGTGATCGAAGCGGATTTGATTTTGCCCTGGCACGCGGGCGCCAACAATCTCTACTCAGCCGAGTATTATCGCTTGGTCGGCGCGCGGTTGAAACCCGGCGGAATCGTCGCGCAGTGGCTGGACACCGGACTGGCGGAGAATGAATACAAACTGTTACTGCGAACGTTCTTTAGCGTTTTTCCGAACACGACGCTGTGGCGCGGCGGCAACTATGCGATTGCCATGCCGGACGGCATCAAGATTGACGAGGCGCTGATTCGCGCGCGCTTTAGCGATAGCGATTTGGCTGGCACATTGCAAGCCGGTGGCTGATGTCAGGACACATTTGGCAAAGCGGCTTCCAGGTCAAGAATGATCTGAGGATCTAGCCACTTCCATAATCCAGAGTCGGTTTTCAAGAGCCAGCGGACGGCGTTGACCAGGCTCAGCTCC
>VGOB01000309.1 GCA_016865935.1 Chloroflexota bacterium | reverse complement strand
CCAAATATCAAACCTTTCCCTTCCCTCTGGTAACCCAGTAGGGCGAACGTTGGAAGGGAACCTCAGGTGATTCGATGTCAAAGCCAAAAGATGCACGCGTAAAAACTGGAATCGAAAAAATGTCCGGCGGCACAGTGATCGAAGGCGAGGTAACCGCCGATCGCGATGTCATCATGGGCGACCAGAACAACATCACTCTGGTTATCCAAATGGCGGGCTATGCGCCTGCGCCGAATCTGACGCAATTGCGCGACGATTATCTCGCGCACCTCCAGCGCAACTATCGCGCGCTCGATTTCAAAGGCATCCCGCAACTGGACAACCTCTCGCGCGAACTCTTGCTCGAAGAGGTCTACGTGCCGCTCGTCGCGCGCGGCGAACTACCGGCGGGCGAAACCTGGGAACGCCGGCTGGCTGGACGCGCGCTCGCGGAATTGCCCGAACACGCCGAGGCGATGCTGGCAAAGGGCGAAGCCGCGCCGGTGCGGGTGGAACAAGCGCTTGCCAAGCAGTCGCGCGTCGTCATCATCGGCGATCCCGGTTCCGGCAAATCCACCTTGCTCAAGCATCTCGCGCTGCGCCTGGCATCGGAAACGAACGCGCCGCTGCCGATTCTGGTGCCGCTCAACGCGTATGCCGACGCGCTCGCGCACGGCGACCGCAACCTGCAAACGTATCTGGCGGAATATTTCGCCGGACTCGCGCATGGCATCGCCAACCTTGCGCCCTTGTTTGCCGATTCCATCGCCAAAGGTCAAGCCGTGATTCTGCTCGACGGCTTGGACGAAGTGCAGCGCGACCGCGCGCATCTCGTCGCGCGCGTCGAGGCGTTCACCGCCGAAGCGACGGCGCGCGGGAACAAGGTCGTCGTCACCAGCCGCGTCGTCGGCTATCGCGAATCGCCGTTGGCTCCCAAAGCGTGGACGCTGTTCACCCTCCTCGATTTCGACCGCGACGCGATCGAAGAGTTTGCGCGCAAGTGGTGTTCGGCATTCGAAAAGAGCGTGCGCGGCGATACACCCGAGGCGCAGGCGTCGGCGGAAGAGGAGCGCAAGTCGCTGATCGAGGCGATTGACGCCAATCCCGGCGTCGCGCGGCTGGCGAGCAATCCGCTCCTGCTCACGATTCTCGCGCTGATCAAGCGGCAAGGCGTCTCGCTCCCCAATCGCCGCGTCGAGTTGTACGAGTTGTACTTGAAGACGCTGATTACCGCGTGGAGTCGGGCGCGCGCGCTCGACAAGCGCCCGGTTGGACCACTGCTCGATTATCTGGAGACGATTGGCGTGCTGGGTCCGCTCGCGCTCTGGCTGCGCCAGGAAAATCCGACGGCGGGCATCGTGCCAGAGGAACGCTTGCGCGAGTGGCTCGCCAAACATTTTCAGGGCGACGAGTGGGGCTTGAAACCCGGCCCTGCCGCCGAACGCGCGCGCACATTTCTTGCCAGCGTTCGCACCTATTCGAATCTTTTGCTCGAGCGTGGGCAGGGACGATACGGGTTCATCCACTTGACATTCGAGGAAGCGCTAGCGGCGCGCGGGTTGGTGCGTCTCGGCGAGTTGAGTCTGCACGACAGTCTCGCGATCATTTGCGCGCACCTCACCGATCCGGGCTGGCGCGAGACGATTCTGCTCGCGGTCGGTGTGTGGGGCTTGGTGCGCGAAGAGCCGCGCAAAGCCGGCGAAGTGGCGCGCGCGATCTTGAAACACGAGTGCGCCGGAGAAAATGCGGGCAAGGGGATTCTGCTGGCAGGCGCGTGTCTGGAAGATGTGGGCGAACTTGGGCTGGGACGCGTCGCGGCGCAAGAAATCACCGACGCGCTCCTCACGGCGTACCGCCACCGCGCGCTCCCGCCGACGGTGCAGCGCGATGCCGGGTTCATCCTGGGGCGGATGGGGTGGACACCGCCCGATCTGAACGCGTTCATCCCGATTCCCGCCGGGGAGTTTTTGTACGGCGACGACAAGCGCAAAACCAAGATTGAAAAACCGTTTGCGATCAGCAAATACCCGGTGACCAACCGGCAGTATCGCGAGTTTGTCAAAGCCAAGGGGTACGACCGCCGCGAGTTTTGGAGCGACGACGGCTGGGCGTGGCGCACAGGAACGTGGGACAGCAAGGCATCCGACTCTTTGA
>VGOB01000308.1 GCA_016865935.1 Chloroflexota bacterium | reverse complement strand
CCGGCAATGGCCGCCGGACTGACGGATCACATTTGGACGATGGATGAGTTGCTGAGTTTTCGCCCACCGCCCAGATGTCTTTGGTGAGTCCCCAATACGGTCTTCACCCGTTACAGGGACACTACCAGATTTCGGACAGGTGGATGGTTCGACGACGCGCCAGCACGGCGGGACGGGCTTGGGTGTGCCGCTGAGCAAACGGCTGGTCGAATTGCACGGCGGGCAGATGTGGCTGGAGAGCCGCGTCGGAATCGGCTCGACATTTTATTTCACGTTGCCGATTGCGCCGCTGACGATGCGTGTCGAGCGCGTCGGAAGTTATCGCGTGCCCGCCGCCGGATATCGCAAAGCGTTGCTCGTCGTCGAACCGGATCCGTTGTTGTTGCGTCACCTGCGGCGACAGTTGAGCGCGTACGATCTGATCGAAGTGAAAATGCGCGGCGAGTTGACGATGCTCGCGCAGCAACATCAACCGATCGCGCTGTTAGTGGATGCGCCGGAACGCGCGGAATGGCAGGCGGACGCGCCGCGCGATTTGCCGATCATTTTTATCGCGCTGCCGGGCAGTTTGCAAAGCGCGCAAGCGTTGGGCATTGCGAATTTTCTGCTCAAGCCGGTTTCGCGCGAGGAATTGCTGGAGGCGATCACCGCGCTCGCGCGACCGATTCGCGACGTGTTGGTCGTGGACGACGATCCGCAACTGGTGGATTTGTTCAGCCGGATGTTGCAATCGGCAGGCGAGACGTTCCGCCCGATTCGCGCGTTCGGTGGCAAGGACGCGCTGGCGCGCTTGCAGAGCCAAGCAGTGGATTTGGTCTTGCTCGATCTGATGATGCCCGAAGTGGATGGGCTGGCGGTGTTGCGCGCGCTGAAGGACGATCCGGCGCGCGCGGCGATTCCGGTGATCGTGATCAGCGCGATGTATCCGGAGACGATGCAAACCGCGCGTGGCTTGTTCGTCCAACTCGCGCGCGCGGACGGCGGCTCGATTTCCGAAACGCTCAGCGTGGTGCAAGCGATGGTTAGCGCGTTGCCGGTGCGGACGGACTCGTTTGCCGCGTCTTCTCAGAGACCCGAATCTACCTTGTCAACCACATTACCAAGGACAGCGGTGTAGGCGACGCCGTTGAACTGGGTGATATTCCCAATTGCATTATACACCCAATTCTGCGAATACGCGCGACGCGTGCGTTGCCGCGTGAAGAGACCCGTCAGGTTTGCGGAAACCTGCCGGGGTTGATTATGGTGCGCGGCGCGCCGTTCGCCATCGGATGAATCCGATGGCTACGCAAGTTCAAGCCCGCTGAAGCGGGCTGCGCGCGCAATCGGCTTCAGCCGATTTGGCGCGTTGGGTAGCCGCCGAATTTATTCGGCGGCGGAGTGATTCGTTCGGCGCGGAATCTCGTCTTCACCTTGAACATGAGCTCAAATTGGGGAAGAAGCGCGAGGAATATCTGTCTAGGTCTGTTCTTGACTCCTCGGGAAATACAAGTGCCACATTGAGAAGGCGTGTCGGTTCGTTGAGAGTTGCCCAGAATCGAATCCGATAATTCGTTTCAGAGTGCTGCGCGGTGTATTCCACGAGCTTGAGATTGGATTCGTTTCGGGTACAACTGGTAACACGGTTCAGGTTCTGATAACTCTGAAAACGAATACGGAAAGTTTGGTCGGCAAGGACATAATCCCAATCGGATTGCTTGAATCCACAGCTATAGATCAAGTGATCCAAGAAAACCATTTTCTTCTTGTCCTTGCTGAACCAAGTCACAGAGACGCGCATTGATTGGACCGTATAACTGCGGTCCCAACTTCCTGGATCGAATGTATTGCCGGAAAACGCCAAGGCATATTTCACATCTTGTTCCGTTGGCTCGGTGTTCTTTGTGCAATCATCCGTGATTGAAAGGGGAGTCGCCGTGGGTGTCTGGACTAACACCGCCAGGTTGCCAGGAATGACGCAGCCCGTCAGAATGATTCCAACGATAACAAGGAATGCTAGATGCATCTTGCGGCGATGATCTTCGTTTCGGCCACTTGGTAGTTTTAGAGCGTAGCCTTCGCTGAATGGCGGAGTGTCAGCGATAGAGCAGACAGACGGAAGAAGATCGGGTAAAATACCTTCCCAGTTTGTGGGG
>VGOB01000307.1 GCA_016865935.1 Chloroflexota bacterium | reverse complement strand
CGCTTGGCTCAAGACCCGCCGCCCCGGTCAACGACAGCCGCATCGGCGTCTACGTCATCGTAGTTTCATCGCAAGCCTTGCCGCATTCGGAAAGCCAGGATGACCGGAATTACTTTTGGGATATGTGTCTAGGCGTTCCGAGTATGCTTGGAGCGTTGCTTCTGCGCGTTTTTGTTCGGTAGTGTCGCGTGCGGTCGAAAGCGCGCCGATCGCGTTCCCCTGCGCGTCTTTGAGCGTGCGGCACCACCACGCCAGCAAGCGTTTTTCGCCGTCGTGGCGGCACTGCCAACTCTCGACGTAGATCACGTCTTCCTTGCCGTTGAACAGCGGCTGCACAACTTGGTAGGTGTCTTGCTCGCCTTCGAAATAGAACGCGGCTTCTTTGCTAATCACATCTGCGCCGAAGAATTGAATGCCCGCCTGATTCGCCCAAGTATACACTTTGTTGTTATCCACTTCCATGATGATGTCTGGAACCGCTGCGAGGATGGCTTGGTAGCGCGCGGACAGGGCGCGCACTTCTTCTTCCACGCGCGTGATCTCGGTGAGATCGGTAATGACCGCGATCACGCCCGCCGCCTTGCCGTCTTTCCAGCGCGGCGCGCCCGTGATCAGCACCGGCGCAAGCGTGCCGTCTGCGCGGATGAGCCGGGTTTCGTACGTCGTCGTTTCGCCGCGGGCGCGCGCGGCGCGGGCTTGATCGAGTATGATATGATCTTCAGGCGCGGTCACATCGTAAGGGCGTTTGCCCATCAAATCTTCCGGGCGATAGCCAAACAGTTTGGCGTACGCCGGATTGACAAATTCAAAACGTCGTTCCGCGTTCGTCACCGTCAGACCTTGTCCCATATTGTTGACCACCTGGGTCAAGAAACCGTGCTCGTTTTGCAATTCGCGTTCCACGCATTTGCGCTCGGCAATTTCAGCAGTAAGATTTCCCAGCGTTTGCCGCAATTGCTCAGCCATAAAATCGAACGTGCGCGTGAGCGCGCTGATCTCGCCAATCCGCCCGCCGTCACCGAGAGAGTAAGGTGACTCGCCTTTCGCCAAGGATTGCGCGGCAAGTTGCAAGCGCGCAATCCGCGCCGCGATCCGCCGGGCAGCCGCCCCGCCCAAAATGATCGCGAGCAGTCCCGCCGCCAACACCAGCCAAGCCGTCGTGCGATTATTGGCGTTGATTTCCGCCATAAAATCGGATTCTGGAATCACGGTGACGACGAGCCAATCCAGTCCATATTCATCTTGCACCGGAGAGACAGACACAAAATGCCGCTCGCCGGCGATCGGGAGTTCCAAATATTGCGCCGCGGTGATCGCGCCATAATCGCCAAAGCGCGCGGTTAAATGTTCCGCCGTCACCCGAATCTGGGGACTCGCGCTTTCGCTCGCCGCGATGCGCCGGCGCGTTCCGTCATTCGATGGAGCAGTGAACGGTTTTTCGCCGGTCGAAGAAGCGATCAACAAGCCCGAACGTTCGACGATGAACCCTTTGCCCGTTTTGCCGATCTCAAGCCCTTTCATAAAATCGCCAAGTTGCGAAAGGAACAGATCAACCGAAACGACGCCGAGCAAATGTTGGCGTTCATCGTACACCGGACGACTGGCGGCAATCGCCATATCTTGACCGGTAGATAACACATAAACCGGACTCCACGTCGCCGTACCGCGTGTAACGGCGCCGGTATACCAGGGACGCACGCGCGCATCGAAATCAGGAACTGTTGCCAACAGATCGGTGCGATTGCCCTGACGATCGATAGCGTGCTTGCGCAACGCTCCGCGCGCGAAATTGTCGGAAACCATCACGTACAACGCACCCGCCGCGCCTTCTCTGCCCGCATTCGCCAGCCCTCCGGCTGGATTGCCAAAGTAGACGCTGGACACCGTCTCGAAAAGCTGGACCTCTGCCCCAAAGTGGCGTTCCAGCATAATTGGGTCGTCCAATTTGAGCAAGCCCCGGCGAATTGCATCGGCGTTGATGCCATTGATTTTATGTGGCGTATCTGATGTCAGGACACATTTGGCAAAGCGGCTTCCAAGTCTAGGGTGCACTGGGTCCAGCCACTGCCATAACCTAGAGTCGGTTTTCAATAGCAGGAGAATGGCGTTGACCAAACTCACTTCCCAACGCCCACGGCGGCGGGAGGCCACTCGACGCAAGAGTTGCAGCATGACCTGC
>VGOB01000306.1 GCA_016865935.1 Chloroflexota bacterium | reverse complement strand
TTGCATATCATTCAGGTTCAAGTCTTCCAACATGGCTCAAGTATAAGCGGATGTGAGCAACTTGTCTATCCCAATTAAGTAGGATTGACTATTGCGAAAAGATTACCCCAAGTTATTGAGAAGATACACAGTTGGGGATTTCAACCGTGATGGACGCCCCGACCTGGCGGTAGCGAACAATGGGAGTGACACGGTGAGTGTACTATTCTGCGGAGCCAGCGGCTTTTCCCTTACCGCCGTGAAAAACTATGGTGTTGGCGATATGCCACGCTCTGTGGCGGTTGGCGATTTCGACCGCGATGGACGGCTCGATCTCGTCGTGGCGAATTACAATAGCGACAACGTCAGCATCCTGCTCAATCACATGTTCTCGTTGTTTCTGCCGCTGATCTTGCGGTGACAAGTCGCGCGACGCGCGGTTGCCTGGACGAATTTTCCAAATTGCCCGAAGAAGGTATTGACATTCACTCGGTTAGCGTGTATTATCTAAGCAAATGGCAACGCTGCCGCGATGATCGCGCGTCACGCTGCCGACATCTCAATGTGAGGAGGAAAACTTATGGCACTCTCAATCGGTCAAGTTAGGGGCATCAGCAAGGCGCACGCCAAGACGCTGCGACAGCACGGCTTGGGCGACATCAACAAGTATCTTGCCGCGACCAAAACTGCCGAAAAACGGCGCGCGCTCGCGCAGGAACTGAACCTCTCGGAGCAACAGATTCTGGAAAACGCCAACCGCTGCGATCTCGCGCGCGTGGTTGGCATCGGCAGAGTCTTTTCGAATCTGCTCGAAAACGCCGGAGTGGACACGGTCAAAGAAATGGCGGCGCGCGTGCCCCCAAATCTGTACGAAAAACTGGCGGAAACCAACGTGGGCAAACGGTACGCTCAGCGCAATCCAACTTTGAAAGAAGTCAAGGGCTGGGTGGCGCAGGCGAAGAAATTGCCCAAGACGTTGGAGTATTGACGTTTGGCGATGGCGAAGGGACCCAAGGCGTGTGCCTTGGGTCTCGTTTATTTTCCGAACAATTCGTGCGCGTATTTGGCGACGCGCTGATCCAGTTGGCGATCCTGTTGCTCCGGCAACATTTGCGGTGGCGATTTAGGATCGTAGGTTTGATTTGGCGGATAATCGTTCAAGCGCGTCCAGGGCGCGCCGCCCTTGATCGCCGCGTTGATCAGATCGATCGCGTGCGCGTTGTTCGGCTGAACGTGATCTTTTTCGGACTGGATGCGTTGGTACGGCACGCGCACTTTGCCGATGAAATGCACCGCCTCGCGTTCCGACCAGAACGCGTTATCGGTGCAAGGTTGCCAATGGATTTTTCCTTTGCCTGCGCCCAAATTGCAGCCGCTCGTCGTGTAATTTCGATCCGCCGGACCTTCCCAGTCGCTCAAAAATTTCACGGGTAAATCCGGATACCGCGCGAGCGCGCCGCTCCCCATCGTGATCCCGTACGAGTACGTCACGACGCCGATTTTCGACGCGTCCACGCTGGGCAAGGTCGCAGCAAAGCGAACGACGGCGGCGAGTCCGTCTTGCTGGACGAACCCGCCGAAATCGTCCTTGCCCGCGCTCTTGCCGCGCCCGTCCGGATCGAACACGACGACGACGAATCCGGCATCGGCAAGTTGTTGCGCGCGATTTGGCGGATCGAGAAAAATGCCGCCCCAGCCGATTCCGCCCGGCACGAGGACGAGCGCGGGAAGTTTGCCGGACGCGCTTTTCGGCAAGACGACTTGGGTGTACAAGCGCGCGCCGCTCGTCGGATTCGTGACCCAGTGCGTGTTCGCCGCGCCCGCCGCTTGCGGCGACGCGATCACTTTGGGCGCGGTCGCGGCGGGCGGCGCGATGCTGGGTTTGGCGGGCAAGGTGGGACGCGGCGGCAACGCGAGCGAAGGCGGCGGCGTGATCGGTCCGCAACACGGCACATCGCCGATCAAAACGCCGCAGCCGGCGGTCGAGCAAATCAGAATCGTCAAAGTGATGAATAAGCGTGTCACTGTTTCTCCTCCTGCGATTCATTTTAGCGTGGGCAGATTAGAAAGTGTTTTGAAAATCAGAGAGCGCGCTCGTAGGTGCGACTTTAGTCGCCCGTGCTTTTGCTTCGAGCTCCCGTTCCGGGGATAGGTATAGTATTCCTCTACAAAAACTATCACAACCGCGAGGATTTTTTGGACACAGATGAACACAGACAAACACAGATAAAGAAAAAATCAGTGTTCTTCAGTG
>VGOB01000305.1 GCA_016865935.1 Chloroflexota bacterium | reverse complement strand
CGCGGCTCGGCCGACGAGTTCCATGATGCGACGCCGGATTTCCCAGGCGGCTTTGCGCGTGAAGGTGATCGCGAGAATAGAGTGTGGCGAAGCCAAGCCGCGTTCGAGAGTGTTGGCGATGCGATACGTCAGCGTGCGGGTCTTCCCACTCCCTGCGCCTGCCAAAACCAAGAGCGGTCCATCGGTCCGGTCAACCGCCTCGCGCTGTTGGTCGTTCAGTGAACTCAAATCGAGCAATCGCCCACCTCGCTTATACGCGCGTAGACAACGTTAGCAGTGCCAACGCGATGCGCGATTCGCCGGTCTCCCCGTCTGCCGATTGCGTAGACGGGAAGACCGGCGGGCTAACCATTCGTCCTTGGATTGACGAACTCGCCCGGACGCCGCGTCCGGCTAGGCGGTTGTGTTTTGTGCGGAGACCCAAGCGTGATACCAGCGTGAATGTTGCGCGCGCGGCGGGAGATCCTTACGCGTGACGGCCACGCGTGGCTTTTCGGTTTTCCATACCCCATTCGCCCGCAAAGAGAGAACGTGATCGAGCTCCCACGTATTGTCGCTCTCGGTATCTGGCGCGTGGGTATGCCGAGCGACGGATTTCCATGCCTCGATCCGACCATCGCCGACGACAGGCAGAAAGCCTTCGGCGACGAGGTGATCCGCAATCGGGCGGGCTTGCGCGTAACGCGCGTTGATGGTGCGGCGCGCGGCTTCGAACGCGCGGTTGGCAACGGACGAAACCCGATTGGCTACCCCTGCGGTCTCTGCTTCCTCCACCAGTTGCTTGATGCGTCGCACCGCGCCGGGCTGATCGCCGACGGCGTTGATGCGTGCCACCAGGTCGCGCGCGGTCTGATTCTTGCGCGCGTCGGCAAGCATCTGCTCGACTGCGCCGACCTGCGTCGGCTCGGGGTTTCCGGCTTTCGCCTTTGCGAGCAGAACCTCCGCATCGCGGAGCAACCCGTCGTGCACCGCTTGACGCGCCGCCGCGAGATTCTCTTGCGCGGTCGCCGCGAGTCGAACACTCTCTGCGACATCAGGCGCGACTGTTTCGAGTTGCGCCAGGTATTGCTCTGCGAGTTGCAGTTCGAGCGCGTCCGAAATCAGCGCGGCTTGAATTTGTGTCTGCATCTCTTGCGCGTCTGCTTCGGCGAGTGCGAGTGCGTCCTCCAATTCCAACTGCCGCACGTTGAACGCCAGGTGAATCTTTTCGCGCGTGGCTTGCAGCGCGTCGCCCGTGAGGAAAGTCTGCGCGCGGCGTTCCATTTCAGCACGTTCGCCGGCGAGTCCGTCGAGTTCGGCGCGGGTCTTGCCCGCGCGTTCTTGCATCGCTTTCAGTGTCGCGTCGCGCGCATTTCGTTCGCGTTCGATGCGCGCGCGCGTTTCGTTCAGGTCGCGCAGTGCCGCTTCGATCCGTTGGCGCGCTGCTGCCGCGATCTCGCGCTCGATCTCTTCCAGTGTTGGCGCTGCTGCGATTTGACACGCCGGCAATTCTGTGCTATATTGAGTTTGTAAATGAGAAGTGGCGCAAGCCACTGACGCCCTGAGAGCTGCTGACTCTGGGGCGTTTTCTTTTTTCCCGTCCTCACTTGCCACAACTAACAAGGTTGGGGTCTCGCTCACGATTGTTGTCGTGTCGCCGTTCATTGGATTCCTCCATCGCGTGGATGACTCTTCATCCATCGCGTAATGTGTTCTCCCTGCGTCTCCCGCAAGGGTCTTGCCGTAAATATCATCCAAGAATCATACTGCTCCTCAATCGAGAATGTCCGCTAACAGAGTGTCGAGCAGACCTGGGTTGTGCTTGCGCAGTAGCCCCAGAGATGCTTGCGCGTGCTGCGGAAACGCCTCCTCGATTCCGTTCCGCGCAAAATCGGCATACGCGGTCGCGGCGCGCACTCCCGTCCACCGCAGGTTGAGCAGTTGATAGAATTGTTGCGCGGCATGCGCGCGCTGATCGAACGTGCCGAGACATTCGGCGCAGTGACAACCTGGTTTGTGCTGATGCTTCATGGCATCTTCTCCTGTGTGATTTTTCTTGCGTGCATCCCTAGCGCAGCTGACCCGAGAACGCGGCGAACAAGGGTTGCAGTGCGGTCAGAAACGCCTGGACGAGCAAGTACGCCAGCGCTGCCAACGCACCCAGGGCGAGCAACGTTTCTTTCATTCGAATCACCACCTTTCTGTGAGAGATTGGCACGGCCTTGCACCCGTGCATGTCCTCGCTGACGTGCAATGCAAAAACTCT
>VGOB01000304.1 GCA_016865935.1 Chloroflexota bacterium | reverse complement strand
ATCGTGATCCGCTTGCTCGCGGCGGCCATCCTCGGCGGCTTGGTCGGCATCGAACGCGAAATGCACCAACAACCTGCTGGCTTGCGCACGCACATGATTCTGGCGATTGGTTCCGCGCTGGCAATGTGCCTTTCGATTGATCTGGCGATGCAGTTCCAGCCGCTGGTGCCAAATGGCGACCCTGCCCGGCTCGCCGCGCAGGTCATTTCCGGCATCGGCTTTTTGGGCGCTGGCGCCATCTTCCGTTACGGCGCGACGATCAAAGGTCTCACCACGGCAACCTCCTTGTGGACCGTTGCGATCGTTGGGCTTGTCGTCGGGGCAGGGCATTTCTTTTCGGCTGGGATTGCCACCGCGTTGTTGCTCGGCGCGCTCAGTGTGTTGGACCAGCTGGAAAAACGATTCCTCGCCAATTCGGTCACGCGTACGATCAACATTCGAATTCAAGACCGGCAGGGTTTGGTTGAAGAATTGCGCCAGGTTTTCAACGATCTCGGATTCGAAGCCAAGTCGCTCGGTTTTTCCAAAGATACCCAGTCCAACGAATTGCACATTCGCGCGATCGCCAAGGTGCCACGCCAGCAAAATATCGATCAAGTGATCGCGCGATTGTCCAACCTTCAAGGCATTCGCCAATTCGAGTTCCAATAGAAAAGGGAAGAATGCACAACACAGAAACCGCTGCTCGAAAAATCTTTGGCGCGCGCGCGTCGAAATATACCACCAGCGCGTCGCACACCGATCCGCAAGCGCTCGCGCAACTCATCGCGTTGTGCGCGCCCGATGCTAGTTGCGAAGCGCTGGACATTGCGACCGGCACCGGGCATACCGCGTTCGCTTTTGCGCCGCACGTTCGATCGGTGATCGGGATCGATCTGACGCCGGAAATGTTGGCGGAAGCCCGGCATTTGCAAGCCGCACGCGCGATCGCCAATGTTGATTTTCGGATCGCCGATGTACACCAACTACCTTTCCGGGACGCGTCGTTCGATCTGATCACCTGCCGCCGCGCGGCGCATCATTTTTCCGATCTGGCGCGCGCGCTCGCCGAAATGCGACGCGTCCTGTGCGCGGGCGGGCGGATCGTCATTGACGATCGCAGTGTGCCGGAAGACGATGCGCTAGACGCCGTGATGAACGAACTCGATTACTACCACGACGAATCGCACGTACGCGAATATCGTCCGAGCGAATGGCGGCAAATGCTTCAGGCACAAGGTCTGGAGGTAGACCAAATCGAAACATACATCAAGCACCGTCCATTGACTTCGTTGACGGACGGCGTTTCACCAGAGAACGTTCGCAAGATTCACCATCGGCTTGAACGTCTGAATAGCGAACAGAAAAAGGCGATGAACCTGGCGATGGTTGCCGACCAACTCTACCTCAACCATTGGTACGTGATGTTGGCGGCGCGCAAGCCCGGATAAAAAGACGAGACCTGCCAAGCAGGTCTCGCAATTTCGACTCTAGCCCGCGCGCAACGCGGCAACCTCCTGCCGCAACTGCGCGATCTCGCGCGCGAAATTCTGTCCGCGCACGCGCGTCTGATATTTCTTGAACGCGAGTTCCGTCAGCGTTTGCGTGAGCCGGGAATCGCGCCGCGCGCGACCCCACTCGCCGCGCGACCACGCGCGCCATTGCGCGCTCATACGCTTGCGGTACGAACACGCCAGCACATAGTCGCGCGCGTCAATCAAGCCCGCGCTGACCTCTTCCTGCAATTCACCCTGCACCCATTTCTTTTCAAACGCCAACCCGATCAGCACGATCACGAAGATGAACAGCACGCCGCCCAGATCGCTCAGCGTCCCGATCAAAAATGTCAGCGCGTTCACCTGCGCGAGCGCGACGCCCAGGTTGTGGATCGAATGAAAGAGCATCGCCGCGCCAAGTCCCGCCAGCGCGAAAACCACACGCACCCACATCGGCGCGGCGACGCGCGCCAAACCAAACCCCAAGCCGGTCAGACTCGTAAAGAACGCGTGATTCATCCCGAATAGAAATTGCCGCAGCGCGACGATGACGCTCCACTGCGCCCAGCCGCCGCTGAACCACGCGCCCATAAAATAGAACCAATTCTCCGTCATCGCAAAACCATAGCCCACGAGCGCGCCGTAGACGATGCCGTCAATCGGATCGTCGAATTCGCGATGAAACGCCAAATAGATCAGGAGAACGAACGCGCCCTTTGCCAACTCCTCGACGAAGGGCGCGACGCCGCTGGAGCCGATCAATTTTGCCGCGCCCGCGCCGAAGAATGCCAGCGGCACGTCCGCGATCAGTTCGCCGATGATCGAAAGCACGACGGCAGGAATCGCGCCCCACAAAAACGCGGCGACGACCAACGGGAGCGGCTCTTT
>VGOB01000303.1 GCA_016865935.1 Chloroflexota bacterium | reverse complement strand
TCTGTTGTTCAGGTGCGAATCACATCACCTTCTGCTACTTCATCTTTTGGATGAGGTTACTTCCACGCGCCTGCTTAGCGAACTTTATTTGCCCCGCGGCATTATTTTGGGGCTTGACAAACTATAGGACGTCTTGTTTTCATCCTTCCGCCTTCATCCTTCATCCTTTACTTGAGCCACCAGTTTTGCGCGTTCCAGCCCATACTGTTGTTGCCGCTTGCGATCCAACCCTGCAAGCGGTCGCGATAGGCATACGCGTTCCCTGCCTGGTAAAGATAGATTGCCGGGTGGGCATTGTGGACGATTTGAGCGACCTGACAATACATGGTCTTGCGCTTGGCAGAATCCGGCTCGGTCTGGGCTTGTTTGAGCAATTCATCCACTTTGGGATCGGAAAAGCGCGAGACATTTTGACCGCCCTTGTTCTTTTCCGATGGCAACGATGAAGTGGCAAACGTGTTGATCAGCCCGCCGATAGGTTCCAGCGAGTCCACGCTAGTGCTGTACTGCACAAGATCGAAATTGCCGCGCCGGCGCGGCGAGTTGGCGTCCCAGGTTCCGATGACGACGGACGAGGGCGCGTTCTCGACATACGCTTCGACGCCGACGGCTTTGAAATCTTGCATCACCAGCGTCTGCGCGTCCTCGCGCAATTTGTTGCCGGAGGTCGTCGAATATTTCAGACGCAAGCGTGTGCCATCGGGCGCGTACTTGGCGCCTTTGGAGACGCGGATGCCATCGGCGCCGACGACCCAGCCCGCTTCGTCGAGCAGTTTCTTGGCTTGGGCAACATCGTACGGAACGGGTTTGATGTCGGTGCAGGCAAAGTAGCCATTATTCAATTCGCCCGGCAGCGGCGCGACTTTGCCGAACAGCAATTGGTCAATGATGCGCTGCTTGTTGATCGCGAGCGCGAGCGCCTGACGCACTTTGACCTCGCCGAGAATCAGATGCGGCTTGGTCGGATCGGCGGGGTCTTTGTTCTCCGCCATATTCAAAAAGATGCGCTCGCCTCCATCGCGCGGGGGCGCGCTGTACTTGACGCCCGGCATCTTGTCCAATTGCGGCGTCGTGTCCAACGTGATGCTCCACAGCATATCAATCTCGCCGCTGGCAAGCAATTGCAAGCCGACATCCACATTCGGCACGATGCGAATGACGATCTGATCGAGATAGGGCTGTCCCGCTTTCGCGTCGCGATAATTCTCGTTGCGGACGAGTGTGATGTGGCTATCGGCGACCCATTCTTGCACTTTGAACGGTCCGGTGCCAACCGGCTTGCGATTGTATTCCCAGTTTTTGATGTTCTTGGGATCGCCGGCGCTCTTGGGAATGATCACGCCAAAGAGATTGAGATAACCGGCGTAGAAATTTTTGTACTTGACGATCACGGTCGTCGGACTGGGACACTCGACCGTTTCGACGTCGGAAAACCCAGCGGTTGATGCAACGCCGACGCCCGGCGTCATTCGGGCTTGCCAGGTGAATTTGACATCCTCACAAGTGAACGGCGTGCCGTCCGACCAGAGAACGCCTTCCTTGAGTTTGTACGTGATCGTCTTGCCGTCCGCGCTGACGCCGCCATTCTGCGCAGTGGGAATTTCTTTTGCCAGGTTCGGCGCGCGCGAGCCATCCGGCTGATCGCGCAACATTCCGTCGAGGACGTAGATCAACACTTCGTTCATCACCGTTTGCGTGCCAAGCAAGGGATTGAGTGTGGTCGGCGACTGCCAGACCGCCATCGTGAGTTTGCCGCCGCGCTTGGGCGCATCGGCGGGCGGCGCGGTGGTTGGAGCGGGCGCGGCAACCGTCGGCTTGGGCGCGTCGGTTGCCTTGGGCAGATCGGTTGGCTTGGGCGCGGCAGGCGGCGCGACCGTCGGCGCTTTGGTTGGTTCGGGCGCGGCGCACGCGACCAAGGTCAACGATACGAACAGCACGAGCAAAAACAGAATCGGTTTACGCATTTTCTCCTCCTTGAAAGATGTCAGAGCATCGAGCGCTTGTTCACATTTTACCATTCTCGACCGTCTGCGTCAATAACCAGAGAAAAAAATCAGACAATTTAAGATAAGAACTACAGCAATTTCTGGCGATTTTTGCGTCAGCTGTCCCGCAAGCAGTCGCCAAGCACGCTCCGGAAACGGGCTGTGGCGGCGTCTGGCAGACCGGCGCAATCGTTTTTGACCGGAAAAACCGCACGATTTGTAACTGCCCAGGCATAACCAAACTTGAACGGTTTTTGTATTGCAAAAGACATTATCGGAAATAGTCGGTCAGCGGTTGGTGGCTGAATCTCGGGCGTCGGAAACTGATTCGCCAATTGTGCAACGCACAGGCAACGCGCATCACCAAATCCGAGAATCCACTTTTGGTATTCC
>VGOB01000302.1 GCA_016865935.1 Chloroflexota bacterium | reverse complement strand
GCGTTGTTATGGTTTGCTCAATTTGGCGCACCTGTTCCAACGCATTTTTCTTGATCTGGAAGGTTATCGCTTGTTTGCTCGCCGCACTACTAGATATGCCGGGTATCACGGCAATTCCCAATGAACCAAAAATGGAAGGGATAGTGGTTATCGGAATTGTGGTGGTTGTCGCTGTTTGGTGGGGTCTACAGCAATCCCAAACAGGTGAACAGAGTACGGCGACGACTACGAAAACACCTCAGTCTGGAAAATGTTATACATGTGGCAAGACACTTGCCCACCCAAGTGGAGGATTTATTGGAGGCGGTGATTCACTATCCAAGATGTTGGAATCATCACCGTACCCTTGTCGGTCATGTGGAACTGAGTTTTGTGTTGACCACATGCGAGCCATTACAACAAGCACTCGCGCCTGTCCATATTGTGGGAAAGATGTTGGGTGGGGTAAGACGTAATTGAGAGTCAACAGCACCAAAAGACAAACTGCTACCAACAATTGCACAGCCGCGAAAACTATCGCCGCGCGAACATCTGCCAACGCAACGTTTCGATGTTCAATGTGAGGCGATAAACAACTGAATCGAGGACACGCGCGAGGGAACGCAGAGGGGTACGCTTCGGGCGCGGCTTGCTGTCAGCCGCGAGCGAGTATGTCGTGAAAGTATGTTCGGGGCAAAACGCGTAGACCGCGCCCAAGTTATCAACGCGCAAAGACGATGCCGCGAAAATATGGCGCGCTGACGAACGCGAATCAGGGCAATAGAAATGCGGCGCGAATGATTGCCCGCAAACCGAACAAGTCAACGGAGTATCAATCACGTTTCCGTTGATAGCGAATGAAATTGTCGAACGACAATTCGGACAAGCAATTTGCGCGTTCATGGTTTTGCCTTTTGGAGCGCGCGTACCTTTTCAATCACGCCAAGCACATCGCGCGCTGAAAGATGCTCATCGTAAAACTCCGACCACGCTTCGCGGAAATCGCCACTCCGCAACGCGTTTTCAAGTTTGGCAAGTTGCGCGGCAATGTGGCGCGTGTTGTTCGTGCGTTCGCAGTTTGCCCAAAGCTTTTTCGCGTCAATCGCGGGCAAGTCGAGCAACAAGGCAATCACGTCACCCAAGTCGCGGTCGCGCAATGGCATCAGTTTGAGTATCAGCAAATCTTCGGCGGAAACAGTTGGCGCAAGCAAATTGCCCGCATCGTCAACCGCAACTTGCGCCGAATCAGGCGAAAGCGTGTACGTCTGATTGGAAGTCATATCCCACAATCGCTCGACTGCGATATGAATTTCAATTGACGTGTTGCCAACGCGCTTGGTTGCTTTCACACCTTCAAACTTGCTCAGGTCTTGATACTCGAAACCCAATCGCTTGAGAATCGTGATGAAGTTGGGTTTGTCCTGGCGACTGATAGCCAGGTCAATGTCGTGCGTGAATCGCTTGCGTCGCGCGAAGCCGCGCACGGCTAAACCGCCGATGAGTCGCGGATGAACGTCAAACTCGTCGCACAGTTCCAAAATTTGTTGTAGCGCGTCTTTCAGTTCATGGTCAATGTCCACGACTGAATTATACACCAAAACTGCACGAACGCGAAACACACGCACCACGACAACGGTGGGACGGCGCGCGATTGGAATGTACTTTCAATTCGTCCGCCGTGGTCGGCGTGCTACGGCGTTCCCCGTCACCGGCTCGAACAACAAGACCCGAAGGATTTTAGGAATCCTTCGGGTCTCATCGTCTCTACCCTTTCGCTTCTTGCGCCAGGATGATCGCTTCCGCAATCTCCTTCATCGGCTTGCGCGTGTTCATTGACATTTTTTGGATCTTGCGAAACGCTTCCGCTTCCGTCAGGTGTTGCGTGTCCATCAAAATCCCTTTGGCGCGGTCCACGATCTTGCGCGTCTCCAGCGTCTCGTTCAGATCGCCCACTTGCTTTTCCAGTTCGCGGAATTCCTGGAACCGCGCCAGCGCGATGTCAATCGCCGGACCGATTTCTTGTTCGCGGAACGGTTTCACCAGATAGCCGACTACGCCCGCTTCTTTCGCGCGATCCACCAAATCGCGCTGGCTGTACGCGGTGAGCAACAGCACCGGCGCGATTTTCTCTTGCGTCAAAATCTTCGCCGCTTCGATGCCGTCCATCTGCGGCATCTTGATGTCCATAATCACAATGTCGGGCTTGAGTTCGCGCGCGGAATTGACCGCGCTCTGCCCGTCGCCCGCTTCGCCGACGACGAGATAGCCCAGCGTCGTCAACATCTCGCGCAAATCCGCGCGAATGACGGACTCGTCGTCCGCGATAATCACTCGAGTTCTTTCCATGCTTCGCCTCCCAGAGGAATCTTCGGAAATCGGACCAATGCCGATACGCCGCGATC
>VGOB01000301.1 GCA_016865935.1 Chloroflexota bacterium | reverse complement strand
CGTCCCCTCCTGGCTTCTGGACGCAAGAAGTCAGTTGGTTTTTTGCGCCCAGGATCTGTGCGGTGCTACACAACGCTCGTTGGTTCAATCTCATGCTCGCACAACCCGCGAGGATTCTTCACCGCTGGTCATCGCCCCGGACTCTTGCCAGTCGCGGGGTTTTTTCTTGGCGCGGCTATGCCGTTGGCAGGGCTTGCCGCGCTAGCATTTGTTGCAACCACAGGTTGACCAATGTCTCCACTCTCACGCCGCGCCGTTGGGCTTGATTCTCCAATTGAGCAAGCAAATCGGCGTCCACTGGCACCGCGCATGTCACTTTGAATTGAACGTCGGGCGCGGCTGGATCGTCGTGCTCCGTGAAATCATGGGTATCCCAAAACGCGCCGATCTTTTCGAGCGTGTCCGCTTTGGAAATGCTACTCAATTTTTTCTTATTTGCGCCCATAGGTCTTTCGCTCCTTGCCGCTCATATCGCGCGCGCTGATCATCACCGCCGTCGCGGTATCTGATTCGTAAATGAAGAAGACCGCCAGATACCGTCCACCCAATGTTTGCCCAAACGCACCGTATACATCTTGCCCGGCGCGATGCCCTTTTTCGGCAAAGCGGATGCGCGGATCGTTCAATAGCACTTGGCGTGCTTCGCGCACTGTAACGCGGTGTTTGGATTCTAACTTGTCCGCGATGCTATCGGGGCAAACGATGTAATCAATTTGCATCTGCACTCCGCTTCGTTTCTGCTTGACGTGCGCCCAGGAACGGGATTGCCTGCAGACCACGCTGTGACGCGCTCGAGTCTGCACGGCATTTCTCGCGCCTCAATTATATCCCGTCAGTTGTCTGTGTCAATGCCTGCGCATTCCTTTGTCCATCCCCTCATTCTGCCTTGATTCCTGTCGGGCTTGCACCGCCGGCGATGGGCATTTATTCTGTTGATTTGCTCGATGCGCGTTATACGACGCGCCCGCTCATTTGCCGATGAGCATCTGCGCTCGGTACCGCGGGTTGTCCTGGCGCGCCGAGTCGCGTTTGCCATCCCTGCGCGACCGATGCCTGACGAATGAGCCGGCGCAAGGTCGCGGCTTCGGATAATCCTTCCGCATCAGCTAACCAGATCAGCATTTCTCGCTCGACCGGGGTCAGCCGAAATCCAAAGTGATTTGTCCTTGGCTGTCTCATCGTTTGTGCTCCTGTTGCGTGTAAAACAAATGGGTTCTGGTCGTTGCTAACCAGAACCCATTATTACATACAGAATGTGACTTGTGGTGATTTCGCGTAAACTTCACAGTTCACACCTCAATCCCACGTCGGCGCATTCGATTTCTGACCCGGTTTATCCACTCGCGCGTGTAGGGATGCCCCTTCCGGCTGGGCGGCAACCGCGCCGCGATATTGGCATCGGTATCCGGGAGATCTTCATCCAACAGGGCTTGCCGCGCTTGCAGGATTTTGCTCTCCAGGCAGCCGCCTTCATCTTCATCATCGCCCTCTTCCTCTGGTGATGGTTCCCCCGAGTCCGTCGGGAACATTGCGGCGAAAATCCCTGCGATTTGTTCGGTCGTTAGATCGGCGATTTCCATTTGTGCCTGCTTGAATGTTTTGGCTTGCTCGATTCCTTGGCGCAGTTTTTGCCATTCTGCCTGAATTGCCGTTTCGAATTGCTCGGCATGCAGATATGGAACGCGCAACCTAATCTGGGCGAGTTTCAACAATTGTTGATCGTCGTAGGGGGGGTCCCGTTCTGCCAGCCGTTCCATCTCGTCTGAGATTCGGCGACGCTGATCTTCGAAATAGGCAATGTGTTGTCCCCACCGCACCTCCATCCACAAAGTGCGGAGATGATTCCAACTGGCGCGCGCCGGCGCGTCGGGGTGCAGTCCGTTCACCCAGACGTAATCGCGCTGCCGGTACGCGACGATCAGGTGCACTTCGGTTGTCGCGTCGCTCACTTGGCGCGAGGCGAGAATGCAATTGCCGACTCCCCAGATGGTCAACTCGAGCGTGTCGATGTGTTTGCTCAAGCCGAGCTGATGCAAGCCATTCCAGAAATCAACGTTCTTCCTTACGGCAAGCGCGGAGGCTTGCAGAATCGTCTTTGTCTTGACGCGTGTGTGTTCGATCATATTTTCCTCAACCGACATCATCTACTCGGCGTGCTGAGATGCAGGACGGATCGGGACAGATGGCTTGTTGATGCGTTCTGCGGGCGTACGGATCGTGTTCTCTGCGGTTCAACCGAGTTCTGCAATTGAAGAAAATAGCACAAGTATTCTTTTTGGCTCTCCTCAGATTAGTGGGGTGAATCGGCGCGGTTGACGCGTCTTCCCCTTCTGGGGTAGACTGGAGCACCGAGGAGGTGGGACGATGGAGGAGATACTGCTGTTGAGTGCTCCAGCGAAGGTGA
>VGOB01000300.1 GCA_016865935.1 Chloroflexota bacterium | reverse complement strand
ATGACCTTCCTCTCGCATCTCTTTCTCGTGCGCTTGCGGGTGAAGATGGGAGTGGATGCACCTGCCCTGACTGTTTCCCAGGTACGCCAGTTACTCCAAGTCGTCTTGCCACAGCGCAAGTTTGATGCGGAGTCCGCGTTAGACGAGGTGGAGCGGATTCAGAAACGCAACCGCGCGGCCTATCTTTCCCACCGCAAACGCAAACTGCGGGAACTTCATGCTCAACTAAAGTAACGTTGTAATATTAGTAGGTGTAGTAATAAACGCGAAAGATGTTATTTTGTATAGCATCCGAACGGGGCGACCTTCCTATGTCGCACGTCTGGTGTTTCTTGCCCTAGTACTTGCCTACGTCGTTATGGTGTGGAGGTTGGCAAGCAGTATTTTTGTACACTAGCGCGGCTGCAAAATCCGCGTATTGTGACTCCCAGCGCGCAAGGAATATGGAATGCACAGATGCGAAAGCAACGGGAAAACTTGGAGCAACTGATGATAGTGCCCGAAGAAATGTCTTCGCAAACTCTTCGGGTTTAATTTTTCATTTGACGCGCGGCGCGTCTCGGTGTAAAATGGCGGCGTAGAACAAACGTTTGTCGTAGGGGCGAGGTGACCTCGCCCCTACGCCGAGGTTGCCGATGCCCCCCAAAACCAAAACCCACAGCAAATGGACGTGCCAACAATGCGGCTTCGTCTCGACCAAGTCGTACGGCAAATGCCCCGAGTGCGGCGAGTGGAACACGATGGTCGAGGCGCTTGTGACGGCGGCAGATGAAAAGAAATCGTCGCTCGCGTCACTCGCGCCGCACAGTACGCCGCAAAAAATCTCCGACGTCGTCACGGAAGGTTTCGCGCGTATTCCGGTGCCGATGCCGGAACTCGCGCGCGTGCTGGGCGGCGGCATCGTGCCGGGCTCGCTCGTGCTGATCGGCGGCGAACCGGGAATCGGCAAATCAACTTTGCTGTTGCAAATGGCGGCGACGCTCGCGCAAACCGCGCCAGTGCTGTACGTCTCCGGCGAGGAATCAGTGCAGCAGATGAAAATGCGCGCGGAACGGCTCGCGCTCAAACCGGACGCGCTCTATCTCCTCACCGAAACGAACCTCGACGAAATCATCGGCAACCTCGAGCGACTCAATCCGAAACTCGTCGTGATTGATTCGATTCAAACGGTGTACCTCGAAGAATTGACGAGCGCGGCGGGGAGTATCTCGCAGGTGCGCGAATCGGCGGCGCGGTTGATGCATGCGGCAAAAGAAACGAACGTCGCGATTTTTCTCGTTGGGCACGTGACCAAAGCCGGAGCGATCGCCGGTCCGCGCGTCCTGGAACACATCGTGGACACGGTGCTGTATTTGGAGGGCGAACGCTTTCACGCGTACCGCTTGCTCCGCTCGGTGAAAAATCGTTTCGGCGCGACATCGGAAGTCGGCGTGTTCGAGATGACGCAAGAAGGAATGATCGAGGTGGATAATCCATCTGCCGCGTTTCTCGCCGAACGCGCACCAGGTTCGTCGGGCAGCGCGATCGCGGTGACGATGGAAGGGACGCGCCCGCTCCTCGTCGAAATCCAGGCGCTGACGAATTCGACCGCGTTCGCATACCCGCGCCGCGCCGCGAATGGTTTCGATATGGGACGCTTGCTTTTGCTGACCGCAGTTTTGCAACAGCGCGTCGGTTTGAAGCTGGGCGCGCAAGATGTTTTCGTCAACGTCGTCGGCGGCTTGAAGATCACGGAACCCGCCGCCGATTTGACAGTCGCGCTCGCGATTGCATCGTCGTTCCGCAATCAGCCAGTCGCGGAAGACCTAGTCGTCATCGGCGAAGTCGGGTTGAGCGGCGAACTGCGAACGGTCGCGCAAGCGCAGCGTCGTCTGATCGAAGCCGCGCGACTCGGCTTCAAGCGCGCGCTCGTGCCGCAAGCGCTGGTACGGATGAAGGACAAGCCCGACGGCATCGAATTGATCGGCGCGCGATCACTCGCGCAGGCGATGGAGGTCGCGCTGGTGAAATAGTGCCGCGTGTCATTGCGAGCGGAGCGAAGCAATCCCCAATTTGCAAGTTGGACGCTTCGCGGCTTCGTCGCGAAAAACGCTCCTCGCAATGACACACAGCATTAGCACCCGGACAGGCAGACTGCTACACAGTCGCTGTCCGGATTGGTTTTTGATGGGGCTGTTAGTATTACAACGTTACTTTAGTTGGGCATGAAGTTCCCGCAGTTTGCGTTTGCGGTGGGAAAGATAGGCCGCGCGGTTCCGTTTCTGAATCCGCTCCACCTCGTCTAACGCGGACTGCACATCAAACTTGCGCTGTGGCAAGACGACTTGGAGTAACTGGCGTACCTGGGAAACAGTCAGGGCAGGTGCATCCACTCCCATCTTCACCCGCAAGCGCACGAGAAAGAGATGCGAGAGGAAGGTCAT
>VGOB01000299.1 GCA_016865935.1 Chloroflexota bacterium | reverse complement strand
ACGCGTTTTCGATCAGCACCGTCGGCGCGGAAATGCCGACGACATCGTACGCGCGCTGTTCCGCGCGCGCGCGATCGAGCACATCGGCAACCGATTGATCTTCGACCGCGCCGTCGTGCAACGTTACATCCGTGTATCCATTCGCCAAGAGCGAACCCGCGAGATAGCCCAAGCCGTTGTGGATGTGCGCGCGCGAGTTCCACACTTGCGATTCGGGGGAAACGAGCAAAATTCTCATCGTGCTATTGCTTTCTCCAATTCTCAACGGTCACACCCAGATCGTCGAAATCGTCTGTGTTATCCGTCACCAGAGTCGCGCCGAGCCGTCTGGCTTGCGCGGCGATCAACAAATCGGCGTCTTCGATCGGTCTGCCGATCTTCGCCCGTTCAACCCACAAGCGCGCGGCAAGTTCCCAATCGGCTTGGACGACGTCACACCACTCAAATCGCGCGACCAGGCGCTCGAGGGCTTGCATCTGATTCTTGGCATCGCGCTTTAAGAGACCGCGCTTGGCTTCGTAGTGAACGACCGCCGAAAGGAACACCAGCTCTTTCGTCGCAACTGTTTCGCGCAAACGACTTTCTGCCGCATCTTGTTTTTTCAAGAGCGCTGAGATGATGTTGGTGTCGAGTAGATACGCGGTCATATTTCAATGTCTCGGAACTTGACGCGGTTGGCGCGGAGTTCTTGTTCAAACTCATCCCACTGTTCGGGAGTCCAATCGTCTGGTTCTTTCATCCATTCAGCGAGCCATGCCAGAAATTCGCGGTCACTCGTTTTTGCTTTTTTCTCGGTGGGTTGGGGTCGCGCGCGCTCCGGCGCGATTCGCCTTTCAAGCGGCACAACAAGCAATCCGTTCCCCGTGTCCGTCCAGCGCAAGCGCGATTTCGCGGTGACGCGATAGCGCTCGCGCAGCGCGCGTGGAATCTCCGTCGTGCCGCGCGTCGTGACGACGGTGATCGGTTCAGCCGAATATGCGGTTTTGGTCTCTTTGATTTTCGTCATCGCGCGCCTCCTTTTCTGCAATGTGATTATACACCGTGCGATTGTATTGGTCAACAAAAAAGCGCGGCGTGAACACCTCGCCGCACTGCGAAACGCGTCTAGCCCTCAACCCAGATCGCGCACGTGCTTTTGCAGTTCGCGTTGCGGAAAACGGAGATATTGATCCTTCAGGATCAATTCCATTTCCTTCGACGTCAGGCGCAGTTGAAGATTGTTGTACGCATCTTCCGCCGTCGCGCCGTACGCGAGTTTCTTCTTGCCGTTCTTCATCGCGAAGAGAAAAAAGTGGTGGGGGTTGTTGAAGCTGCTCATTGTCGTTCTCTTGTCATTGCGAGGAGCGTTTTTTGTGACGAAGCAATCTCCGAGTACGATGGAGATTGCTTCGCTTCGCTCGCAATGACACACCGCGATCACGCCTTGATCAACGCGTCTGCGTACACGCCCGATTTGCCGCGCAGGAACTGCGGCAAGCCCGCATTCACTTCGCGGTCGAACTTGCCGCGCAAGAGTTTTTGGTAAAAGCCATAATCAATCCCTTTGACTTTTTTGTCGTCGGGATAACGATGATAATTTTCTTTCGACATCCGGCTTTTGCCTTCCGCGATCAGTTGGTAACCAAGTGCGGAGCCGGGGTACGGCGCGTAGTACGAAATCGAAGGGAGGACGCGCTTCATTCGCTTTAACATTCGGATCGTGTCGAACGCGTCTTCGCGCGTCTCGCCCGGAATGCCAAGCATAATGTTCGCCCAGAATTTCGGCGGGATGTAACCGCGCGCTTCCAGGTCATCGCCGATTTTGTTCAGCAAGTCAATCGCGACGTAATTGTCCTCGGCGGTACATTCCTTGTTCAGAATTTTCAGCACGCGATCACTGCCGGACTCGAACCCGAGCGAGACGTGGTTCCAATTCGTCTCGCGCACGAGCGCCTCGAATAAATCGGGCCACTGACGCACCGTGTCCGAACGTCCCGCCGCCCAATAGCCCCAGCGTTTGTGCGCTTTGCGCGGATATTTTTCGAGCCACTCTTTCAGCCACGATGGATGTTGAAAGAACATCGAATCGTGAATGACGACCGAGCCGATCGGTCCGTACTTGTCATCGAGGAAATTCAGTTCGTCAATCACCTGGTCAACCGACTTGCGTCCCATATTCGCGATGTACGACGACTCGTTGCAAAAGACGCATTGCCAGGGACAGACGCGGCTCGTCAAAATCGTCGCAACGGGACCGGGACCCCAGCCACACTCCGGTTCCAGGGGCCACGGAAAATCGGGCAGGTTGGGATTGGGCCATAGCGTGCGATCCATCAAAACCCAATCGGACATTGATTTCGCGCCGACGCCGGTGATCATTCGTGGAAACGCGCGCGGGTCTTTCAGCAAATCCACGATGATGTTTTCGCCGGGACCCTGGCAGATGTGATCGAACTCGGCGACCGTTTCCATTTCGTCCGGCGCGACGGTCGCGTGCATTCCGCCAGTG
>VGOB01000298.1 GCA_016865935.1 Chloroflexota bacterium | reverse complement strand
CGACAAGAAAATCGCGGACACGGAAGCCATCCAGTATCCGCCCGCTGCCACGCTAGGCCAAGATATCGGCTTCCAAGGGTACGCCCCCGTGGGTGTTCTCACGTTGCAACCCAAGAAGAAACCGAAAGGCAAAGACCTGGGTGTTGCGGATCTGTTTTTCAACCGCTTGATTTCCGGCGTACGGATCCGCGTGGAACATGTGATTGCCGGTGTCAAACGATGCCGGATTGTGAAAGATGTGTTGCGGAATACCAAAGATGGATTCTCGGATTTGGTGATGCGCGTCGCCTGTGCGTTGCACAATTGGCGAGTCAGTTTCCGACGCCCGAGATTCAGCCACCAATCGCCGACCGACTATTTCCGATAATGTCTATTGTAGACCTCCTCAATGAGAATTACGTCCAATGGCAAACTTGCGTCATACACGACCGGTCAAGGCAAGCGTAAAATGCCTACGACCAAAGGAAGAAAATTGCACACTTGAAGATAAGTGTAACACACAATTCGCGATTTGTGGGTCAAAGTTTGGTTACGATTTGGTCAAAATTCTTTAACTTGGAATCTGATTCTACCTCAGCCAAGACTGCGCGCACCCATATATACTTGGATGAGCCGCTTGATTACCTAACAGCCAATCTCCGCGCTCATTCGTAGCACTTGCAAGAATGCGAAAGTTTGGCGCAGCATAGCGTAGCGCCGCCGCGACCGAATTTTCCGCGAATCTGCGCTAATCTCTTTTTCATGAAGATTCGGGGAGATCCGCGGACAACAACCTCGCGATAGTGATAGTTTCTGCAGAGGAATCAAGCGGGAGAACTTGCCGAGCAACGCGATGCATACGCCAAAGGGCAGCGGAGCAAGCGGTTTACTCGCTTAGCTCACCACCCGCGCCAACGTCTCCACCAGCGTCAGCCGATCCACCGGCTTTTTGAGATACGCGCGCGCGCCGAGCGAAAGCGCAAGCTCCGGCTCTTTCAGCACGGAACAAACGACGACCGGAATTTTCGCGGTGGCAGGATTTTGCGCGAGCGCGCGCAAAACTTGCCACCCGTCCATTCGCGGCATCATCACGTCCAGCGTGATCGCATCGGGCTGGCTTTCCGCCGCCAGACGCAACGCGTCATCGCCGGATTGCGCGTGGATCACTTCGTACTGTTGCGGCGCGAGATAGCGTTCAAAGAGTTGCTGGATCGCCGGATTGTCGTCAATCACCAGGACGCGCGTTTGCGCGGCGCGCGGCAACAGGATCACGGTTTGCCCCAGCGTGTTGAGATCGAGAATCGCCCCTTGCGCGCGGCAGAGCAATTCCGCGTTGCGCCAATCCTCCGCTGTGAAATCAATCCGCACATCTTCCGCGACGATGACAATGTGAACTAGTTTTTCTTGCGCGCCCACGCCCACCGTAATTTGATCGCGCGTTTGGTTCACGACGAGTCGCAAGACGTTGAGCAACGCTTGACGCGTCAGCGTCGCGTCTACGAATGCGGGCGGCACATCGTCACGAAAATCCGTGTACACTGCAATGTCGCGCGCGGTGATCGTCGGCTGGAGCGTCGCAATCGTCTCCGTGATCAGCGCGCGCACGTCGAATTTCTGGCGCGTCAAATTCCACTGGCTCAGCTCGTTTTCCAGTTCGCGCGTTTCGATCTCCGGTACGCGTAGATCGGATCGCTCCGGCGCGCGTTGTTCCCACAACAGCGCGGCGAGCGCGTCCAGCCCTTTGGCAAGTTCGCGGTACAGTTGGCGTTGACTGATCCCCAATTCGCTTTCGATGTTGACGGGATTCATGCGCTGGACGTAGCGGTAGCGGAGCGCGAGATAACAGCGCCACTCGGGTGAACTGGAGGGGAGGTCGGGCGCGGGCTTGAGTTGCTCGATCGCGTTCTTGAGCCAGGCGCGCAGTTTTTGCGCGCGCGTCGAATGACTATCGGACGCCGTGTCGTGGAGGCGCGCGAGGAGTGGATGTGTTTGCAAATGCGCCGCGTCGTGCAAATGCTCCAGCGCGTCTTTGACTTGTTTGTGAAAGGAATCGAAATCCATTGGCAGAGTCTTGGCAAATTCTTGGCAGGTAGAATGAGCGATCCGGCACTATAATTGAGTTCAAGCCGATTCTAACATCGGCAGAGGGACTTGTCAAAGAATGATGAGGTGGGGATATGAGCCAGTATACCGACTCGTTGCGTTCGCCTGAGCGATTGGCGCGGCGCGCGCGCGTGGGCGTCCCGGAGCAATCGCTGGCAACGCGCTTGCGGCGGCTTGGGCGCGCGATGTGGAAACACCGGTGGTATTATTTTTTGTTGATCGCGCCGCTGACGTACTATTTGATCTTTCGCTATATTCCGATCTGGAACGCGCAGATTGCCTTTAACACATATCCCAAAAGTAATTCCGGTCATCCTGGCTTTCCGAATGCGGCAAGGCTTGCGATGAAACTACGATGACGTAGACGCCGATGCGGCTGTCGTTGACCGGGGCGGCGGGTCTTGAGCCAAGCG
>VGOB01000297.1 GCA_016865935.1 Chloroflexota bacterium | reverse complement strand
CGCACATACAATCGGCGTTGGGCGCATCCCTATCGCTGGACGTACAAGGGATTGCCGTTGGCGGTCTGACAACCGTCGGAAAACTTATGAGACACGGTACTAGTTTGTACCCGCGTCCGCGCACGCTGAGCAGATAGCGCGGCTTGGTCACGTCCGGCTCGATTTTGGCGCGCAGGCGGCTGATCAGTTTCTCGATCCGCGCGTCGTCCACCTCGTCAATGAACTGTTGCCCCCACACATTTTCCACGATCGAATACTTGTCGCACACGCGATCCAGCTTGCCGTAGAGAAATGTCAGCAAACGATATTCGAGATCGGTCAACTCTTCGACGCGTTTGCCTTGCACGAACGCCGCGCCGGCATCCACGTCCACGTAGACGCCGCGCGCGTGCGGTTGTTGCGCCAGGTGTTGCCGCCGCACAAAATCGGCGAACAGGCGCGCAAAAAGAACCTGCCCCGCTTCGCCGGCGCGGACGATGTGTTTGGCAAGCAGACTGCGTTCCGCGATTTCGGCGCGTTCGAGATCGAACAGCGCGCGTTGTTCGTCCGGATCGAGATCGCGCCAAATTTTTTCGCACTCGATCCGCACGTTCGGATCGGCGGCGAGATTGGGCTGGACGAGTTGGTGGATCACGCGATCCTGTTGCGCGTTGCGCGTCGGCGCGCCGGTGACGTTGCCGAGCGCGCAGCAAACCGCGAGCGCGAGCCCGGGATGACCGTCCGCGTGGTCGCACACAAACGCGAGGTCTGCATCGCTAAAGGTGACCCGTTCGAGCGCGGCATAGCGCGCGCAAAATTCGCGCGTGTCGGCGCGCGTCATAAATTGCAAATAGTGAACGTGCGGCGCGCACAGTTCCACCAATTCACCTTGCTCGCGCGACATCGGCAGGCGCGCGAATTCGCGATTCGTCGCGGTGACGTACGCCAGCGCGTCGCGATGCCGGTCCTTGAACGCGCGCAGATTGAGGAACGCCTGCGCGTCAAGCGACGCATACGCTTCGTCGAAATCGTCGAGCAGGAGAACGAGTGGGCGCGGCAGCGCGTCGAGCGCGTGCGTCAGCCCGCGCTCAAAGTTGAGCGCGAAGGTCGTCGCGTCGTCCGCGCCCAGGATCGCATCCGTGAGCGCATCGCCCACGCGCGCCGGTAATTTTTCCGCCAGCGCGCGCCACAGCACGGTGAAAAAGGCGCGCGCCGTCCGTTCGGGCATCGTATTGCAATCCACGTAGACGAACGCGCCGCGCGCATTTTTGCGCGGTTCGCTCAAATGCCGCATCAGCGCGGTCTTGCCCAGGTTGCTGACGCCGACGAGCGAGACGCACGCGCCGCGCAACGCGCGATCGCGAATCGCTTCGACATCCTCGGCGCGACCGATCAAAGTAGAGAGGAGTGACATTTTTGCCTCGCCGGAATTATACTTGCGGTTTGAGTTTGGAGCAAACGTGCGATTGTCATTGCGAGGAGCGGTTTTTGCGACGAAGCAATCTCCATGCGCGATTTGGGGATTGCTTCGCGAAAAACGCTCGCAATGACACGCCGACGTACATTGACAATCGCACCCATTCCGCGTACCTTGCCATCATAAAATATACGACAAGGCGGAGCGATGGTTACAAATGTGAAATACGTTCACACGAATTTGATCGCGCGCGATTGGAAACGACTCGCAGAGTTTTACACGCGCGTCTTTGGCTGTACGCTCGTTCCGCCCGAACGCGATTTGTCCGGGCGGTGGCTGGACGACGCGACGGCGATCGCGCACGCGCATATTCGCGGCGCGCATCTGCGTCTGCCTGGTTACGGTGACGCGGGACCGACGCTCGAAATTTTTCAGTACGATTCGGAGCAGGAAAAACCAAACACGGCGGTCAATCGCCCTGGGTTCGGTCACCTCGCGTTCGCGGTGGACGATGTGGACGCGGCGCGCGACGCGGTGATCGCGGCGGGCGGACGCGCGGTCGGCAAAATCGTGTCGGTGGAGATTCCCGGCGCGGGCGCGATTCGTTTTGTGTACGTGACTGATCCTGAAGGCAACGTGATCGAGTTGCAACATTGGCGAAAAAAATAGAATTGCGCTATACTTGAGATGGTTCAAAGTTCAAGGTTCAAAGTTCAACGTCAAACCTTGAACCTGAAACCTTGAACTTGAGTTCGGATGGCGACCATCACAAAATCATCGCAACCCGGTTGGCGCGCGATGCCGCGCAATGTCTGGGCGGTTAGCGCGACCAGTTTCTTTATGGACATTTCGAGCGAGATGGTGATCAATATTTTGCCGCTGTTTCTCGCGAATGTGCTCGGCGTCAAAATGAACATCATCGGCGTGATCGAAGGGCTGGCGGAGACGACGGCGAGTCTGCTGAAAATATTTTCGGGCTGGCTGTCCGACAAACTCCGGGCGCGCAAATGGCTCGCCGTGTCGGGATACGCGCTCTCGGCAATCATCAAACCGCTCTTTTATTTCGCGACGACCTGGGAAACGGTGGCAGGTGCGCGCTGGGCGGATCGCGTCGGCAAGGGAATTCGGACCGCGCCGCGCGACGCGCTCGTCGCCGATTCGATTGACGC
>VGOB01000296.1 GCA_016865935.1 Chloroflexota bacterium | reverse complement strand
CTCCCCACAAACTGGGAAGGTATTTTACCCGATCTTCTTCCGTCTGTCTGCTCTATCGCTGACACTCCGCCATTCAGCGAAGGCTACGCTCTAAAACTACCAAGTGGCCGAAACGAAGATCATCGCCGTGTTGGAGCGATCACCGAGCGGCGCCGCTGGGACGTACTCCTCTTTCGCTGCGGGCAATACGCTTTCACTCACGGCAACTCCGGCGATGCAATGTGGAACGTGGTATCGCTGGCACGTGCGCGCAGTGGATGGCTTGGGCAATCTCGGCGCGTACTGCGCGTACGCATACTTTTCGATTGGAATTGACTAATGTCCGAATTCAAACTTGTTTCCCCGTTTCAACCAACCGGCGATCAGCCCACCGCGATCGCGAAACTGGCCGAAGGAATCCGGCGCGGCGATCGTTTTCAAACTTTGCTCGGCGCGACGGCGACCGGCAAGACGTTCGTGATGGCGGAGATCATCGCGCAAACGCAAAAGCCAACGCTCGTCCTCGCGCACAACAAGACGCTTGCCGCGCAGTTGTACGCCGAGTTCCGCGAATTCTTTCCGCACAACGCGGTCGAGTACTTTGTTTCGTACTACGACTACTACCAGCCCGAAGCGTACGTGCCGCAACACGATCTCTACATCGAAAAAGATTCGAGCATCAACGAAGAGATCGATCGCTTGCGGCTCGCGGCAACCTCCGCGCTCTTGTCGCGGCGCGATGTGGTGATCGTCGCGTCAGTGTCGTGCATTTACGGCTTGGGCTCGCCGCAGGAATTTGGCGGCGTACGTTTGTCGCTCAAGCGCGGCGAGACGCGCAACCGCGACAAAGTGTTGCGTCATCTCGTCGAAATTCATTACGCGCGCAACGATCTCGATCTGGGACGCGGCAAGTTTCGCGTACGCGGCGACACGGTCGAAGTCGCGCCGGCGTACGGCACGACGGCGTACCGCATCGAGTTTTTCGGCGACGAGATTGATCGGATCGTCGAGATTGACACGCTGACCGGCGAAGTGTTGGTCGAGCATAACTCGATCGAAGTTTTCCCGGCGAAGCATTTCATCACGCCGCAGGACAAATTGAACACCGCGCTCGACGACATCGAAAAAGAACTCGAAGCGCAAATCGCGCAATTCAAGGCGCAAGATAAATTGCTCGAGGCGCAGCGGATCGAACAGCGTACCAAGTACGATCTGGAAATGTTGCGCGAAGTCGGCTATTGCTCCGGGATCGAAAATTATTCGCGCCCACTCGCGCAACGCGAACCTGGCTCGCCGCCGTGGACGCTGCTCGATTTCTTGCCCGACGATTTCTTGATGTTCGTTGACGAATCGCATATGACGATTCCGCAAGTGCACGGGATGTTCAACGGCGACCGCGCGCGCAAAGAGACGCTGATCGAGTACGGTTTCCGATTGCCGAGCGCGCTCGACAATCGTCCATTGCGATTCGAGGAATTTGAAACAAAAGTCCACCAGGTGATCTTCGTCAGCGCGACCCCGGCGGCATACGAATTGAAAATCAGTTCCCAGGTTGCCGAACAAATCATTCGCCCCACCGGATTAGTTGACCCCGAAGTGATCGTGCGTCCGATCAAGGGACAAATTGACGATTTGATCGCAGAGATCAAGATGCGCGTCGAACGCCGCGAGCGTGTGCTGGTGACGACGCTGACGAAACGAATGGCGGAAGACCTTGCCGACTATTTGCACGAACTCAACCTTAAGGTTCACTATTTGCATTCCGAAGTGCAGACGCTGGAGCGGATCGAAATTCTGCGCGACCTGCGTCTCGGCGTCTACGATGTCGTCGTCGGCATCAACCTTTTGCGCGAAGGACTCGACTTGCCCGAAGTGTCGCTCGTCGCGATTCTCGACGCGGACAAGGAAGGTTTCTTGCGGAGCGGGACTGCGCTCATTCAGACGATTGGGCGCGCGGCGCGGCACGTCAACGGGCAAGTGATTATGTACGCCGACACGATGACCGATTCGATGAAGCGCGCGATTGACGAGACGAGTCGGCGGCGCACAGTGCAGATGGAACACAACGCCGCGCACAACATCGTGCCGCAAGGGATCGTCAAGCAGGTGCGCGATTTGACGGACCGCGTGCGCGTCGCCGCCGAAGCGAAACCCGGATACAAGCCCGGCGCGCCGCTCGAAATTCCAAAATCGGAAAGCGCGCGCTTGATCGCGGAACTCGAAAAGCAGATGAAGCAAGCCGCGCAAAACTGGGAATTTGAAAAAGCCGCGCTCTTGCGCGATCAGATTTTCGAACTGCGGCAAATGATGGACGCGCAGGACGCGCGCCCAGAGTGGGAGAAGGTGCGGGAGCAAGAAGCGACGGATTATGTGAGAGAGTTGCGGGAGATGAAACGGACGCGGCGGGGAGCCAAATCGTAAACGATTTGGCTATGCGGCTGAAGGATGCTGAAGCATCCTCGCGTAATAGTCAACCCAGGATACTTTAGCATCAGCGGTGAAGAATCCTCGCGGGTTGTGCGAGCATGAGATTGAACCAACGAGCGTTGTGTAGCACCGCACAGATCCTGGGCGCAAAAAACCAACTGACTTCTTGCGTCCAGAAGCCAGGAGGGGACG
>VGOB01000295.1 GCA_016865935.1 Chloroflexota bacterium | reverse complement strand
GCAATACGCGATCTGATTGTGCAGATGGATTTATAGAGTCGGCAACAGGTTTGCACAATCTTCGGATTCGACATCGCAAGCGTCGCCTGCGACGATAAGCCGAAATCCTTATTATTGATAACGTCTATTACGACGACGCACTTGCGACTTTCAAGAAACTGGGCAACCAAAGCGGGATTGCGATTACCTTGCACCAGTTGGGGAACATCGCGTACCAGCAAGGCGATTACGCCACCGCGCGGCAACGTTATGCCGAGAGTTTGGAAATCGAACAGAACCTGGGCAACCAAAGCGGGATTGCACTGACATTTGGGCAAATGGGTTTGCTCGCGGAAAAGCAAGGAGACAAAACAGAAGCCGCGCGCCTGTTCCGCGAAGCGTTGGAAATTCTTGAACGGCTACAATCGCCTAACGCGGAGATTGCGCGCGAATCGCTGAAAAGAGTTTCAGGTTAGCCAGTGTGTAAGGGCGAAGCATTTTTCGCTATCTTTCGACTTTGCCGCGCTCCGCTCAGGGCGCGAAAAATGCTTCGCCCCTACCGCCCGAAATTTTGACGCACACCCAACCTTGAACCTTGAACCATTAGTTTCCAACCGACGGCGCACTGTGGTATAATGGGTCTCACAATGCCTGAATTATCGCGCTTTTTCGGAATCATCATCCGCATGTTCACCGAGACAGGGACACAGCACCACGTGCCTCATCTCCACGCCTACTATCAGGACGCTGCGGCAACGTATCGCGTTGACACAGGCGAGATTCTCGCGGGCGCGTTACCCCGTCGGCAGCAGCGCCTCGTGGAAGCGTGGATTGAACTTTACCGCGATGAGTTGCTGGAAGACTGGCAACGCGTGAACGCGGGCGAGCCAATCCAAAAGATTCCGCCTTTGAAACGAGAGGAGTGAACAAATATGAAACATCTGATGGTCAGGATCGTTGACTTTGAAATCGTGCGCCCCTATACCTTGCGAATTACTTTTGATGATGGCGCGATACGCGTCATCAACTTTGCGCCTGTGCTGGAGGGATTCTATTTCGCGCCGTTGCGCGATATTACTTTGTTCAATCAAGTGCGGCTAGACTCTGAAGTTCACACTTTGGTTTGGCCCAACGGCGCAGATTTTGATCCTGCCACGCTTTACAACTGGGATCAAGGCGATGGCGACGAGTTAGCGCAACGCGCGGCGGAATGGCGACATCACGTTGTAGAGTTGGCACATTGACGATTCCAATGGAAAAATTTCTCATCGAAGGCGGCACGCAGTTGCGCGGCACCGTGACGCCCAGTGGAAACAAAAACGCCGCGCTGCCGATGCTGTCCGCCTGTTTGCTCACCGACGAGCCAGTCACGCTGCGCAACGTTCCGCGCATCCGCGACGTGGACGATATGCTCGCGCTCCTCGCGTCGCTCGGCGCGCACATTACGGAATTAAGCGCGCACGATCTTGTCATACACGCGCGCGATATTCGCACGACCGAACTGGATCGCGAGATTTGCTCGCGCATCCGCACCTCGATTCTGTTCGCGGGACCGATGCTCGCGCGGATGGGGCAGGTGCGTTTGCCGCCGCCTGGCGGCGATGTGATCGGACGGCGGCGGCTCGATACGCACATCCACGCCTTGCGCGCGCTCGGCGCGGAAGTTCACGTCAACGATGGTTTCGATCTGCGAACCGACGGCTTGCGCGGCAAAGACATTTTCCTCGACGAGGCAAGCGTCACGGGCACCGAGAACGCGCTGATGGCGGCGGTACTCGCGAAAGGCACGACGATCATTCGCAACGCCGCGAGCGAGCCGCACGTCCAAGACCTGGCGCAAATGCTGAACGCGATGGGCGCGCGCATCAGCGGCATCGGCTCGAACACGTACACGATTGACGGCGTGGACAAACTGCGCGGCGTGGAATTTTCAATCGGCGCGGATTACATCGAGACGGGGAGTTTCATCGGACTCGCGGCGGTGACGCGCGGCGAAATTCTGATCAAGAACGCCGCGCCCGAACATCTGCGAATGGTCTTGCTCACCTTCGCGCGGCTCGGCGTCGAATGCCAGGTGCGCGGCAACGACGTTTTTGTTTCGGCGCATCAAACGCTGCGCGTGCAAAACGATTTGCACGACGCGGTGCCGAAAATTGACGATGGCATCTGGCCCCAATTCCCCAGCGATTTGATGAGTATCGCGCTCGTCGTCGCGACGCAGTGCGAAGGGACAGTCTTGATCCACGAGAAAATGTTCGACGCGCGATTGTATTGGGTGGACAAACTGATGAATATGGGCGCGCGCGTGATCTTGTGCGATCCGCATCGCGCGGTCGTCGTCGGACCCAGCCACCTGCATGGCGAACGCCTCGAATCGCCGGACATTCGCGCGGGGATGGCGCTGCTGCTCGCCGCGCTGTGCGCGCGCGGGCAAAGCGTCATCGGCAACATCGGGCAAATCGATCGCGGGTACGAACAGATCGAGGAGAAATTACGCGGACTAGGTGCGCGCATCGAGCGGGTAAATCAATGAGCCAATGAACCAATAAACGCAATACCGCAAAAGTCACTAGGAGTTGACGAATCAGGGAACTTGGGGGAAACTGTTCCCGCTGGATTACACTTGCGGAGCGAGCCATGCGAACCCCCAAAGCCTTACCCCGAACCTCACCAACGA
>VGOB01000294.1 GCA_016865935.1 Chloroflexota bacterium | reverse complement strand
CTCCGTGGCGTTCCTGAGAGAAGATCGTTTGTGGCACAAACAATCTACTCCAGTTCCGCCTGGAGTCCAATTCGCTAGTCTGAATACTTGCCAGTCTTTTCTACTTCAGGGAAATCAGTGTGTCAATTTGTTGTCGCGCTTTTTCCTCTGGGGTCATGCCTGTGGTTTCCCCACCCTCCGCATCTCCGCTCTCAATCTCCCCAGCGGCACGTCCGGCGTCAGGTCAACAAACTTCATCGGCGCGGCGAGCGCGGGATGCGCGGCTTGAATCGCGCGGAACATTGCTTGCGCGGTGGCGCGGTAATCGGGATGACCTTGCGGCGCGGAACGCAGTTCGAGCAAATGATACGCCTCGCGCAAGTTCAGGCGCAGGTTGTAACGCACGCAGAAACCAAACGGCACGACGTATTGCGCTTCAAACGGCATTGCGTCCGCGAGTCGTTCGCGCAGCGCGGCGGCTTGCGCCATACACCGCGCGTAGTCCGCGCGGATTTCCGGCGCGCGCGCGATGTCGTCGTTGACGGCGTAGCCGTGCGCGGTTGTGAACATCTGGCGATCCGGCGTGAGAACGCGATGCCGCTGCAAATCGCGATACTCGCCAATGTTGATCAGCAGATCGAATTCGTACGATGCGTGCTCGAACGCGCGCCCCGGTTTGTGCCGCCGATTCTTTCGTTCGCCGGCGTACGCGCGGACGATGCGCGCTTTATCTTCGTCGGCAAGTTCGCGCACGCGGTTCAAAATTTGTGTCTTGGACAAATCGGACGCGGGATATAAAATCGCGGCAACAACGCGATCTAGCGCGTCCGCGTCGGAATGGACGAGTGTGACTTTTTCTGCGCTGTCATTGCGAGGGCGGTCTTTGCCCGAAGCAATCCCCAATTCGCTGGATGGAGATTGCTTCGCCGCTACGCGGCTCGCAATGACAAACGGAGAATCGGCAGCGGTCAGCGGTCGTCCGTCGGCGGTCGCAAACTCGCGCGCCAACTCGCGCTCGCGTTCACGCATCTCGCGCAAGTACGCTTGGAACGCTTTGCCCTTGTCATCGTCCGCGCGTTTCACAAAGGGACCGATCACTTGATCCAATTCAAAATGCGCGGCGCGCGCAATCGTCTGAATTTCGTCGAGCGGATCGGCGTAGAGCCGGATCAACAAATATTCGAGCGCGCGCCCGTTGCCCCACACGCCGACGTTCGTCAGCGTCGCCATCGGCAAAAAGCAACGCAACATATCACACGCGCGCGCGCGAACGGCTTGCCGGTACGCGGCTTGCGCGCTCTTGGCAAAATCGTCGTCACGAATTTCGGCGTAGCGCGTTACGTCGCCGGTCTGCGCGTGTTCAAATTCGAGCGACGCGATCGGATAACGCGACGCGAGATGCTCGATCATTCGCGGCAGGTTGCGCGCGTACGCGTCGAAGATCGCGTCGAGTGTCGCGACGTATTCCGCGCCGAACGGCGATTCCAAAATTTTTCGCGGGCGATAGTAGCGATACTGCCCGTTCACCTTGTCGTCGAACGGAACATAGCGCGATGACTTTTCGAGGTACGAGACGCCGATGCGCCCGTGCTCAATCGCTTTGGCGGCGATCTGCGAAACTTCCTGGCAGGCAAGGTGCGCGCCACCCAGTTCGCCTACCGAATCGTCGCCGTAATCGGACAGGATGCGGCGATAGAAATCTTCCGCGCGCGTCGCGTCCATCGGATCGGCGCGCGCAAAATCGGCGATGCCGAGATCGCGCTGCGGCAAGAATTCATCGAGAAACAAACGGCGCACTCCTTTCGCGGAACGACTGTACCGCGAAAAGAGCGCGCCCTTGATCACTTCGGGAAGATTTTTCAACGCGACGATGGAGCGCGTCGCGTTAGTGAAAAACGGTTCGACGCGACGCGTTTCGTCCGGCGACAACGTTTCGCTGGAGCGAGTCAAACGCAACGCGAAATCATCTGGCAACATCGGCGCTCCGGAACGAGAAGCGGCTAGGACGCGATTTGTTTGTCAATCAAGCGGCGCGCTTGCGGCGAGACGCGGAAAAATTCGACGGCGACGTGATAGAATTTCTCGCGCTTGGTCACGCGCGCCACGCGCGCGTCCGCCTGCGCGATCCGGTTGTTGTCCAACAGAAATTCCACGGCAAGTTTCTGCCCGATGGTGAATTCATCCGGCGATTCCAAGAGCGCGCCCACCGCGCTCAAATTCAGCGCGCGGACGAAACCGGTGAACGATTCCTGTCCATCGTCCAAACCGCGAAACGCGGTGAGGAGTTGCAGATTGCCGCGCTGCGCGTGGCGTCGCTCCGACGGCGCCTTGCGCGGCGCGCGTTTAGTCGGACGCTGGGTCGAACTTTTACTTTTGGGGCGACTGAGAGATCGAGCCATAGGCAACCTCGCAAAACATCGAAATTCTTTTTGTCACAGAGGACACAGGGAACACCGAGGGTTTTTGTAATTGCTCACCTTGTCATTTCGAGGCGCGCTTTTCGCGTCGAGAAATCTCGTATTTGCACGCCGGAGATTTCTCGCTCCGCTACCCAGAAACTTGCGCTACCGCCGCCGATTGGAAATCGGCGTCTCAATGAGGTGAAAACTCGATCAATCGAGTTGGTCACAATCGGTTTCCGACCGATTTCCACCTTGCTGAGACCCCGAATTCATTCGGGGGCGTTC
>VGOB01000293.1 GCA_016865935.1 Chloroflexota bacterium | reverse complement strand
GAAGCGTCCACCTTTGTGCACGTACTCGTCCCAATGTGCGTCCAGAATTTCGGCGAGGCGAATCATGACGGCAATATTACGCGCAATTCAAACACCCGCAATACAATGCGAAGCATTTCTGTTCAACTTGCCGCGCTGCGCGGCGAGCAGCGCGGTCGTGCGGCATTGCCGCGCGCGGCTTTGGCTAAAACGGGTGAAGAGAAAATCGGAATAGCAGCGCGCAAAGTGAAAGTCGTCGCGGCTTTTACACCAGCCGCGTTCGATGGCGTAGTTGACCAGATCGGGTGACGCCAAATCGAATTGGTTGCCGATGGTGAGCCCGTTCGAAATCGTGCGGATATCTTGGACGCGTTCCGCCGCCCAATGTTTATCCGCCATCTCCAAGACCCACGCCTCGCGCGGATCGGCGATGAGAAAACTGTTGTGATAGTAGGTCGGGTGCTGGAAACCGCAATTGCCACTTTGACCGTACTGCGCGAGCAACGCGGTGATGACGTCGAGCGCCGCGCGCGCGGTCGCTGCGCGTTCAAGCGCGAGGCGCAGGAAATCCATTCCGATCAAACCGGGTGTTTTGGTGTAGGGAATTTTGGTGAACACCGCTTCGTTGCCGATGACGACGCCGTGCTCGTTTGCGCCCATCTCCGCGCCCCAAATCCAAAAGGGCTTGCAGAGCAAGACGCGGTGCGTGTGCGCGACCTGAGGAATTTCGATGTAGGTGCATTGGACGCGCCTCGCCGGCGCGTGATCGGCGGCGGGGATGACGACGACGTGGTGCGCCTCGTTCGGTTCGCGGTCCGAGTTTTTGGCGAAGAGGGTTGCGCCATCGGCGGTGACGTTGCCGAGCGCGATGATGGTGTCACACATTAGGTTGTGCCTCCAATTGAGACCCTGTGGATCCCCAAAAACAGATTGGTGTGTACCGATATTATACTGCCAACCTACCCAATCACCAATTTCTGATCACAGGACCGGAAAAACAAAAAGAACCCGGATGCGCTTGTGAGCCCATGCAGGATAGCGGCGCAAACAAAAAAACCTCCCCATTCATCCACGCGGGAGGCGCAATCGGGATCGGGCATTCGATCCCGATTGCGTTGTTCGTCAGTGTGACGTCCATTGTAACTCTGGAATGGAATAACGCCAGATGGCTACAAAGCCGACAAAAAGTGTCTCGTTTTGAGCGAAACATTTGGACGAGACATACTCTCGTCCAACGCAATTCTGGAATACGGACTTTTCGTCCAGCGTAACTCTGGAATGCAGGATTTTCCTGCGACCCGCAAACGCAAATGAAACTCGGCGGATTTGTGGGTTCGCCGCGTGAAATCAAGAAAGACGTCTTCCAGAGTTACGTTGGATTTCATTCCATTCCAGAGTTACGTTGGATGTCACAACTCATCCGAACCCCAGTCCCCTCTCCTTTAACGATACAAAGCCAGGGTCGCCGATGACGAGGTGGTCCAGGATCTCGATGTCCAGCAATTTCCCGGCTTGTACGATCTCGCGAGTCACGGCAATGTCCTCCGGCGATGGAGACGGATCCGAACCAGGGTGGTTATGCAAGATGATCACCGCGGTGGCGTTGTGGAACAGGGCGGAGCGAAACAACTCACCGACGCGAATAACGGTCGTGTGAACCGAACCGCGGTAGATGGTCGAGACGTCAACAATACGATTCCGCGTGTTGAGCGAAGCGACGCGCATTTCCTCATGATCGAGTCCCCTCATTTCGGGACCGACCAAGGCAGCAACATCTTGCGGTGATTTAACGATGGGCAATGCGGATGGCTGCTCGCGCCGCGCTGCCAGTTCGAGCGCGACTTGGAGCAGCCTCGCGCGCCGCGGCGTCATGCCGGAAATGGTTGCCAGTTGGCTGGTGGCCGCATGATGGACTCGCGACAAGGTTTGAAACTGGGCAAGGAGTCGGGCGGCGATGACCGGTGTTTGTTCACCGATGAGAAATGTGATCAACTCGGTCGTAGACATCCCTGCGGCACCCACTTGATCGAAACGAGAGGCAACCGTCTCGATGGCGGCTGCCTCTCGCAAGACTTTCTCGACGTCGTTCCTCGGCGCTGCGCTCGCGACCCCGATAATTCCGAATGTCAGTTGTTTCATGACGTTTTCTGTATGGCCAAGACCGGCGGTGCGAGGCGTTCGT
Source organism: Chloroflexota bacterium (assembly GCA_016865935.1). Classification (GTDB taxonomy): domain Bacteria; phylum Chloroflexota; class Anaerolineae; order UBA4142; family UBA4142; genus VGOB01. The sequence continues at coordinate 509 of VGOB01000293.1, read as the reverse complement.
GTCCGCGCTTCATTCCGTCGGCCATCCGGTTGGGACATCTTCCGATGGTTCTAACCCAACTCCGCCGGCCCCGCGAGTTCCTGCGCGTATGTCTCGACCACATCTTCCAGCGCCTTGAGAATCTCGTGGCATTCCTCGAGACCCGGGACTTGTTGTCGGATGATTGGGTCGTCTTGTAGATCGGCGAACCTTCGCAGCGTCTCGGCCACGGCGCAGCCTGCCGCGCGTGTCGGCTCAATCAGCCCATCCATTGCGTAGTAGCGTTGCCGCGCCGCGATCAATTCCGGCGCAAAAGCTTGCGTCACCTCGAGCGTGACCTCATTTCGTATCCGCTCCCGCTCGATTTGCGATTCGCCGCCATCACTTCCGATCCAGTGAAAATGGCTCTTTGGGAATTGCCGTGATGCCCACTAGATCTAGTGGGCATGAAATGTGGTAGAATTGTTGGTATCATCTTGGTCCCACCAAAAAGGAGAATGCCATGTCTGCCGCCCAGATTTCGATTCCGC
>VGOB01000292.1 GCA_016865935.1 Chloroflexota bacterium | reverse complement strand
TTGCATATCATTCAGGTTCAAGTCTTCCAACATGGCTCAAGTATAAGCGGATGTGAGCAACTTGTCTATCCCAATTAAGTAGGATTGACTATTGCGAAAAGATTACCCCAAGTTATTGAGAAGATACCGCGTTTGGCACATTTGGCACGTTTGGCAAATTTGGCATTTTGCCTCGCGCCGCTATTGTTTCCACTTGATCCAAACCGGCGCCCAGGCATCGCGCGTGCCGTCGCCCAGTTTGATTTCGCCCGTGCCGTCTGCGTTCATCGTCCAGATTTCGGTGAACGAGCCGATGTGTCCGCGATCGGATGAAAACGCGATGCGCTTGCCGTCCGGCGACCACGAGGGATATTGATTCCAATACCAATCGGGACTGGTGGTCAATTTCTGCGTGCGCTTGGTTTCGAGATCGAACAGCCAGATTTCGTCGCGCCCCGTTTCGCTGCTGACGTACGCGAACTTGTTGCCGGTGGGCGCCCACGCCGGCGCGTAAGCATATCCGGTGCGAAGCCAGGTTAGACGTTGCAGTGCTACTCCCGGCCGCGTTGCCGATTGAATCCAGATCTGGAGCGCGTCGGGAAAATCAATGCTGGGCGCGTTGTAGAGCAGAAACGCGCCGTCCGGTGAAATGGCATCGCGCGCCGTAGCGCGCTCGTGAATCGCGCGATCCGTCACCAGCGCCAAATTCCTGCCATCGGGATCGACAGACCAAATGAGGGGCGCATCGCGCGAACCGCTCTTGAAAAGAATCTTGTTGAAAAATTGCGCGGGGATTGGCTGGAGCGCCAACTGCACCAAATCGCGCGGCGTGGGCGTGCGCGTGGGAGTTGGACGCGGGGTCAGACTCTCGACCGGGATCAGCAACGGCGGCGGCGTCGCCGTGACCCAGTTGGGCGGCAAAGGCGTGAACGTGCCGGTCGTCATTGCCATGGCGGTTGCATACGCGGAACGATGCCACGCGGTTTCGATATGCGCGGGCGTGGGGGTGTTGGTGATGACGACGACACTCGTCGCGCCCGGCGTCACGGTGGCAATCGAACGCGGAAAGGGCGTGGGCGTACCGAATTGCTGAACCTGCCGCGTTTGCTCCACCACGCGCGTTGCGGCGGCAAACACATTCTCCGGCGTCGGCGTCACAGTGATGACGGCGAAGGAACTCGGCACGGCGACCAGATACAGTGTGGGCGCCGCCACGCCCGTCCCGGCTTCCCAAGCGAAAAAGTGATCGCTTCCCTCCGTCGGTCCGCGCACGCGTAGATTGAGCAAACCAACGTCCAACTGTCGTTCGAGCAATTTCAATTGGTCGGGTGCGAAGCTGAAACGATTCGTCTGCCCCGCCGCCAGTTCGCGCGGCGTGTATGGTGTGCCGATCGTCGCGAGCGCGGGAATTTGCTGGACCGTTTCGTACGTCGCTTCGTCCCAGTTCGCGCTGACTTTGGCATCCAGCAATTCGACGCGCCATTCGCCGGTCGTCATCGCAAAGCGCGCGTTCCGCCCGGTCATTTCCAACGCGGCAAATGAAATCTTGGAGCCGGGCGGAAGGGCTTGCAAATCGAATTGCAGAACGCCGACGAGCCGTTGTCCCTGCGCGGTACCGCTGTACAGATTTCGATCGCGCCACCGCGGCGCAAATTCCTTGCTCCCCAACCAACCGGTGCGATCGGGATTGGGTGAAAAGGTCAGGATGGCGCCGTCAGCCGGGGGAGTGGGAATCACCAAAGGCGGAAGCGTCGGCAAGGGCGTGGACGACGGCGTGGGTGTCACCGACGGAGTGATCGTTGGAAACGGCGAACGCGTGGGCGGCGCAATCTGCGCGAAACGCGTCAGCGTGGCTTGGCGGATCGCCGCGCGATTGTCGGAAGGGGAGAACAGCGTCGGCACAAAAACGATCAAGGCAACAATCGCCAAAAGCCCTGCCACTGCCCACAGCAACTGTTCCAGCGGCGTCATCTCCGCGAGCCGATCCCGCCATCCGCGCGCGCGCGGCTCGATTTCTAGCGGCGGCAATTTTTCAGGCGGCGGTGGTTGAACCATCTTCAGGTGGACTCAGCGGCGGGGGATTGTTCGATTTGGATCTGCCCAATAGACGCGCCAGGGGAGACCGTTTGTGGGTGGACGATTTCTTTTTACGTTCGCCATCTTGGCTGTAGTAATAATAGTGATAGTAGTAGTACCCGTTGCCGCGCGGGTTGACTCGATTCAGCACCACACCCAGCACCCGCCCGCCCGCGCGCTCGAGTGCCTCTTTGGCTTTGCCCGCGGCTTCGCGTCGCGTGCTACCCGCGTCAATGACCAACACGACGCCATCCACCTGACGCGCCAAGATGTGCGCGTCCGCCAGCGGCAGACAAGGCGGCGTATCGAAGATAATGATATCCGTCTGCTCTTTCAGCGCGGCGACCAGTTTTTGCATCCGCTTGGAGCCGAGCAATTCCGCCGGGTTGGGCGGCAACTGCCCCGTCGTAATCACGCGCAGATTTTCGATGCCGGTCGCGCGCGCATATCCGTCGAGCGACGGATCGAGTTGCACCAAACCATTCGTCAGCCCCAGATCGTTCGTCAAGCGAAACAAGCGATGCTGGGTCGGGCGGCGCATATCCGCGTCGATCAGCACGGTGCGTAAACCGGCTTGCGCCATCGCGACGGCGAGGTTCGCCGCCGTGACGCTCTTGCCTTCGACCGGATTCGGGCTGGTGACCTGATGTCAGGACACATTTGGCAAAGCGGCTTCCAAGTCTAGGGTGCACTGTGGGTCCAGCCACTGCCATAACCTAGAGTCGGTTTTCAATAGCAGGAGAATGGCGTTGACCAAACTCACTTCCCAA
>VGOB01000291.1 GCA_016865935.1 Chloroflexota bacterium | reverse complement strand
ATCTCTCCCAACTGTTCCGCCAAACCTCAACGGCACTCGCGACCTTTTTCCACCAACTGGTGCAAGCAGTTATTTTGATGGGACATCGTGACCGGCGCCGCTCACCCGCTTAAGTTTACGGATATGGCTCTTACCCAAGCACATCTTGAAGGATGTGCCGTGGGAGGAGTGGCGCAAACACCCGATGCATCTGACGAATCCAATCGGGTGCGGTCCGTACAAATTCTCCCGCCGCGTGGATGGTCAGTTCGATGAATTCGTGGCATTCGATGATTACTTTGGCGGCAAACCCAAGATTGATCGCGTCATCTTCAAGAGCTGGCTAGCCACCAACGTTGCCACCGCCCAGATCGAGTCAGGCGAACTCGATTTGATGCTCGGCGTTTCGCAAGCCGACGCCGCACGTCTGCAAAAGAATCCCAAAGTCAAGATCATCTCTACGCCGGCAGCAGCGGCGTATCAATTGTCCATCAACACTTTTCGGGTCACTGACAAACGTGTCCGCCAAGCGATGGCGTACGCGCTCAATCGCAAAGCAATTCTGCAAAGTGTCTTCGACGGACAAGGCCAACTCAAGGAATGTTGTCTCCTGAACGACTGGGTTATCCCGCCGGATCAGAAATTCCGCGAGTATGATGTCGCCAAAGCAAAACAGTTGCTCGCGGATGCCAAGTGGGATACAAACCGCACGCTCAGTATTTTGTTCCCCACCGGATACCGCCAGACCGACGTTCTCTTGCCCATCGTCCAACAACAACTGGCTGAAGTCGGCATCAAGACCAAGCAAGACCCCCAAGACGCTGCCACCTATCAGAAGAAACTGCTGACCGATCGCGATTGGGATATTTTCTTTACGCAAGGCGCGAACATGCTGCCGGATCCGGGCAGTTTCACACTCTGGGAATGCAAGAGCGGCGCTACGCCGGCATCAGGTTGGTTCTACTGCGATGACACGTGGGCGGATTTGTGGAAACGCGGACGCACTACGACCGATCTCGCGGTACGCACCAAGACGTACATGGAAATCCAACGGATTTTCCACGAGGAACAACCAACGGTCAATATTGTCGTTCCCTCGACCATCTATGCTATCAACGCGCGGCTGGAGGGATTCATTCCCACCGCCAATCCCACCTCAGTATTCTGGGTGGTGCATAACTGGTCTCTCAAGTAGGATCAGGGAGAAGGAGGGGGGATACCTCCTCCTTCTCTGCGCCAACGGATTCATCCAACAGGAGAATAGACTTGACGCGATATTTAGTGCGCAGAATGCTTGAAGCAATTCCCACGCTGTTCTTTCTCACGGTCATCGCCTTCTTTTTCATTGACGCAGCGCCGGGCGATGTAGTGGATATCTTGATTGATCCGGTGTTTGCGAAAGAACAGGGACCGGAGGGGCTGGCGGCAATGCGTCGGCAATTTGGACTTGACCAGCCCGTGCCAATCCAATACGCCAACTGGCTGGGGCAAGTGGCTAGAGGGAATCTGGGATATTCGTTCATCCATCGCCGTCCGGTTACGGTGATGATTCAAGAACGGCTCTGGGGGACCTTACAACTATCCATCCCCGCGCTGATCCTAGCAGTGATCCTGGGGATTACGGTCGGGGTTATCTCTGGCTTGCGGCAATACTCTTTGCTTGACCACACCGTTTCCATTCTGAGTTATGGCGCGTGGTCGCTCCCCAATTTTTATCTTGGGCTGATCTTGATCTACCTTTTCGCCGTTCAACTGCGCTGGCTTCCTTCAGCTGGGATGTTCGCTCCGAATGCCGAATTTGATCTGCTTGATCGTCTTCGTCACCTGATTCTGCCGATTCTTGTCCTTAGCGTCCAATTCATCGGATTGTTCGCCCGACAGACGCGGTCCGCCATGCTTGAAATCATCGGCTCGGAATATGTAAATACGGCGCGCGCCAAAGGGCTGCGGGAAAGGGTTGTTACCCTGAGACATATGCTCCCTAACGCACTCATTCCCATTATCACAGTGATTGGGATGTCTTTTCCGTTGCTCATCACGGGCGCGATCATCACCGAAACGGTTTTCGCATGGTCAGGGATGGGCGCATTGACGATGAGCGCCATTCTATCGCGCGATTACCCAGTCCTGATGGGTATTATCTTCGTCGTCGGCTTGGGCGTCCTCGTGTTGAATCTGGTCATTGATGTGCTTTACGCGGTCGTGGACCCGCGCATTCGCTACTCTTGATTGATCTGACTGGAGAGCACTGGCACGGAAACCAACCCGCACCCCTTGATAATTCACCCGAGTAATGAGAAAAAATATGACAGCAGTACTTTCTGATACCTCAGGACAAAATGTAACCACTCCCGATGCGCCGCTTTTCCCCGCGCGCGGATTATCGCCGACGCGCCGGATGATCCGACGATTCAGGCGCAATCGTCTCGCCGTGATTAGCTTGGGCATCTTGTTCTTCATCGCTCTTGCGGCAATTTTGGCTGACTGGGTTGCCCTCCAATCTCCCTATTCGGTTGACCTAATGAATCTGCGCAAGCCGCCCAGTCCCACGCATTGGCTCGGGACCGATCCGTCCGGTCGCGATGTGTTTGCCCGCGTCGTGCATGGCGCGCGTGTCTCTCTCGCCGTGGGTATTCTTTCGGTCCTGCTCTATGTTGCCATTGGAACTTTTCTCGGGTTGCTTTCAGGTTTTTATGGGGGCTGGATTGTATCTTCTCAATAACTTGGGGTAATCTTTTCACAATAGTCAATCCTACTTAATTGGGATAGACAAGTTGCTCACATCCGCTTATACTTGAGCCATGTTGGAAGACTTGAACCTGAATGATATGCAAGACCACGACCAGACGCGCGCCGCGATTGTGCGT
>VGOB01000290.1 GCA_016865935.1 Chloroflexota bacterium | reverse complement strand
CTCCGCGCCGGTCAGGCGGATTGCATATTTGAACGGTTTCGTGGTGGCACCTCCATTGAAAGAATACGAATGCGGAGCCAATTATACACCATTACACCGTCGGATTACTTTTGAGACAGGGTACTAGTTATGAACTAGTTTTCAGTATTCAGTATTCAGTGTCCAGTCGACTGAATACTGAACACTGAAAACTGAACACTGGAGGCATTATGCGAGACGTTTCTGTAGTCGGAATTGGACAAACCAAAGTCAAAGAACATTGGGACAAATCGCTGCGCGAGTTGGCGACCGAAGCGATCCTGGGTGCAATGAAAGACGCGCACGTGGATCACGCCGACGCGTTGTACGTCGGCAATATGCTGAGCGGCGAACTCGCCGGGCAGGAAAACCTGGGCGCGCTGATCGCGGATGAAGTCGGCTTGCGCGGCATCGAAGCGCTGAAAGTCGAAGCGGCGTGCGGCGGCGGCGGCGCGGCATTGCGCGTCGGCTATCTCGCGGTCGCGTCCGGACAATTCGACGTGGTGATCGTCGCGGGCGCGGAGAAACTCACCGAGACATCGAACTGCCTCACGACCGCGTCGCTTGCGATGGCGGCGGACGGCGATTACGAAGCGATTCACGGGATTTCGTTCGTCGCGCTCAACGCGTTGTTGATGAAACGTTATATGCACGAATACGATCTCGTGCCGGAAGATTTCGCGGCGTTCACCGTCAACTCGCACGCGAACGCGGTGAACAATCCGTACGCGATGTTCCGTTCGGCGATCACGGTCGAGCAGTACAAAAAAGCGCGCGATATTTCCGATCCGATCAGCGTGATGGATTCCGCGCCGATTTGCGACGGCGCCGCCGCGCTCGTTCTGATGCCGACGAGTCGGCTGAACGGGAACGGCGCGCGCGCGATCAAGGTCGCGGCGAGCGCGAGCGGCACCGACTCGCTCGGTTTGCAGGATCGTCGCGATCCATTGTGGCTGAGCGCGGTCGAAATTTCGTCGCAGAAGGCGTACGCGCAAGCCGGCATCGCGCCGAAGGATGTTGACTTGTTCGAAGTGCACGACGCGTTTTCGATTATGAGCGTGATGTCGCTCGAAGCCGCCGGGTTTGCGGAACGCGGACGCGGCGCGCTGCTCGCGCGCGAAGGGCAGATCGGCATTCAAGGCAAACTGCCGCTCAGCACGATGGGCGGATTAAAAGCGCGCGGGCATCCGGTCGGCGCGACCGGCGTCTACCAAGCGGTTGAAGCGGTGACGCAACTGCGCGGCGAAGCGGGCAAGAACCAAGTGCCGGACGCGCGCGTCGCGATGACGCAATCACTCGGCGGTGTCGCGGCGAATGCGGTGACACACATCTTTGTCAATTAACCAATTAACCAATGAGCCAATGAGCCAAATCACAATCGAGTGATTTGTTTGGCTCATTGGCTCATTGGACAATTGGCTCATTGAGGTTTTTATGGATCTGGCTCGCAATTGGCGTCTGAAAAATCAACGCTTTCGGCTTGAAGGTACCGTATGCGCGGCGTGCGGCGCGAAATTTTTTCCGCCGCGCCAGGTGTGTACCGAATGTAAATCTACAAGGATGACGCCGCACGAATTCGATGGGCACGGCGAGTTGTACTCGTTCACGACACTACGTTCCGCGCCGTTGGGGTACGAAGACCAATTGCCGTACGTCGTCGGGATGGTGAAACTGGACGAGGGACCGATCGTCGAAGCGCAAATTACGGACGCGAATTCCGAGACGCTGAAAATCGGTCAGCGCGTCGAAATGGTGACGCGCAAACTCCGCGCCTACGGCGACGACGGCGTGATCGTCTACGGTTACAAGTTTAGACCGATGGCGAATGGAAGTTGAATGGAAAGACCTTCCAGGTTCTGGAAACCTGGAAGGTCTTTTTTTGCTTTGTGACCAAATCCGTGATAGAATAGACCCAGGTTCGGGTAACGCTTGCGCTTGTTCGCTGAGAGACCTTGTTTGCAGGAGGGTGAACATGAAACACCGTGCGTTCGTTGCGATTCTAACGATCTTTGCGTTGCTTACTTTACTCGCACCAGAGCGGGTTGCCTTGGCGTTGCCGGCGATGGGACCGCGCAATGGCTCTGGCTGGGCAACGTTTACCGACACTGTCTACGGCTACGCGATCCAGCACCCCGATTCGTGGTACGTCTACCCGTCGAGCGGCGCCGCCGGAAGCGTGACCACGCTTTCCAACTACGACCTCCAAGCAACCACCGTCCCTACCGACACACTCCGGATCGAAATCGCGCTGGCGATTTATGATCGCGACTTGAATGTTTCGCTGCAAGACTGGGTGCGCTTGCCCTCCGGATTTTCCGACCGCATCAGCGTTATGACTGACCGCCCCTTGTTTATCACGGACGAGTTGGTCATGCAATCCTACAACACACCTGAGGGCGCGGTTCGCACTGCCTTTGTCGCGCGCGGGAGCAAAGTGTACATCCTCACCTTGATTCCGGATACTCCCGCGCAAGATGCGCTCTTCGCCCAAATCGCGCAAGGTTTGACGTTTGTGGATTCGGTCGAACGACAGCAAGAAGTCACGTCACGTTTGTATCCCGATGATTCTCCGTTCTCGATATTCTTGCCGCTCATATCGCAATCCACAGGCAATCCTACGACACCCAAACCCAATCGTCCGCAAGTTGTTCCATCAAACTATCGCTTGCCGTTTGTCGGCTCCTGGAAGATCACACGAGTATATCCCACTTGGCGTGAAATCACATGGTAGCAGGGCGCAGATACCGCCGCCACAGGAACAGCTTGAGATGATTCACTCGACCATGATCGGTCTTGAAACCTTGACGCACTTTCTCAATACGACGCAGTCCGCGAATCGTGCATTCAGACAGCGAATTGCGGT
>VGOB01000289.1 GCA_016865935.1 Chloroflexota bacterium | reverse complement strand
GAAGAGGGAGAGGACGAGTGAGACAGTGGAACAGTGGGACAGTAGAGCGCGCACGCCGTTGCGCGCCGTGAGAGAGCGACAATGTCAAAACACAGAAAACCACAACGCAAAAACTCGCAAGCAATGGTGGCGCGTTTAGAGCAACAGCTACGCGCCAGCGGCAAATTGCCCGAAGGAACGCAATTCGTCCGCCGCGAGGATGGCGCAGCCAAAATCTCCGCCACGTTCCTCCGATTCATCGAACCCTACCAATACGCGGCGAGAAACCGCCAACAATTTGAAACACTCATTGGGCTGGGCGTTGCCGCATGGAACATTTCCTTGTTCGAGGGCGCGAAACGTCAAGAGATGCTTGTCGAGGTTTCCAAGACGATGTTTTCGGAAACAGGGCAGCCCGCACCGTCGGATCTGCTGGCACTGCTGGACGAGTTTATTCGACGCAAGGAACGCCTTTTCGCGCACGACCGGCGGCTCATCTTGAGTTATCAACTCGACGTTACACGCGACCAATATCATCTCTCGATGATTTCGACCGAGGGAGATGAGACGCAAGATCCGTGAGATTTCCGGGTTTGGATACGCAACCATGCCAAAACGAAAGAAACCACAATCAAAAGCCAAGTCGAGTGGATTACGCCAATGGATGGACGATGTGCGCGCGCAACTGCCCGGTGATGCTCGAATTGTCGAACGTTCCGCCGGCGAATCGAAAATCTCCGCCGTGTTCGCCGAGTTCATTGATCCGTTCACCGAATACGCAACGACCCAAGCGGGGTATATCAAACTGATTGGACTGGGGGTGAGCGCGTGGAACGCGGCGCTCTTGCCGGAGAATGAGCGGCAGAAAATGATGAACGGAGTTGTGCAAGATGTTTTTAGGAACATGACGGACGCCCAGCGTACCGATATCAATGCTCTGCTCGATTCGCTGGTCCAGCGCAAGACCCAGTTTTTTGCTGACGACCATCGCTATATCTTGAGTTATCATCTCGAAGATACAGGCACGGGCTATCAATTGATGATGGTTTCGACGGTGATGGATGAGGCGATAGAGAAAGGCGTGGGAGAGAAGGAAAGAGGTGAGTCGAATGTTGCTGCGTGATCATTCCTTCCGCATCTTTTACGGTCCCGCCGACGACCCGCTGAACAATTTCTACATCCCCGCGCTCTCCGCAAGTGTGCGGTATGACCGCAGCGCTGGGTTCTTCAGTTCATCCGCACTCGCGGTTGCAGCGGCAGGAGTTGCGCGCCTGATTCAGAACGGCGGACGAATGCGCTTGCTCGTCGGCGCATCGCTCGACGAAAACGATGTCGCTGCAATCCAGCAAGGCTACGATCTCCAGGCGCGCGTGACTGAACGCCTACTCCAACATTTCCCCGATCCGCAAGATGCGTTGTTACGCGCGCGGCTCGAAGTACTCGCGTGGATGATCGCCGAAGGGATGCTCGAAATTCAAGTCGTCTTGCCGCGCGATGAACGCGGCTTGCCGATTCCTGCCGCGCGCGCCCAGGATTACTATCACCCCAAGTCCGGCATCTTTACCGATGCGAGCGGCGACTGCATCGCGTTCAGCGGCAGTGTCAACGAATCCGAAACCGCGTGGACCAAGAATTACGAAACCTTCTCGGTCTATTTTTCCTGGGACGCCACCCAACCCTACCTCGCTCAGGTCGCCACGAACTTTGAGCGATTGTGGAACGGTCAAGAGAAAGATTGGATCGCGTTGGACATACCGCGCGCCGTGCGTGACCGCTTGCTAACCTATCGTCCAGCGCAAGCGCCGACGCGCGATCCACTTGAACGCGAACGCCCCGAACCGACCAAGGAACAATCCCAAGCGTACGGTGTAATTCCACAGAGCGATCGTTTGCAGTTTGCCTTCTTGCGCGACGCGCCGTATCTGCCTCACGCGACCGGACTCGGCGCGGCAACCTCGGCGATTACGCCCCTGCCGCACCAAGCGCGCGTCGCGCACGAAATCTTGCGCCGGTTTCCGGATCGCGCGCTGTTGTGCGATGAGGTCGGCTTGGGCAAGACCATCGAAGCGGGTCTCGTCATCCGGCAACTCGTCCTGTCGGGTCGCGTCAAGCGCCTGCTGATCCTCGCGCCCAAATCCATTCTCAAGCAGTGGCAAGAAGAGTTGTACGAAAAATTCGCGCTCGACATTCCGCGCTACGATGCCGGCAAGTTCTGGGGCGTGTACGACAAACCGCTCGACGCGCCAGACGGCAATCCCTGGGACGCGTTCGATTGCTTGATCGCCGGCAGTCAGTTAGCAAAACGCGCTGACCGCCGCCAGCAGATTCTTGCCGCGCGCGGCTGGGATTTGCTCGTGGTGGATGAAGCGCACCACGCGCGGCGCAAAGATTTCAAAGAGCGCATCTATCGCCCCAATCGTCTGCTCGGGTTGCTCAACGACATCAACGAACGCGCGCAGCGCAAGGCGGCGAGTCTGCTCCTGATGACTGCGACGCCGATGCAAGTGCATCCGCTCGAAGTGTGGGATTTACTCACCGTGCTGGGACTGGGCGGACGCTGGGGCGCGGACGAAGATAATTTCTTGCGTTTCTTTGGCGAGATGCGGAAACCCTTCGATCAAGCCGACTGGGAATTTATCTTCGAACTTGTGCAAGACTATCTTGCCACCGGCGGGACGATTGACGCGGATTTCAAACGCCAGGTGATCGCGGACATCGGGCAGGTCAAGTGGGCAACGCTTGAAGGATTACTGACCAAACCGGGCGAGCGCGCGCGGATTTTGCGGCAACTGGGCGCGACTGTCCAGCCGCACGTCAAAGAGTTGGCGCATCGCCACACGCCGATCACGCGGTACGTTTTTCGCAACACGCGCGCACTCTTGCGCGAGTACCTGCGGCGCGGCATTATGCG
>VGOB01000288.1 GCA_016865935.1 Chloroflexota bacterium | reverse complement strand
GCCTTTGAAATCGAGCGCGCGATAGTTGCGCTGGAGGTGCGCGAGATAATCGTCGCGCAATTGCGTCAGATTCGGCGCAGGCGCATAGCCCGCCATTTGCAGTATAAGACTAACATAGTTGTATTGATCGCCCATGATAACATCGCGGCCGGCTTGGACGTCTCTAATTACTATTTTCCCCCCACCGGACGCAATCACATTGTCGCTGGTAGTTTCTTGCTTTTTTGCATCATCTTTCTTTGGCATGTTTTTGCTCCATCTAGTCGCGTAATCGCGACATTACATTTTCATCGTTGGTGTTCCACAAATTCTTGGCGACCCCGACCTATCTCCCGCGCCAAGATAAGTTGAGGCGAACCGGCGGGACTTGCCCAGCGAGCCGCGATATCTTGGTCTATGTTGAGTGAGATTAGAATAGAGGACTCACTCCACTTTTTCCATTTGTTGTCTCCACAGATGCTAGTACGTAGGGTAATTGTACCTGTGGGAGGATCAAACTTCGCCTGATTGGGCTTGAAAAACACGTAGAGTTCTCGTCTCTGTCTGGCACCCAAGGAAATACCAGAGAACACTGTAAAGTCGGCCATTTGATAGTTCTGAAAGATGCTGAATTGCTCACGGATCCAATTCGGAACGAAAACAAATTGCGATCCAGACTCTAGATGGGTGAGCTTGACCAGGACATCTTCGATGGACCCTGCCCTTGCGCCATCATTTACAAACTCGCATTGCAAGACAAGACACGGCACCCCATCGACCTGTGTGAGGGCAACGCGCCGTTTGGGAAGAACAGTCCCGCGAAAGCCAGACATTAGTGTCAGGTAAGCTGTTAACAAACTTACAATGAGAGAGAGTGCAGCAATCGCGGAAGTCACAAATTCGCCTGTTGTCATTGAAACCTCCTGCCAAAAATCCGAGATCGAATGAAGTTTTCTCCCTTCCAACGTTCGCCCGACGGGGTTACCAGAGGGAAGGGAAAGGTTTGATATTTGGCTGACCTCACGCGACATCCAACGTCCGATGCGCCAAGTTTTCAGCCGGGAGCAGACCGCGCTGGCTCTAATTTGGGATCCGTCCCGCGTTCGTGAACGACGAGATTTACCGTCCCCGCTTTGAGAGTCATGGGAACTCACCCGAAAACCGATATTGTTGTTGAAGTTGTCAGGGACGTTCCTGTTGCGATACGCACAGCGCGCATTGTTCGAATTGTTGTTCCACGAGCCCCCACGGTCTTGGTCTGCCCCCGTTGGTATGTTGGTTGGATTACCCCGCCGCTACGCCGGCGCGGCTGAACGAAGCCATCCGCCTAATAGTCGTCCAATCTCGACCAGCATTCGGGCGGCGTGTTCATACTGTCCCGGCGACAAGAGCGCCAGATCGAGGCACAGGCGCAAGTGTGTCCGCAGTTTGTCGAGTTCGGCGTCTGCGCGTTTGAGCGTGTCGTGCGCGGGACGCTGATGCGCCGCTTCGATCAGCAATGCTTGAAAGCGAATCGCCTCTTGCTGCAAGGTTGCCGCCAGCACAAAGCGTTGGTAACGCGGAAACTTGACCGTGATCGGAATGAGCCACGCGACCAGGTCGTACGTTTTGCTGAAGATGGGTGAGTCTTTCATGCGCTTGCCTGCCTGGGGACCGCGACGCGCGACAAGAGCGCGCGGCGCAAACCCCACGTATCGCCGTGTGCGACGTGCGCGACCCAGCCGTTGATCGCCGCGTCCAGCCGGTCGCGCTCGATCTTGCCCGCGGCGTACTCCTTCCGCAAACGCGCCCAGCGCCGTTGAAAGGCAATTCCATTCCGCCGCTTGAGCCGCCGGTGATCGGGATAGACGCGCCAGCCGAGAAAGGGAATGCCGGTCGCGGTGGGAAACACAGCCGCGCGTTCCTCGTGCAGAGTTTGGCGCAAGGTCGCGGCGAATTCGATCACGCGCGCGCGCCAGGCGTGCAGAGTGAACTTGTCCGGCGCGAAGAGCAGAAAATCGTCCACGTAGCGGACGTACCCGGCGCATTTCAACTCGCGCTTGCAGAATTGATCGAGCGGATTCAAGTAGACGTTTGCCCAAAACTGCGACGTGAGGTTGCCGATCGGCAAGCCGTGCGGACGGGCAGCGGCGAACAAATCATCACCCTCGAAATAGCACGGTGGATCGTCGGCGTGAATGAGCGCGCCGCTGTCCAGAATCTGATCGGCGAGCCACAGCGTTTGCTTGTCCGCGATGACGCGCGCCAACTGCGCGCGCAAGCGCGCGTGATCCATCATCGGAAAGAAATGCTGCAGGTCGCATTGCAGGACGTACGGGAACTGGCGCGCGTATGCCTGCGCGCGATCCAGCGCGGCGTGCGTCCCCTTGCCGACGCGGCAGGCGTACGAATCGTGAATGAAGCGTCGTTCGAAGAGCGGTTCGATGATCTGGCAGAGCGCGTGATGGACAACGCGGTCGCGGAACGGCGCGGCGGAAATGAGACGCGGCTTGGGATCGTCAATCATGAAATTGTGGTACGCGCCCGGGCGATACGTCTGCGCCTCCAACTCCCTCTCCAGTTCAAGCAGATTGCGTTCGAGCTGGTACTCAAATGCGGCGACGTTGGGATGCTTGCGCTTGCCGCGCGCGGCGCGCTTGAACGCGATCCGTAGATTCTCGAATGCAGTGATTTGGGGATACAAATGTTTGAAGGTTTTCATGTGCCTCCACTCGTCTTGCGAGCCGTCCAAGCGAAGCGTGGGGATTGCTTCGCAAAGTGCGCTCGCAATGACATTCAAAAAAATTTTTTCGCTGGGGGGCAAACACCGCCCCCCAGACCCCCCACAGAAAACCAGTTCCCAGCAACCAGCATCCAGAAATCAGAATGCAGGAATAGAGCCAGGGGAACTCACCCGAAAACCGAAAGTGTCGACGAAGTTGACAGGGACGCTCCT
>VGOB01000287.1 GCA_016865935.1 Chloroflexota bacterium | reverse complement strand
TGAAAACGCGTTTGAACGATGCGCTGGGAAGACTTGTCGGAAACGCCGCCGGGAAAAATGCGATCATTCGTCTCGAAACCGCGTTTGGCGGCGGCAAGACGCACAACCTCATCGCCCTCTATCACATTGCCAGCGGCAATACTCCATCTGCATCGGTTGCCGCGCTTCTTGGCAAGTCGGCTAAACTCCCAAAGCCGGGCGACATCGTCGTCGCCGGCGTCGTCGGTTCGGATCTCGATCCGACGATTGGGATGGATCACGCGGCGGACAAACTCAAGACCTACACACTGTGGGGCGAACTAGCATATCAATTGGGCGGGCGCGCGGGCTACGCGCTTGCCAAAGAGAGCGAAGAACTCAAAGCCGCCCCCGGCACCGGGTTGTTCGAAACACTCGTCGGCGACAAGCCCGCGCTGATTATGATCGACGAGATCGCGCGGCATTTGCGTTCGGCGCTCGCGGTGCCCACCGCGACGAAACGCTCCACGCTGGCGGATCAGACGATTGCGTTTCTGATGTCGCTCCTGGAATTTGCTGCAAGTAAGGAACACTGTCTCGTCGTGTTGACGCTGGCGGGACCGGGCGACGCATTCGCGAACGAGACCGCGCTGTTGCGCCAAAAACTTGCCGAAGCGCAGAGTGTCGTATCGCGTCAAGAGCGCGTGCTCACGCCGACGGATGAAGGGGAAATCTCTGCCATCGTCACGCATCGCTTGTTCAAAACGGTAAACCGCGACGGTGCCCGAGCCGTGTTCGATGGCTATGCGCGCTATTATGCCGGCGTGATGGACAAGCAGGGTGATCTGCCGCAACGGTGCACGCGCGCTGAGTACGCCAAAGAAATGCGCGCGGCGTACCCCTTTCATCCGGAACTGCTCAACACGCTCAACCGCAAAACGGCGACGATTCCCAATTTCAATCAGACGCGCGGCGCGTTGCGTTTGCTCGCATGGACGATGCGCGCCTTGTGGCAAAAACGCCCCGCCGATACCTGGTTGATTCACCCCCATCATCTCGATCTCGCACACACATCAATTGCCGAAGACTTGACCAGCCGTCTGGATCGTCCCAAATTCAAGTCGGTGATCGAATCGGATATCGTCAGCCCCTTGCTGGGAACGTCCGCCAAAGCGCAAGATGTCGATCAAGCGCTGATCGCGTCCGGCAAGCCGGCGTACGCGCGGCGCTTGGCGACGACGATCTTTTTGCACAGTCTCACGCAAGGGATTGCCAGCGGCGTGGATCCGGCAGACTTGATGCTCGCGGTGCTGGAACCGAATGCCAGCGGCGGCGGGGACGATCCGGCAGTCGTCGCGCGCGCGCTCGAACGACTGTACGATCAAGCGTGGTTTCTGGAATACGACGGACACCATTATCGTTTCAAAACAGAACCGTCGCTCAACAAGATCATCGCGGACGAAACCGCGCTCATTGCCGCTACCAAAGCCAAAGCCGAAATCGAAACGCGCATCAAGCAGATTTGGAAGCGCGGCTATTTCAAGCCGGTCTATTTCCCGGTTGAACCGGCGGATGTGGACGACGATGCCGATTTGCCCAAACTCGTGCTGATGCAATTTGAAGCGGTCAAGATCGGCGCAGGCGACATCGAGCCGCCCGCGCTCGTGCGGCGCATCTACGAGTACAAAGGCGCGATGGACTCGTTTCGCACGTACCAGAACAATATCGTTTTTCTCATCGCCGATGCCGATCAGGTAGACAATATGGTTGGGGTCGCGCGCCGCTACCTTGCGATCGGGCGCATCGTCGGCGATGCCGAGCGGATGTCCGAATTCAACGAGGAGCAAAAAAAAGCGCTGAAGAAGATGGGCGAAGCGGCCGAGTTGGATGTCCGCATCGCGATCACCAAAACGTATCGCTATTTCTACTACCCCTCGCCCGACGCCGGCAAGACGCATAGTTTTCTCCGGCGCGAGACTTTGCCCGCACAAGAACAAGGCGAGGTTGAAAAAGATCAATCGAACGTCATCTTGCGCGTGTTGCGCGCGTTGAAAAAAGTGCAGACCGGTGATGACGAAGTTCTGCCCGCCGCGTATGTGAAATCGAAAGCGTGGGACCAAAATCAGGCGAGCATGACAACCGAGGACCTGCGCCAGACGTTCGCGCGCAAGATCGGCTTGCGGATGCTGTTGGAAGTGAATCAACTCCGCAAGACGATTCAGAATGGCGTGCAGACCGGCGTCTGGATTTACTACGACGCGGGCGAACAGTTTGGCTACGATCGCGAATCGCCACCTCCGGTGTTTCAGATTGGCGACACCGCCATCCTTTACGCGCCGGACGAAGCCGCGCGTTTGCAAATTCGCATCAAAGGCAAATGGAAACCCGAGTCAGCCGAGCGCGCTGGGAACGAAGCGGAGATCAAATGCCCGGTGTGCGGTCGTCCAGAGCGCGATTGCATCTGTGGAATTGATCGTCCAGATGGTAAAAAGATTCCGACAAAACTCGTCGGGCAAGGTGCGGTCGCGCAGGCATTCCAAAAAATCGCGGACGAATGTCAGGAATACCAAATCGCGCGCGTTCGTCAGTTGTTCATCACGGTGGATGGGATCGGCAAGCAAGGCGCAGCGGACACGCGCGCACTTGGCTTGGCGATTCCGCAATTTGGCAAGGGGCGCTTTGGCGTCGAGCAGGAAATGCTCGCCACATTTGGCAAGGGCGCGAACGCTGAATCGTTCCAGCAAACTTTTCGCGGCGGGTGGGAGCGTTTCAAGCGCATCAAGAATCTCGCGGACGCGTTCGCGCAAGAAGCGGACGAATTGAAAATCACGATGCGCGTCGCTGCCGAATTTGACGATGGTTTGCAAGTGGGCGGCGCGCAATTCCAAACGTTGCGCGACGTGCTTGCCGCGCTCGAAGTGGGCAAGATCATAATCGAAGCAACGCCGGTGGAAAAATAGTGTTCAGTGTTCAGTGTTCAGTATTCAGTTCTCTGAACACTGAACACTGAATTCTGGTTACTGTCTTATGAAA
>VGOB01000286.1 GCA_016865935.1 Chloroflexota bacterium | reverse complement strand
CGTCCCCTCCTGGCTTCTGGACGCAAGAAGTCAGTTGGTTTTTTGCGCCCAGGATCTGTGCGGTGCTACACAACGCTCGTTGGTTCAATCTCATGCTCGCACAACCCGCGAGGATTCTTCACCGCTGCGATTGGGACTTTGCATTCGCACGTGTTTCGGGGCGGCTCCAAACCAAAATGAAACTCGTTCAAAGGATTGCTTGGCAGCATTGAGTTCAGCTACTGTTAACTGTCGGTCGGCTTGTAAGATGACGCGATGCACAAGTACTGACGACAAGATTCGTGTGGCAGATGTAAATACCAGACATGTAGCCATACCCAGCAAAACGATACCGGCCAGTACAAGGACGCTGACGCCGACTGCCTTCGTCATACGTTGCTTTGATGACTTGGGTATGTCTTTCAATTCACCAGGTGCAATACGTTTCAACCGCGCACGAATATCGTCCTGGTTTGGATCAAGTACCAAGGCGTTTTTGTATGCCCTGGTCGCTTCGAATAACGCATTCCGTTCATTCAACTTTCCCCCCAACTTCGCCCAGAGTTTAGCGTCGGACGACGGCATCTTGAGTTCGAGACGATTCAATTCGGCTTGTGCCTCTGCAAGATAACCGGCGTCAACGAGATCAAAAATCAAATCGCGTCGCGTCTCATCGTCCTTGGGGCATAATCTCAGGAGTTCACGATATTCGTAGATTGCGTGTTCCAGTTCTCCTTGCTGGTCAAAGACTTCTGCCAGCCCACGATGCGCGTCCGGATCATCAGGGTCAATGTGCAAGACCTCACGAAATTCCTTTTCGGCTTCGTCGAATGTTTCGTCTTGCAAGAAACTCAGGCCGAGATTGTAGTGGGCAATCAGATGATGGGGATCGATTCGAATCGCTTCGTGCCATTGCTCCCGCGCCTGTGCATTTTCCCCTTTTTGAAATAATTGATCACCGCGAGCGAAATATGCATCGGCTGAATCAGACTGATTCTTTTCAACCACTTTGCCCCCTTTGCTTTCAAATGCGCTCCACTCGCCAGCAGCCAGCCCTCCGTCTGCCAACTGAATACTGCATACTGAACACTGACGACTGACGACTGAAGACTGCGCGTCGCGTTAGCGAAGTGCCTGAAGCATTTCTTTATTGCCGCGCAAGATTTCATTCACGATCGTTTGCGCGTCAACCTTTTTCCGTTTGGCGTATTTCTGGATGAATTCGGCGATGTCATCGTCCAGATAGACCGGCAAGTTGAGACGCACGTTCGGACGATAGAACTTGCCACGCACACCTTTGGAGAAATCATATTCCTTTTTCATATTGTCGCTTCGTGTTGTCCCACCCGCCAGCAGCCAGCTCTCCGTCTGCCGGCTGGCTAACCAGGGTTTTCACAATTCGTACGGCACGCGCACACCTTGCCAATCGGCATGAAAATCTTTGGTGTTACGCGTGACGAGCACAGCATCTCGCGTTTGGGCAGTTGCCCAGATGATCGCATCCGGCAGGCGGATATGATGCGCGCGGCGCAATTGTACAGCGCGTTCCGCAACCGCCAAATCAAGCGGAACGATTTCAAACCGGGTTTCGAGAAAGTCGCGCGTTTCCGTTTCGTTGTCCCGCGCGCCAACCAGCACTTCCATCCACGTAATTCGACTGATGAGGACGCGTTCATAACGGCTGTACTCAGCATCAGCGTTCGCAATGCCATTCAGCGCATCAATGACGATGTTGGTATCAAAGATGGCGTTCACGATCAGCAATCCCATTCCGCGCGCAAATTCTGCTGATATTGCAGCGCGTCAATACGGCGACCGCGCCACGAGCCAAACGCAGGATGTTGGCGAAGCGAACGCGGCTGCGCGGACGAAGCAACCGCCAATCGCTGGCGCAAGAACGCGACAAAATCTAGCACTTCGCTTTGTTTTTCTGACGGCAATTGTTCAAATTGTTGTTCGAGTTGTTCGATCAAAGTCATCTCACACTCCGCTTCGCCAGTCGACAATCTGTTGTCTGTCGACTGTCGACTGTCTACTGTCTACTTGGAATACTCATAAAACCCCCGCCCATTCTTTCGTCCCAGGTACCCCGCCGTCACCATCCGGCGCAAGAGCGCGGGCGCGGCATAGCGCGCGTCCTTCAACTCCTTGAACATTTCGTCCGCGATGAAAAGCGTTGTGTCCAGTCCGACAAAATCGAGGAGCGTGAGCGGACCCATCGGGTGGTTCAACCCCAGTTTGATGCCGGTGTCAATGTCCTCTTTCGATGCGAAACCATTTTCGTACATCCGCACCGCGTCGAGCAGGTACGGAATCAACAGCGCGTTGACGATGAACCCCGGCGCGTCCTTGGAAACGACGACGGTTTTGCCCAAGCCCTCGCCCCACTTGCGCGCGACCGAGTACGTCTCCTCGCTCGTCAAAAACGTCCGCACCATTTCCAGGAGCGGCATCACCGGCACCGGATTGAAAAAGTGCAAGCCGAGCACCTTGTCCGGGCGGCGCGTCATGCTCGCCATCTCCATCACCGCGAGCGACGATGTGTTCGACGCGAGAATCGCGTCCGAGCGCGTCACCGCGTCCAGTTCCTTGAAGATGTTTTTCTTCAGTTCGAGATTTTCAATCGCGGCTTCGATCGCGATGTCCGCGTCCGCGAGATCGTTCCACGCGGTCGTACCTTTGATCCGCGCGAGCGCCGCGTCGCGATCCGCCGCGCTCAACTTGCCTTTCTCGACCGCGCGCGCCATCGAACCTTGGACGCGCTTTAAACCCTTCGCCAGTAAATCGTCGTTCACCTCGCGCACGACGACGTTGTAGCCACACTTCGCCGCGAGTTCGGCGATGCCGCTGCCCATCAAACCGCAACCGACGACACCTACAGTTTTGATCTCCATTGATCCTCCTCCTAGTATAATGTTTCATGTGGGAAAAGCAGTTCGTAGTACAATGATGGTGAGCCAAGCATGCGCCGCACCGAAGCCTTCGCTCCGTGGCGCACGCTGGAGCCAGGAGAGACTCGACGTCTCCTCCTG
>VGOB01000285.1 GCA_016865935.1 Chloroflexota bacterium | reverse complement strand
CGCCTCGGGTGCGTCCCTGTCTACTTCTTCAACCTCGTTTTCGGTTTTCGGGTGAGTTCCCCTGGCTCTATTCCTGCATCCTGAATTCTGGATGCTGGGTTCTGGGTATTGGTTTTCTGTGGGGGGTCTGGGGTCGCAAAGCGTCACAGGTGAATTGAAAAAGGTTTTGGAATTTGTGCCCGCGATGTGACGATTTGCGATAGGCGGTGTTTGCCCCCCAGCCGCGAAAAATTTTTTGAAAAGGAGAAACGGGAATGGCAAAAAAATCCGCTGGAAAAAAGAAAGCCGCGAGTAGATCGCGCGTGGCGACTACCAACAAAATCGGCACGATGAAGGGAGGCGTAATCGGCAGCGTCAGAGCAAAGCATGTGACGTTTGGCAATCAAACCAACTACAACGCCGGGCGCGATATAATCCAGGGCGACCAGATCAATATTCACGATCAGCGCCGCCTTGCGATCGCCACGCCCGCGCAGTTCATCGCGGAAGCAGAAAAACTGCAAACGCAAATCGCCGAGGTGAAGCAACATCCCGCGCTGCCGCCCGCGCAACAACGCCGCATCGAGGTGATTGAAGGCGACGTGCGTGAGGTCATCGCCGAAGCGAAGCAAGACAAACCCAATCCAAAGACGATGAGCGACACGCTCAAGACCGCCGCCGAAACAATGGAGAGCGTCGGCAAAGCGCTTGACGCCGCGGGAAAAGTCGGCGAGAAAGTGGACCAAGTCATCCTCAAGGGAATGGACTGGGGCAGAATCGCGGTGGGGTTGGGTACGCTCGCCAACGCTGCCATTAAACTATTCGGCGGATGATCCCGCGCTTGTCATTCGTCATCGTGAGGCACCATGCCACGTAAACCAAACCCGCCCAAACGCGTCCGTGACATCACCGCCCAGCGCGATGTGGTAATGCGCGATCAGCACAACTACACCACCGCCGATCTCACGCGCGTTGAATCGCAACTCGATCAGATCATCGCGCTCTTGCGTCACGATGCGACCGTCCGCGTCGAGCGCGCGGCGCGCGCGTCGGTGATCGTCGTCGGCGACGCGAACGACGCGGTGCGCTTTGCGCCGGGCGATATGAGCGCGCTCGGTCAACTCCAGCGCACCGACGATCCGCGCCGCCGCGAGGAAATCTATCTCGCGCGTTTCGTCCTCACCGAGACCTACGCGCGCTGGGACCGCGACTACCTGCCGCTCGCCGGTCTCCTCACCCCGGCGATGCGGCTGAGCGACCGCGGCGATCAGGGCTTGAGCGCGGCGGGCGTCGCGCTCAAAGATGTGCGGCAAGCGCTCACCGACTTTCACAAAACGCGGCTCGTGATTTTGGGCGAGCCGGGTGCAGGCAAGACGACGACGCTCCATCGCCTCGCGCTCGACCTCGCGCGCGAACGCCTGCGCGATCCGGTCAACGGCAAACTGCCGTTCCGCGCCGACTTGTTCAAATTCGCCGACGAACGAAATCCCTCCGACTTTTTGCGCGACGAGTGGGAAAGCACGACTGGACTCACCGACTCGTGCGGGCAAACCGCCGCGCATGGACAGGTCTGCTTTTTGCTCGACGGTGTGAACCAGATGCCGATGGCGGACCGCAGTCAGCGCATCGAACGCTGGGCGCATTGGGCGAACGACGAACTGCCGCCGGGCAACTGGGCGGTCTTCACTTGCCGCTCCGCCGATTACAAAACCGGCTTGCGCCTGCCCGAAGTGAACGTTCAATCGCTCGACCGCGACCGGATGCGCGCGTATTTCGATTTGCGCTTCGGCGACCGCGCGCAGGAATGTTGGGACGATTTCGAGAAACGCCTGCAAGCCGGCGACGACCGTTTTGACCGGCTGGCGGAAAATCCGTTTATGCTTTCGCTCCTCGCCGACCGGCGCGCCGAAGGCAAAGCGTTCACCGACAATCGCGCGTTGTTGATGGACGATCTGGCGAACGGTTTGATCGAGCGCGAACTGCGCGAGGGACGCCAACCGGACACGCTGACCGCCGATCCACGCGGCACGCTGAACGCGGAGATGCACGCCTTGAGCCGGCTCGCGTTTGCGATGCAGGCGCGCGGCGAAGGCACCGGGCTGACGCACGCGCTCGCGCAAGGCGTTGAACTGGGTGAGCGCGATCAGGCGCAGTTGACGCTCCCCGAAGTGTTCGACCTGGCGACCGATGCGACGGTATTGGAAGCGACGACGCTCACGCGCAAAGGCAAGAGCGAACCGGGGTTTGCGTTCTATCACCATCTCTTGCAAGAATATTTCGCGGCGCGCGAACTGTTGCGCGCATTCCGCGCCGGGAAAAACCTGTCCAAGCATTGGCGCGTGCCGTGGCGGACGTGGCAATTTCTGCCGCAACGCTTTGCGCCAGGCGAACGCTTGGAGTCGCCGCCCACAACCGGCTGGGAAGAAACGGTGATTATGGCGGCAGGACTAGCGGGCAAAGACGCGCCGCGTTTCGTCTCAACTGTGCGAAAAGACAACCTGCCGCTCGCCGGGCGGTGCCTTGCCGAAGCCGGGACGGAACGCACCGAACTGAAAACACTTGCCGATGAAACGCGCGCCGCGCTGCTCATCCGCCAGCGCAGTCCCGCCGCGCACCTGCGCGCGCGGATTGACGCGGGGCTTGCGCTGGGTGAAGTGGGACACCCGGAACTCGGACCGCAAAAATTCGAGTTGGATGGGCAACCCGTGTGGGCGATTGTCCCGCCGATGCAACCGGTGCCTGACGGTGAATTCATTCGCGGGAGTGAGCGAACGGATAAACGCGCATACCGCGACGAATACACAACCGAACGACGCGTCACACTTACCGTGTTCAGCATCGCGCGCTATCCGGTGACGAATGCCGAGTACGAACTGTTCATTGATGCCGGCGGCTACCGGACTGACCGCTGGTGGAGCGACGCCGGGCGCAAGTGGAAGCAAGGCGGACCCGACGCGCACAAGGACGCGATGGAGGATTGGTTAGTGTATCGCAAACGCATCCAAACGTCGAAGGAAACCATGGAACAGCGCGCAAAGCGCTTGAGGTGGACGCCTCCAACATATCGGTATTGGAAAGAAGTTGTTCAGCTTTCCGATGAACAAGCGCAAGAT
>VGOB01000284.1 GCA_016865935.1 Chloroflexota bacterium | reverse complement strand
ATATTGCCGCCGTCCAGTGCCCGTGCCATCGGCTCAATGGCTTTGCGTTCTATTTTTAACATCTGGCCTTGCATATACTTCAGTGACCAGTGCTGTTGTTCTTTCCGTTGAAAGTGCGGGCTGAATGTTTTGTGGAAGGCTTTCAGTTCTTTCAACAGATTCGCGACATCGCGCGGGGCGAGATTGAAACGCGGCGCCCTTGCCGAAGGTGGTGGTGTCGCTATCGAAACCCGCGGTGGTAGATTCATCGGTTGCTCCTGCCGAAAGGATCGGGAGCATTCTACCACAGTTTTTGAGCGTGAAGTAACGTTGTAGTACTAGTCAAGCATCGCGCAAATTCCTCCGCCGTGACGAAATCCGAACCGCGAGAATAGACTCGCTCAAAAGAATCTTTTAAGCGACGATCGGCTTTGCCGCCTCTGGATTCCGCCATTACATCTCCAACAACATCTCGCCGCTTGAGCCACAATACATAGCGTTCAACCAGGATCGTCAAGCAGTAATGATAAGGATCGAAACGCCAGACTTGGTAGCGCTGTTGGTGTTCAAGTTTATCAATAACTGCGGTGATAACCACAAACTTCAACTTCCTGAAGAGTGAGAGGATTTCCCGATTAAACTCCTGCTGAACTGCCGAATCCCGCAACGCCTGAAATGGAGAATTTCTGTTCACCAATTCCTTGCGATGAAAAATAATCGGTTCATCGGGATGCGAGCCAAAGTATTTGCGTTTCAAATTTTCCAGCGCAGGAAAGACGAAGGCATCCACATATCAAGTTCGAGAATGACGCCCGTCAAACTCAAATAGCGATGATTCGGATCTTGGGACGCGCCTAAATCCGAATTTCCCACTTCGTCAACATACATTCGGTACTTCACCTACCCCACCTTCACCCTGATCGCCTTCGTCGTATCGTTCCCCAAAATATCAATCACCTTGACGACGATGGTGTATTCGCCGGGTGCGTCGTACGTGTGCGCGACCGATTTCTGCAATTCGTTGCTCTTGCGCGTGCGATACGTTTGCCATTCGTTGTGGAACGTGTCGCCCTTGTTGTCCCAGTCCACCGCCCAGTAATCAATCCACTGCGACCAATGCTTGATCGCCTTCTGCACTTCTTCGGGCACATCGTCGGGCGGGATGACGAAATCTTCAAGCGTCAAGGTCACGGTTCTGTCATTGCGAGGACGATCTTCCCTGGCACCGCCCGCCAGGGCAGGTGTGTCCGAAGCAATCTCCACACCGCGATTTGGGGATTGCTTCGCCGCTTTGCGGCTCGCAATGACAACGCCTACCGTGAGCGCGGCGAGTTCAAAGAAGCGAATGTCGCCTTGCTCGACCGCTTTCTTGTCCATCACGTCGCGCGGGATGCGGACGAAATGGATGTTGATATTCGCTTGCGCCGCTTGCTGCCGCGCGACTTCGTTCAACTCGAACGCGAAATCCCAGCCCAGCACGTCCACGCCGTTCTTCGCGGGCGCGTCCTTGCCTGTGCCGACCGCGCGCTTGAATTCTGTTACGATGTTCGTCACGTCGCCGACGGAAATGGGCGCGTCCACCGCGCCAACGTGCACCATTCGCCCACCTTTGACACCGTGCAGCCAACTGTAACCCGTGATGGCACGCGCGTTGTAGAGTTTGAGGGTGAATTCGCGGTACGCCTGTTGGGGCGAATGGCCATTCGCCCCTACCGCGCCGCCGCCAAACTCTTCTTTCTGCCAAACCTGCCGCTCATACTTGCCAAGATTCTGCACGACGAACGGGCGCACGTTGTCAATGGAGAGGAGACGCTTGCGCGTCGTGTGAATCGCAAAGCGACCCAGGTCGCAGACGATCCAACGGCGATTGAGTTTTTCCGCGACGGCGGCGGTTGTGCCACTTCCGCCAAAGCAATCCAGCACCAAGTCGTTTTCGTTGGACGATGCAGTTATGATTCGCGCCAGCAACTTTTCTGGCTTTTGCGTATCATAACCAGTATGTTCACTCATAATGGGAGAGGTGGCATATTGAAATGGAATATCAGTCCAGACATCGGAAATCATTTTCCCTTCATCGGCATAGAATCTTTTCCCACTGGGATATTCACGATACTTTCTTCCGCGTTCGTCCGTTTGAGTGAAGTGCATATTCAACGTAGTTTCCTGATATGGTTCTCGCAACAATGGTGAATCACTATTGAACGTAAAACTCTTGTCTTTGGCGTAGAAGAGGAGAATGTCGTGCTTGCGTGGAAAGAAAGTGCGGACACGTTGCCCTGCCTGTAACTGCAAAACAACCTCGTTGACAAAGCTCTCTTGACCGAAGATTTCATCCATCACTGCTTTAGCATAATGCCCAACGTGCCAATCCAAATGCACGTAGATACTTCCGTTCTCCGCAAGCAACTCGCGCAACAGCACCACCGTCTCGTAAAACCACTGCAAGTATGAATCCATCCCGCGTCCCCACGTATCGCGGTACGCTTTCATCTCAATCACGCTCGGCTCTTTCACAAACGTCGTCGTCTCGTCTTCGACCTCACCCCTGCGCCCCTCTCCTGGTAGGAGAGGGGATGGGGGAGAGGTCGGAATCGTCGCGGTGAAGGAAAAATCCGCGCCCACGTTGAACGGCGGGTCAATGTAAACCAAATTCACCTTGCCCGCGAATTCTTCGAGGAGAGAAGGGAGGACGTACTTTTTATCGCCCCAAATCAAGCGGTTACGCCACGCTTCGCGGGGATCGCGTCCCGCGCTAAAGAGGTCGAGCGCGCGCTGGCGCGCTTGCGCGGACTCGTTCACGGTCTCGACGGTTTGAAACGGCAGCGCGACGCGGAGGGGTGCGACGCGCTTGCCGTCTTGATCGTACTTGCCATCCCAGATCAGTTCGGTCATAGATGCTCCCTGTCATTGCGAGCGATTTGTGCGAAGCAATCCCCAACCGCGAATCGGAGATTGCTTCGGCACAAAAACCGTGCCTCGCAATGACAATGTGTCCGACATCAATTAGAAATTGCTGATTCTAACGGATTCTGTGGTTTTTGACTTCAGACACGCGCGAGTTGGATTCTGGACGGATTTCTGGTAGGATTGACGCACCGAATATCGCGATGGAGTCAATATGCCCAAGTCAACTCATTCAA
>VGOB01000283.1 GCA_016865935.1 Chloroflexota bacterium | reverse complement strand
ACTGAAAGTCCAACGGCTCACATAACAAATGCACTTCGTTCAACTCACGCTTTGCGGACATGCGGCGGTAGGACGATGACCGCCAGGGCGAAGGTTGTTTCCCGCCGCACGTCGCAAAGTCTTAGTGATCACGGTTGAAACGATGACGCGCGCGCTACGCGATCACGGCGACGACGCGAATTGGTCGCCCGCGCGCGGCATCGCCCGTTTCGACGTGTGCGCGCATGCGGGCTGGGGACCGATTCGCGGCACACAGACCACTGGCTCGCTCATCGCGCATCTGACGCCGACCGCGCCAACGTATTTCGTCACCGGCACCGCCGCGCCATGCACCAGCCTCTTCAAACCTGTCTGGCTCGACGCTGGTGTCCCGAACGCGGCTGAACCTGCGCCCACTGGCGAGTACGCTGCGGCAACCCTGTTCTGGCGGCACGAGCAACTGCACCGCGCGACGCTGCGCGATTACGCGACTCTCAGCGCGCTCTATCGCGACGAACGTGACGCGCTCGAGCAGCGATTGATTGCAGAGGCGTCTGCTGCGCGTGAGCAATCGCGCGAAGACCGCCTGACCTACTCCGGGCGCGCGTTCGCGCAAGCCGACGAGGCGGAGAAACAATGGACGGCGCGCGTGCTGGCGCGGGTGGAAAAATCGCGCAACGGATTTTTGTACGACGCGGCGTGGCGCGCGTTCAACCGCGCCGCAGGAATCAACCCTCGAGCGTCAGATGACTGACACCTGGGACGGACTCTTGACATCCTGCGCGCATTGCCCAGCGCGCGAACGGATTCGCAATTCACCGCGAAGCTTTTGGGTCTAACTCGCTTCTCGCGAGAATATGGAATGGTAGGAACTTTGGTTTTCGATTGCGCCAACGAACTCGTCGGGAACGTGGGCGAATCAAGTGGTTCGTCTGCAGGAGTATTTCGGGCATTGCCCAATTGAGCAGGTTCATCTCCTTGTCCGAGATCCTGACTTCTGTTGTGGGTCTCTTCTTCGTCAAGGCGAAACTTGGCGAAGGCCGCGAGGCGTGATGGCTACTTTCTTCTGAAAGAGCAGCAAGGTTCAGCGCACTATGGCGATATCTTTGACAAGCGTTGCGGGAGCATTCGAGGCTAATAGTCAGCACACCTGATACAGGATAACCGAAGGTGATGAAAACGTGCTTGGGGATGACAGGCGATTGCCTGTCATTTTCTGTTTTTGAGACTACCGACAACTCCCTCTTGACAAATGCTCTGAAATCGTTTACAATATATCTGTAAACGATTTCAAATGTAAGCGATTTCAGGGGCTTCAGGCAAGCGACTTGGAACCTCTGTCGCGATTTCTCAGCCGATCAGGAAAATTTCGCCATGTCAACACCCACCAGCCAAGACGTTGCCAAGCGCGCGGGCGTGTCCATCGCCTCGGTCTCGCGCGTCCTCAACGATTCGCCGCACGTGCGTCCAGCCGTCAAACACAAAGTACTGCGCGCAGTCAAGGCGCTCAATTTTCAGCCCAACCGAACCGCCCAGCGTCTCCGCGCTAGGCAAAGCAAAGTTCTTGGACTTGTCATCTCTGATATTCAGAATCCTTTTTTCACTTCAGTCGTGCGCGGCATCGAAGACGTTGCCTATCACAACGGCTACTCGCTCGTCCTCTGCAATTCCGACGAAGACCCGGCGAAAGAAAAACTGTATGTTGACGTGATGCGCGCCGAATCTGTCGCTGGCGTGATTATCGCCAGCGCGTCAGAAGCCAAACCGCACATTGAAGATTTGTTGGACGCGCAGATCCCCGTCGTCGCGTTGGATCGCCGCATCAAAGATCGGCGCGTAGACTCCGTGTTGGCAACTAACGCGCAGGGTGCCTACGCGGCTGTCACGCACCTCATCGGCCTGGGGCATCGGTGCATCGGGTTTATCGGCTTGCCGTTGACGCGGACGACCGGGCGCGAACGGTTCGAAGGATATCAGCGCGCATTGCGCGAAAAAGGTCTTACAGTATCGCGTGCGCGCGTTCGCATTTCCGATGCCAAGCAACAAGGCGGTCACGACGCCGCGCTCGATTTGCTGGCAAGTCAGCCGTGCCTGACCGCGTTGTTCGCCGCGAATAATTTGACCACACTCGGCGCGCTCGACGCGATCCGCGAACGCGGACTCGAAATTCCGGATGACATTTCGATCATCGGGTTTGACGATATGCCTTGGGCGACACTCCTCCAACCTCCACTCACCGCGATCGCGCAACCGACGTACGAACTAGGACAGCAAGCCGCCGAATTGTTGTTGGTGCGTTTGAGAGATCCCGGCAAGCCGGTGTCGCACGTGCAGTTGAACACCGCGCTCGTCGTGCGCGGTTCGACCGGGGCACCGCGTCAATAATTCACCCCTCAGGAATAATTCAATGCCTACTTTGGATTTTTCGGTGCACGGTTGAAACTTATTCCACTGGTCAAACGATACGCTGATAACTTGTCGGCTCAAATGCGATACGCAGAAACTAATATTACAACGAAAAGTAGCTAATTCTGACCATAATTCAGGTCATAATATTGGTCAAAATGAGCCTTAATGCGCCTTTTCAGATGGCTAAACTTTTCGTTGTAATGCTACTTTTCGTTGTAATACTAATACTACAACGTTACTTCACGCTCAAAAACTGTGGTAGAATGCTCCCGATCCTTTCGGCAGGAGCAACCGATGAATCTACCACCGCGGGTTTCGATAGCGACACCACCACCTTCGGCAAGGGCACCGCGTTTCAATCTCGCCCCGCGCGATGTCGCGAATCTGTTGAAAGAGCTGAAAGCCTTCCACAAAACATTCAGCCCGCACTTTCAACGGAAAGAACAACAGCACTGGTCACTGAAGTATATGCAAGGCCAGATGTTAAAAATGTATCTTCTCAATAATTCAGGGGAAAGTGGCTCGCGTGACCATTTTCATGCGAGAAAAACGAGGTTGAGTGTAAGTTTACCCCAAGTTATTGAGATGATACTTAAAAATAGAACGCAAAGCCATTGAGCCGATGGCACGGGCACTGGACGGCGGCAATATCCAGGCGATGCAACAATTCGTCAGTGTCGGTGCCTGGGAGGACGCGGCGATTCTGCGCACTCACCAGATGGTCGTCGCAGAAACATTGGGCGCAC
>VGOB01000282.1 GCA_016865935.1 Chloroflexota bacterium | reverse complement strand
TTGAATGAGTTGACTTGGGCATATTGACTCCATCGCGATATTCGGTGCGTCAATCCTACCAGAAATCCGTCCAGAATCCAACTCGCGCGTGTCTGAAGTCAAAAACCACAGAATCCGTTAGAATCAGCAAAATCCCACCTTGATGCAGAACGTACTGCGGTCAATAGGATTGTTTCAGAGCAACGCCAGCAGGCGGATTCATTGCTCAAACAAGTCCAAGCAGTGCTGGAGAAAGCACGTTCGTTATTGCAGGAAAACAAGCAAGAGAATCTTCTACGGCAGGTAATTGCTTCGCCTTGTTCTGGCATTACTGAGACTACTCCGACTATGGAAATGCGAGGTTGCCTACATAAAGCAGAGGAGGCCATTAAAGAATTGGAGAAAGTAAACTTTGCGCCGCCGTCTGTCAGGATATTCATCGTTATTGCAACGCCGTTCCTATTTTCTTTTGTGGGAATAATGATGTTCGCGAGTCTGTACTACAACTATTCCAAGATACCTGTTCCTGCCAATATTTTGTTGTGTGCTTTCGTTCCTATGTTTGTTCTTTCACTACTACCAGCTTATTGGGTGAATCATTCAGTATTTCGCTCGCCGCGCCCGTTCTATACCGCCATAGTGCAAGCCACCTCTGATGCCCAATATTGGCGCGATCTTTGGATGCAACAAGTACAAAAAGAACAACAACCAAGAATAGCAATTGCGGAATCAACTTGTCAGCAAGCAGTAACCCAAGCGCGTTCTGCTTCTGACAATCAGTCCAGGCTTGTATCCCAAGAATTCAGGTCCACCTCGACAGCCATTGAATCACAATACCAGCAAATCCTTAGAAGAGCGCGCGAGGAATACGAATTTATCATTCCGAAAATTTCTGCGGATGCTCAATCAGTCGTCAGTTCTGTCAACGCATCAATGCCACCATGGGATAGCTCTCTTTGGGAATCCTGGACGCCGTGTGCTGTTGCAGATGGGGCGTATCCTATCGGCTGTTTGACGGCAAAAGGGCAATGGCATAACCTGGCTTTTCCCTCTTTGATTCCTCTTGTCGGAAATCGTTCACTGCTATTCAAGAATCTCAGCTCAACGAGTAACGTCGTTGCGCGCGCTATTCAAGCATTCTTACTTCGTCCCCTTCACACGATTCCACCCAGCAAACTCCGCTTCACCTTCATAGACCCCATCGGTCTCGGTCAAAATGTTGCGCCGTTTTTGCACCTTGCTGATTATGATGAAACACTTGTCACAGGCAAAGCGTGGACGGAACCGCAACACATCGAGCAACGCCTCGCTGATCTCACCGAGCATATGGAGAACGTCATCCAGAAATATCTCCGCAATCAATTCGCCACGATTGAAGATTACAACGCGCAGGCAGGCGAAGTGGCAGAGCCGTATCGCGTTCTCGTCGTGATGGATTTCCCCGCGAATTTTAGCGAAGCCGCTGCGCGCCGCTTGGTCAGTATCGCGCAGAACGGACCGCGCTGTGGCGTCTATGCCGTGATTCTCGTGGACACGGACAAGTCACTGCCGCACGGTTTCAATCTTGTTGATCTTGAGCGCGTGTCAACTGTGATTGCTTGGGATGCTTCGCAAAAACGATTCGTTTGGCAAGACGAGGATTTTAAAGATTGCTTGCTCGAACTCGATACGCCGCCAGACGCGGAATTATTCAATCGCATCGTCACGACGGTTGGCGAAGCGGCAAAGGAAGCGAGCAAGGTTGAAGTACCATTCGAGCGCATCGCGCCACCACAAGCCGAATGGTGGACGGGCGATAGCCGCAATGGTTTGCGCGTCGCGCTCGGTCCTTCGGGCGCGCGCAAAGTGCAATACCTTGATCTCGGTTCGGGAATGATGCACCACGCTTTGATCGCGGGCAGGGTTGGCGCAGGCAAGTCCACCTTGCTCCATACCTTGATTACCAATCTCGCGCTCACGTATAGCCCTGAGCAAGTCGAACTCTACTTGGTTGATTTCAAAAAAGGCGTCGAGTTCAAAATTTACGCGACGCGCCAACTGCCGCACGCGCGCGTCATTGCGATTGAAAGCGAACGCGAGTTTGGCTTGAGCGTTTTGCAAGGACTCGACACTGAACTCAAACGGCGCGGCGATCTCTTCCGTGCGGCTGGCGTGGATCACATCGCGGATTATCGCGCGAAGGTAAAGGATGAAGGCGGAAGGATGAAGGCGGAAAATTCATCCTTCATCCCTCATCCTTCATCCTTATCATTACCGCGCATTCTCTTGCTCGTGGACGAATTCCAAGAATTTTTCACCGAAGACGATGCCATCGCGTCGCAATCAGCGCAGATTTTGGATCGCTTGGTGCGGCAAGGCCGCGCGTTTGGCATTCACGTTCTGCTTGGGTCGCAAACGCTGGCTGGCGCGTACACGCTTGCGCGTAGTACGATTGACCAAATGGCAGTTCGTATCGCGTTGCAATGTAGTGAAGCAGACTCGCGTTTGATCTTGGCGGACGATAATCCTGCCGCGCGCTTGCTCTCTCGCCCAGGCGAAGCGATTTACAACGCGGCAAACGGGCTGGTCGAAGGGAACAATCGCTTTCAAGTCGCGTGGTTGCCCGACGATCAGCGCGAGCGGTATCTGGCGCAAATCCAGTCGCTCGCGCAAGCGCGCAAGTATCAGCCAGCACAACCGCAAATCATCTTTGAGGGCAACGCGCCCGCTGAAGTCGAAAAGAACCTCGCGCTTGCTGATCTGCTAACCAAACCCACGCCATCGCACACGCCACGCGCCTGGCTTGGCGAGCCGATTGCGATTCGCGATTCGCTTGCCGCGACATTCCGTCGGCAGAGCGGCAGCAATTTGCTGATCGTTGGGCAGAATGACGAGGCGGGGATCGGAATGATGATCGTTGCGCTCGTTGGACTTGCCGCGCAATTGCCGCGCGGTTCTGGAGTTCCGTTCTACGTGCTTGATTTTAGCGCGGCGGATACGCCGAACGCCGAATTGTTCAACCATCTTGCGACACAAATTCCGCGTCTGCTCAAGGTTGGGTAGTGTCCCTGTAACGGGTGAAGACCGTATTGGGGACTCACCAAAGACATCTGGGCGGTGGGCGAAAACTCAGCAACTCATCCATCGTCCAAATGTGATCCGTCAGTCCGGCGGCCATTGCCGGT
>VGOB01000281.1 GCA_016865935.1 Chloroflexota bacterium | reverse complement strand
TCGTCTTCCACTTGCGACGCTTTGCGACCCCAAACCCCATCCCCAGAGAACAGCGATCCAGAGTCTCCAGAGTCCAGAGTAATCAGAGTTCAGAGTCGAATGGGAGACAAGACCACACGCACACCCTGACTCCAGCCGCAGCCGTCAGGGCTGCTCCCGTGGCGGCACGCACAGCGGACGAGGTCCCCACTGCTGGCGAAGGACCCGCCCCGCACCACCCGCGAAGAATCCCCTTCTGGATCATTATCCTCGGTCTTGGTGTAATTCTTGTAATCGTTCGTCCATTTCGTTTGGCACCACTCCCAGACGTTGCCACTCATTTCAAGTACACCGTACGGACTCACGCCACCGGGAAACGCGCCGACTGTGTTGGTCACGCCCAGCCCAGTTTCCACGAAATTCATTCGATTCGGATCCGCGTCCGGTCCCCAAGGATAAACGCGTCCATCTGTCCCGCGCGCCGCCTTTTCCCATTCCGCTTCAGTGGGCAAGCGGAGTTGCCAAGTTTCAGGTTTCAGGTTCAAGGTTTCAAACTTACCCTCCCGCCAAACTTGCAACCTGAAACTTGAAACCTTGAACCTGTTCTCTAGCCAGCGCGCAAACGCGAACGCTTCATACCACGTCACATTCACGACCGGATGATTAGGTAGATCGAACGCGCCGCCAGATTTGCTGGGTGCGGCGCGGTTGCCGCGCCATTTCAGCCCGGCTTGCGTCCACCACCGGTCGTCGCGATAACCGTTCGGATCGTTCACAAACGCGTCGAATTGCGCGTTCGTCACCGGATAGCGTGAGATCAAATAGTTTTGGCGAATCGAGTAGGTGAATTTTGGCTTGCCATCGTATTCACCATCCCCGCCCATCACAAATGGTCCCGCTGGAATCTCGCACCATACAAGGTCGGGGACCCCCACCCCGCCCTCCCCCGTTTTCAACAGGGGAGGGAGAGTGCCCACGCCTGGGCG
Organism: Chloroflexota bacterium; assembly: GCA_016865935.1. Taxonomy (GTDB): domain Bacteria; phylum Chloroflexota; class Anaerolineae; order UBA4142; family UBA4142; genus VGOB01. The sequence goes on along the minus strand of VGOB01000281.1, from coordinate 2,214 downwards.
CGGGTCGTCAATCTGCGCCAGCGCGTCGCCGGCTTCGGCGCGGTCGCGCGGGGTCAGATGATTGTCTTCCAGAAATGCTACCAGCCAGCGCCGGATGCGTTTCAAAATCGCGTCATAGTGCGGCTGTCCTTCGGCTTGCGCGCGCAAATTCATCTCCGCCAGCGCATTGCCCGCCAGCGTTGCCGCGCGCCAATGCGCGTCCGTCACTTGCTCTGTTTCTTCCACCCGGTTCGGTACCAGCGTGTTGACGACGTTCACCGCGTCGTCCAAACTGGTGATCCGTTTTCTGCCAACGCCCAGCAGGAACACCTCGCGCCACCACGTTGCGTCTTCCAGCACGCGGTCGCGTAACTTTTGCGCGGACTGCGGCTGATCGAGCAAGTAGCACGCCGCGAGAAACTCTTGAAACGAGCGGTGCGGAAAGGTGTAGATTTCCGGCGCGCGGCTGAGGAGCAAGCCGGCGCGATTTTCCAAATAGTCCAGCACGACGCGCGCGTTCGTGTCCTCCGGCAAGACGGTCGAGAACGCCGCCAACACTTCGTCGGTACGAATGTCGGCAGGCACATCCGCGCGCTTGGTCTCCTTGCCTTGCCGTTCGTGCACCGTGTACGCCAACCGATGCAATGCCTGACGAATCACTTTTTCTTCGACCGCGAGCGCTTTCGCGATGCCCGGCTCGACATCGAGTGAACCATCCGGACGGCGGACCTGGCGCGCGCTCTGCCAGCGCGTCAGCAAGAGTTTGACCGATTCCTCGTACAAGTCCGCGCGGTCGTCCGGCAGTTTGCCCCAACTGGTGTGCAGCGTCGCCATCAAGGTCAACAGCAAGGGACGGCGCGCCAGGTCGCCAAGGTAGGCGCGGTCGCGGAGCGCGCTTTGCAGTCCTTCACCTTTGCCGCGCGCGGTCTGCTCGTTCCAACTCATCGTCTCGCGCATCGCTTGATACCAACATTCGATAAAGCGCGCGATTTGTTCGTCGCTGAACGATGACAGAATCAGCGTCTCGAATTTCGGCAGATGCCATTTCGGATCGGCGTAGGCGTACGGGCGCGCGGTGACGACGATGCGGCTGGCGGCGGGCATCTGCGCGGCAAAGTCCAAGAGCGCTTCCAGCAAACGCGCGCGGCGCTGGTCGGTCGCCGGGACTTCGTCCAAGCCGTCGAGCAAGATGAAACCGCCGTCGCGCAACAAACGCTTTTGCAGATCGGAAAAGACCGCGTTTGCCGCGTCCGCACCCAGCCGCGCGGTCAGGTCACTCCGCAACGCGTTCCAGATCATCGGCGCATTTCCCTTGGAGGCATTGGGCGGGATGTGCTGTGCGGCGACCTCGCGCAAGATGAGCCGCAGGGGAAACAACTCGCGCGCGGTGAATTCATCGGGCAACAATTTGGCGGCGTTCGGTTCGCGCAGTTGGATTTGCGCCAGCGCGAAGGCGAGGTATTGCACGAACGTGCTCTTGCCCGAGCCCGCGTCGCCCAGCAAGACGATGCGCGACAGTTTCGGATCAGCCAGCGCGTTGAGAATCGGCGTCCGTTCCGAGCGCGGTTCCAGCTCCAGTGGCTCGCCGCGTTTCCCGCGCGTCTCGCGTTCGCGCGCCGGCGCTTGCACGTCGAGGTCAACGTAGATCTCGGAGAGCCGGACGGTGCTTTCGCGGCGGGACTCCAGAAAGCGCGGAGCGAGCACGCCGAGGGGCAGTTGGCAACATTCGCTGGCGAGCGCGCGCAGGTAGGCGCGCGTCAGTTCGTCGGCAGGGATTTTGTCCGTCGGCGTGTGCGCGTACTTGGGCGGCAGAAAGACCTTGACGTCGCCGGTGATGAACGTGCTGCCGATTGCATCCCTGCCGACGACAATGTTGCGTTCGCCGTTGACGAACTGGGTAACCTGCGCGGCTTGCGCTTGTTCCCACGCGCGCGCCATCTCCGCTGCGAACGCCGAGTCCTCGTTCAATAATTTCTTGAGTTGAAGACGCACGAGTTCCTGGCTGTCTGCGTCGTCGGGCTTGGCGGCGACATCCTCCGCGGCTTCCTGCGCGGCGGGCGTGGCTTGCACTTTGGGGCGCAGTTTGTTCCAGAGTTTTTGCGCTTGCTCCCACGCGCGCGTGCCCAAGCCGGGCGCCAGTTTCTCACCCAGTTGCTCGCCCAGTTTCTCCGCCGCCTTGTCACCGGCTTTGAGCAGGTACGGCAAGAAAGGCGCGAGGAACGCCGTCAGTTCTTT
>VGOB01000280.1 GCA_016865935.1 Chloroflexota bacterium | reverse complement strand
TCATCAAACCGCTCTTTTATTTCGCGACGACCTGGGAAACGGTGGCAGGTGCGCGCTGGGCGGATCGCGTCGGCAAGGGAATTCGGACCGCGCCGCGCGACGCGCTCGTCGCCGATTCGATTGACGCGCAACAGCGCGGGCTCGCGTTCGGTTTTGCGCGCGCGGCGGACTCGGCGGGCGCGATGCTGGGGATTTTGATCGCGCTCGGTGTCGTCTGGTTCGCGCAGCAAGGCGCGGTCGAATTGGGCGAAGCGACGTTTCGGACGATTGTGCTGCTCAGCATCGTCCCGGCGTTTCTCGCGGTGCTCGCGCTCGCGCTGATCGCGCGCGATGTGCCGATCGCGGGCGAACGCGCGATGCCCAAGTTCGCGTTCAAAGCGTTGGGCAAACCGTTTATGACGTTGATGCTGATCGTTTGCGTTTTCGAACTCGGCAACTCGTCCGACGCGTTTCTGGTTTTGCGCGCGCAGAACCTGGGATTGAACGTCATCGGCGTGCTGGCGATGCTCGTCGTGTTCAATTTTGTCTACACTGCGCTTTCCGTTCCGGCGGGCGCGTTGTCGGATCGCATCGGGCGGCACGGCATCATCATCGGCGGCTGGCTGATGTACGCGCTGGTGTACCTGGGTTTCGCGCTCGCCGATTCGGCGTGGCAGGTGTTCGCGCTGTACGCGGTGTACGGCATTTATTACGGCGTCGCGTACGGCACGACGAAAGCGCTCGTCGCGGATCTCGTCCCCGAAAATCTGCGCGGCACCGCGTATGGCACGTACAACGCGATCTTGAGCATCGTCAGTTTTCCCGCCTCGGTGATCGCGGGCGTGTTGTGGCAAGGCGTCGGCGCGTGGGATGGCTTTGGCGCGTCCGCGCCATTCTACTTTGGCGCGGCGATGGCGCTCATCGGCGCGGTGATGTTAGCGGCTTGGCTACCACGCGTGCAAGTTGAAAGTTCAAAGTTCAAAGTTCAAAGTTGAACTTTGAACCTCGAACCTTGAACCTTGAACGGAGGCATAATGCCCGAGAACAAAAAAGTCACTCCCCAAAAACCCGATCCGGAAGAAGAAAAGAAACGCCAACAGCAGATGCAACGGCGAATGAGTTTTAGCGTCAGTTATTTGCTCGTCGGGATGATCGTGCTGTGGTTGTTCCAGGAATTCGTTCTGACGCCGATGTTGTTCCAAGCGTCGGAAATTCCGTACAGCGAATTCAAACAAAAACTCGCGGACAAACAAATCGTCGAAGTGACGCTGCGCGCTAATGACATCATCGGCAAAATGAAAAATCCGACGCCGAACGCGACGCCTGCCGTCGTGCCGTTTGAAACGATCGGCAGCGCGGAGAGCGATTCGAAATTGATCGAGCAATTGCAAGCCGCCGAAGTGTCGTTCACGTTTCAACGTCCGCCCAGCCCGATTGGCAGTTTTCTGGTGGCTTGGATTCTGCCGTTGTTGCTCCTGGGTGGATTTTGGTACTTGATGTATCGCCGCACGATGGGCGGCGCAGGCGGCGGACTCGGAAGTATTTTTGGCGTCGGCAAAAGCAAAGCGACCGAAGTCAAAGCCGATGACGTGGGCGTGACGTACAAAGATGTCGGCGGCGCGGACGAAGCGATTGGGGAGTTGCAAGAGATTATCCAGTTTCTGAAAACGCCGGAACAATTCGCGAAACTGGGCGGGCGAATTCCGAAAGGCGTGCTGCTCGTCGGTCCGCCTGGGACGGGTAAGACCTTGCTTGCGAAAGCGACCGCGGGCGAAGCGCACGTTTCGTTTTTCGAAACGAGCGGATCCGAATTTGTCGAAATGTTCGTCGGCGTGGGCGCGGCGCGCGTGCGCGATCTGTTCGAGCAAGCGCGCAAAGCCGCGCCCGCGATCGTCTTCATTGACGAGATCGACGCGATCGGGCAGAGCCGCGCGGGCGCGGTGCGTTTCGGCGGGAACGACGAGCGCGAGCAAACGCTGAATCAACTGCTCGCGGAGATTGACGGCTTTCAGACGACGCACATCGCGCCCGTGATCATTATGGCGGCGACGAATCGGCCCGAAGTGCTCGATCCGGCGCTGTTGCGCGCCGGACGATTTGATCGTCAGATCGCGGTGGGCAATCCCGATTTGATTGGTCGTCTGCAGATTTTGAAAATTCACAGCAAGGGGATCACGCTTGCACCTGATTTCGATTGGGAACGCGCCGCGCGGATGACGCCGGGTTTCAGCGGTGCGGACATCGCGAACGTGATGAACGAAGCCGCGCTTCTCGCCGCGCGGCGCAATGCGGAATCGGTCACACTTGCCGATTTTGAATCTGCCATCGAGCGCGTCGTCGCCGGATTGGAAAAGCGCAGTCGCGTGATGAACGAGGGCGAGCGTCGCACGGTCGCGTATCACGAATCGGGACACGCGCTTGTCGCGGAACTCGTGCCGCACGGCGATCCGGTGAGCAAGATCAGCATCGTGCCGCGCAGTCGCGGCGCGCTCGGTTACACGATGCAAATGCCGACCGAGGATCGCTACTTGCTGACGATGGACGAATTGCAAGATCGGATCGCGGTGATGCTCGGCGGGCGCGCGGCAGAAAAAGTGGTGTGCGGCGAGATCAGCACCGGCGCGAGCGACGACATTATGCGCGCGAGCGAACTCGCGCGGCGGATGGTCACGGAATTCGGGATGAGCGAGAAATTGGGGACGGTGCGGTACGCGGGACAGCAACTGCAATATCTCGGCGGCGCGGTCGAGGACAGCAGCAACGTCAGTCAGGAAACGCGCGAGCTCATTGACCGCGAAGTGCAGCGCATCGTCACGGAGCAGTACGAGCGCGCGCAGAATCTCTTGCGCGAACATCGCGCCGCGCTGGAAGCGTTGACGCAGTTGTTGTTGACGAAGGAAACGGTGGATGGGAGCGCGGTGAAAGCGGCGTTGGGGAAAGGATGACCAATAGAACAGATAGGGCGAGGAGTACTCCTCGTCCTGTGTAGTGATCAAAAAACCTACAGTTGCTTACCTGCAAGTATTCCTTTTTCACGGATCATCTTTTCAGATATTCCCGACTTGACCTGAATTCGGGCGCATATAAAGGTTAGGGGAGGGGGACGACACGGCAACGGAAATACGGTAAACTTTCGGACGTTCGCCACAACACCGAAAGGAGTACCGTTCCCGATGCCGTGTCTAGCCAATAGTATACGCC
>VGOB01000279.1 GCA_016865935.1 Chloroflexota bacterium | reverse complement strand
GAAATGTTGTGCCGTGGCAAGAAAGGTCTTGAGGAGGGCCGCCTGTTCTTGTTCATCCCGCTCTACCGTCTGCGCTAACGGCGAAACAGTGGAAGTGGATGTGGTGGGCTTGGACCGTCGCATGTGATACCTCCCAGGAGATTCGGACTGTGCCCAAGTATACACCCGCTAGCGTATTTGTGCGAAAAAAACTTGCTGCCCCTGCTCAAAACTCAGCCCCGTGCAAGGGGAATTTGTGCGAAGAAAGAGTATTCTTCAGGGCTGCCTTCGACCATTTGGCAAATGTGCGCGACCGCCGGTTGTTCCGCCGCCGATAACGCGAATCGCCGATCAGCGTGACGCGCGGTTTGCTGGAACAATTGCACCGCGTCAAAAGTCTCAAAGGATGAAGGATGAGGGATGAAGGATGAATTTTCATCTTTCATCTTTCTGCTTTCATCTTTCGGATATGCCAACCCCTCGACCTCAAATCGCCATTCCCAACGCAAATTCAAACGCGCGCGCGAGGTGGCGAGCAATTTCACTTCCGGCGCGTGCTCCAAAATTTCGCCAAACAATTCCGCGCCATCCAAGAGATGCTCACAACTATCGAGGATCAACAGCATTTCTTTGCGGCGCAGAAAGTTGACGAGTTGCGTGCGCGGGGCTTGCGCGCCGGAGAAAGAAAATCCCAACGCATCGGCAATCGCGGGAACGATCAGATCGGACGAACTGACGCCGACGAGTGGAACGAAATATGCACCTTCCAGGAACGACTCGACTTGTTGAGCCGCGATCTGCAGCGCGAATCGCGTCTTGCCGATTCCGCCGGGTCCCGTGATCGTCAACAGCCGACAATGCGGATCGTTCAGCAACTTGATCGCTTCAGTCATTTCCTCCGCGCGTCCGACGAACGCGGTGGGCAAGGGCGGCAAATTGCAGCGCGGGGTTTCCATCGCCGCGCGAATCCGTTCCGAAAGCGCGGTCGTTTCCGGCGTCGGCGCGACGCGCAATTCGTCCGCTAGCACGCGCCGGCACGTTTCGTACTGCGCGAGCGCGGCGCGGCGTTGACCATTGCGCGCGAGCAACCGCATCGTTTGGCGATGCGCTTCCTCGCGCCAGGGTTCCAGCGTCAGCCATTGCCGCGCCGCGCGCAAGCCATCGGCAAATTCGCCGCGCTGGTTGTGATGCGCGACGATCTTTTCGAACGCGCGCGTCACGCGTTCGCGCCAACGCTCGCGCTCCCCCACCAGCCAGATTTCGAACTCGGCGCATCCTTGCAAAGACACGCCTTCCAAAAATTCCCCCCGGTACAATTTGACGGCGTCGTTCAGCGCGGCGATGTCACCGCGCGTCTCCAGCGCGTCAAAGGCATCCAAATCCAGCCAGCAGGTTTCGGCGCGGCAAAACTGAACGGTGTGAGGATCGCACTGCAAGCAAGTGGCAAGCGCGGAGGCGAGGTGGTTCAAAGTCCAACTGAGGTTGGCGCGCGCGCGGCTTTCCGGCAAACCTTCCCAGAACAATTCTGCCAGCTGTTCGCGCGGAATGGGACGCGCGTGCGCGGCGAGGTAACCCAAGAGCGCGATGGCTTTGCGGGAACGCAAGCCGCGCGCCGGTTTGCCGTTGCGTTCGATTTGGACCGCGCCCAAGAATCGCAAGCGAAGAGCGCCTGACATCTCTCCTCCCGAATTTGTCAAAGACTTGTCAAAGAGGTGGGGGGTAGAATCAACAGTAGAACTTGCGGTTGTTTGCGCCAAGATGTCGTCAACGTTGACGCGCTAACTATAACAGAAATCGCGGTTTGTGACAAGAGTGAATTTTTATGCCGGATAAACGATCCAAAAATCGCGCGTACCTGGTACGCGGCTGGCAGGAGGGCAAGTCGCCGCTCGATGACAAGCCCGTCTGGCGATTTTCCGTCGAGGAGGTGTTGCACGCGCGCCTGCGCTCGGGGTTTGGCGATCTGGAAGCATTGCTCGCGTTTCTATGCAAGGAGTTGGGCGACGGCGCGGAAGACGAGGAATTCAAAAATCGTAATTCGTAATTCGCAACTCGCAACTCGCAACTCGCAACTCGCAATTGGCAATTCGCAATTCGTAATCGTAATTCGCAATTCAAAAGAGGAGGAAACGATGAAACCCAAACTGTTCGTACTCATTCTGTTCGGCGCGTTGCTCGCACTGCTGGTGCCCGCGCCCAGCGCGCGCGCGGCTGGTCCCATCGCGTTCGCGGCGGCGGCAAACTACAGCGTCGGGACAAACCCTTACGCCGCAGCCGTCGGCGATTTCGACCGTGATGGTGATCTCGATCTCGTCGTGGCGAACTATACCAGCAACAACGTGAGTGTCCTGCTACGCAACAGCGATGGCACGTTCGCTGCCGCAGTGAACTATAGCGCGGGCACGAGTCCCATCGCCGTGGCAGTTGGGGATTTCAACCGCGATGGCGCGCTCGATCTTGCGGTGGCGAATTATACCAGCAACAACGTGAGCGTGCTTTTGGGCAATGGAGTCGGGACATTCGCAGCGGCGGTGAATTATGCCGCTGGCACGTCCCCCCGCTCTATCGCCGTGGGCGATTTCAACCTCGATGGTAAACTCGACATCGCCGCGGCGAATCAGGGGAGCGACAACGTCAGCACGTTCTGGGGCATCGGCAATGGCACCTTCTCGGCGGCGGCGAATTTCGGCGCGGGTGATGGTCCTTCCTCTGTCGTCGTGGACGATTTCAACCGTGATCGCAAACCCGATCTGGCGGTCGCCAACCAGAACAGCGACAACTTGAGCGTTCTCTTGAGCAATGGCGACGGGTCGTTTCAGGCGGCGGTCAACTACAATACCGGCAACGCCCCCTTCTCCGTCGCAACGGGCGATTTCAATCGGGACGGCAAACCCGACCTCGCCGTGGCGAATAGCAGCGACAACAACGTGAGTACCCTCTTGGGCAATGGGAATGGAACGTTTCAGGCGGCGGTGAACCATCCCGTCGGCACGCGTCCGCGCGCTGTCGCGGTCGGGGATTTCAACGGGGATGCCAAGCCCGATCTGGTGGTAGCGAATTATTTGGAGTATATCCCACTTGGCGTGAAATCATGTGGCAGCAGGGCGCAGATACCGCCGCCACAGGAACAGCTTGAGATGATTCACTCGACCATGATCGGTCTTGAAACCTTGACGCACTTTCTCAATACGACGCAGTCCGCGAATCGTGCATTCAGACAGCGAATTGCGGT
>VGOB01000278.1 GCA_016865935.1 Chloroflexota bacterium | reverse complement strand
GAATACCAAAAGTGGATTCTCGGATTTGGTGATGCGCGTTGCCTGTGCGTTGCACAATTGGCGAATCAGTTTCCGACGCCCGAGATTCAGCCACCAACCGCTGACCGACTATTTCCGATAATGTCTATTACAACACCTCTCTGTGCCAGATGGATAACGTTGTCTGTGGGGAGGGAGAGATTCGGACTCTCATAGCCATAAGGCAACGATTTTACAGACCGCTGCGACTCACCACCTTCGCCGCCTCCCCAAATTGATTTTCGATTTTAGATTGCAGATTTCAGATTTTGGCGCGCGATCCGAAATCTGCAATCGGTAGAGCTGGCGATCGGGCTTGAACCGATGACCTGCCACTTACAAGGCGGCTGCTCTACCGACTGAGCTACGCCAGCATCAAAGCGCGTTGGATTATATACGCGCTTGAAAGAATTGTCAAAACGAACGAACGAGCAAGGGCGCGGCATTTGCGTCGGCATTGTTGCGCCGAGTCATTGCTGATGCCAAACCACCTGGCTCACAATGTACGCGCGCCAAATGCCTCGCCCCTACTTGCGCGCGCCGCTCTCCGCATCCTCGATTGCCTTACGGATTTGCTCGTTCAGCGCGCGCACGCCTTTCGCAAAGCCGCGTTCGATGTCTTCTTTCGCGCCGCCCTCTTTGACCGATTGCACCGCTTCGCGGACGTGCGTTTCGGCTTGCTTGACGCGCTCGTCCTCGCGCGCGGTCTTGACGGCGCGCTCAACTTCCGCGCCCAGGTCTTTCACCGCTTGCGTGACTTGCCGCTCGAATTCTTTCGTCTGCGGATGTGCGCGCGCGACTTGAAACGCGCGTTTGAGTTGTTCGCCCAACTCGCGTAGTTCTTGCGCGAGATCATAGTCCGGTTGTTGTGTACTCATCGTTGCTCCCAGTATCCAGTATTCGGTGTTCAGTATTCAGCGCCCATTGAACGGTCAAACGACTGAACACTGGATACTGAACACTGATCACTGCTCACGCTTTCCCCAACTTCGCCCGTTCTTCCTCCGCCACCTTCTCATCCAACTTTTTGAACAACGCCTTCGGCTCGCGGAGCGGCTGGTTCGGCGGCAATTGCGACGGGGTCCACTTTTGCGAATGTTTGCCCGGCTCGTACACGACGGCTTGATGCGCGCGCGACGACTCTTTGAACGTTTCGATTTTCACCGCGCCGAGCAGATCGCCGTCGTAGCCAAGTTGGCGGTGCAGTTCGTTCGACGAGAAAGGCAGGAACGGATAGAACATCACCTTCAAATTATCAATCACGCGCAGCGCGACGTAAAGCGATGTCGCCGCGCGCGCGCGGTCTACCTTGATCGTTTTCCACGGCTCGGTCGTTTGCAGATAGACGTTCGCTTCGCGCGCGAGATCAACCGCGATGCCGATGGCTTCTTTGAAGCGCACGCGCCCCAGCGCGTCGCCAAGCGCCGCGAGCGCGGCTTCCGATTTCGCGATCAGCGCGCGATCGGCGTCCGTCAGTTCGCCTGGCATCGGCACGCGTCCGTCAAAGTTTCTGTACGTGAACGTGAGGACGCGGTTCGCCAGATTGCCCCAGTTCGCGATCAGTTCGTCGTTGTTGCGGCGGACGAATTCCTTCCACGTAAATTCCGTGTCCGCAAATTCGGGCATATTGACCGAGAGCAAAAAGCGCAGTGGATCAGGATCGTACGCTTTCAAGTAGTCGTTGATCCAAACCGCCCAGTGATCGGACTTGCTGAACTTGCGCCCTTCGAGATTCAGAAATTCGTTTGCGGGCACATCGTACGGCAGCGGCAGATTTTCGTCATAGCCGAGCAACAACGCGGGCCAGATGATCGTGTGGAACGGAATGTTGTCCTTGCCGACGAAATAGTACGTGCGCGCGTCGTCTGACTTTGTCCACCACTCTTTCCATTTGTCGGGCGTGCCGCGATTGCGCGCCCACTCGACTGACGCGGAAAAGTAGCCGATGACCGCTTCGAACCAAACGTAGATGCACTTGCCCGCGTAGCCGTCGAGCGGAATCGAAATGCCCCAGTCGAGATCGCGCGTGATCGCGCGTCCGTGCAAGCCGCTCTGCAGCCAGTTGCGGACGAACGCGAGAACATTCGACTTCCAGTACGCGTCCTTGTCTTTGAGATAATCAAGCAAGCGCGCTTCGAATTTCGGCAGATCGAGATAAAAGTGTTCGGTCTCTTTCACGACGAGCCGATGCGCTTCGTTCGGTTTCGCCAGTTTGCAGCGCGGATCGATCAGATCCGCCGCGTCGAGCACGTTGCCGCAGTTGTCGCATTGATCGCCACGCGCGCGCGGAAAGTGGCAAATCGGACACTCGCCGTTGATGTAGCGATCGGGCAAAAAGCGCGCGTCGTTTTCGCAGTAGATTTGCTTCGACGTTTCTTTGTAGAGCAATCCTTTTTGCAAAAGGCGCGTGAAGAAATCCTGCGAAATCGCCCAGTGATTTTCGGTATCGGTGTGCGTGAACAGATCGAACGAGATGCCGAGTTTCTGCCACGCTTCGAGAAAGAGCGCGTGCGATTCCTCGAACACCTGGCGCGGCGTTTTGCCTTCTTCGTCGGCGGTGACGGTGACGGGTGTGCCGTGCGTGTCCGAACCCGAAACCATCAACACGTCGTTGCCGATCAGACGATTATAGCGCGCGAAAATATCCGCGGTGAGATACGCGCCCGCGATGTGTCCAAGGTGCACAGGTCCGTTGGCGTAGGGCCATGCGACCGAGACGAGAATTTTTTTGGTCATTGGAAACTCCAAAAGATGTGGGACAAAGGATGAAGGATGAGGGATGAAGGATGAAAAACGCTCCGCGTATTCTTTCATCCTTCATCCTTCTGCCTTCATCCTTCAAATAAAAACGCCGCCCGTGATAAAACACAACAGCGGCGTGGCGCACCGTGATAGCGCGAGAAAATCGCGCCGCACGCTACGGTGCGCCGCTCGGCATATCCATCGCGAAAACGAAACCTGGGTGCGTGAACATATCGAACTCCACTGACCTTATTCTATCACAAGAACGAAGATTTGCCAAATGGGATTTGGTTTTGCCGTTTGCTCATTTGTCATTTGTCATTTGCCCATTTGTCATTTTCGCCTTATCCACCCCATCGTATCTTCTCAATAACTTGGGGTAATCTTTTCGCAATAGTCAATCCTACTTAATTGGGATAGACAAGTTGCTCACATCCGCTTATACTTGAGCCATGTTGGAAGACTTGAACCTGAATGATATGCAA
>VGOB01000277.1 GCA_016865935.1 Chloroflexota bacterium | reverse complement strand
TTGGGGTAAGACAATTGTGGGTAACGCCTCTGCTACCGTATGTAGGGGGCGTGTGGTGAACAGACCGTATATGTAGGGGGTCAAGAGCATTAGCACAAAAGTTCCCCCCAAGTTATTGAGAAGATACGCGTCGCCGGCAATTTCTTTGTCGTCAAGCACTTGAAAAAGCACAGTGTGTTCCTCGATGACCGGAAACCGTCGCGCGCCTACGGCGTGCTGGGTTTGGTCAGTCCACTCGAACAGATCGTTGGATCGTACCTGCCAATCCTCGTCCAAGTAGTCTTGCTCCCATTTGAAGATCGAATCATCTATGACAGGTAACTACTCAGCCCATGCAACTTTTTAGTGGCGTCGAGATGACTCGACCACAATATACAGTGGTGCCACTTCTGAAGTTCTTGAGCAACTATGGCAACGACCACAACATCTAGTAGCCAAGCGCGTGACGGCTACTAAAAAAACGGGCAGGCTGAGTAGTTACTATGACAGTCTATTAGCGCCATACCGGATCACTTTCGGCGGCGGCATTCGGGCGAATCTCAAGATCGCCTTGCGCGATGCCCAGGAACGTGAGGGAATTATCACCTCCCTGACGCCGCACGCAGAACCTGCGACCGACGAAGCCCAAGCCGATGCGCGCACTCGCAATGCCAAGGTTATCGGCGAGTTTCGCAAAGCGCTGTACAAATCGGGCTTGAGTCCCAAGATGGTCGAGCATCACGCGAACAATCTTCAATCGTTTGCGGACGATCATCTTCTGGCGCAAGCCCCGCCGCGCCTCTTGCTGGAGATGCAAACCAAGGACGTTGGTGCGTATTTGAATAGTCTGGATCCCGAACGCGCGCCAAGCGCGTACAAGTCCTTCAAGCGCTATGCCAAATTCTTGTGGGACAGCGCACGTTCGAACCCAGACGCGCTATTGCGCTTGCAAGATTTCCTGAGATACTACTCGCCGCTACGCGGTACCGCAAAGGAGTGATCCGATGTATGCTGAAGGAGATTCGGTCTGGTCGAAGAAAGGGGCTACTCTGAGCGACAAGTCCGCTTGCAAAGAATTCGGTCTCACCCAGGAGGAGATTGTCACAGCGATAAAGAAGGGCAAGCTACAGTATCGCGTGAACTCCATTTACGGAAACCCTTTTCTACGGCTGGTTCGGAGTGAAGTGGAAAAACTGGTAGACGAAAAACACGGCGGCGATTACCTGAAGAAGAAAAAGCTGGAAAAAGAACTGGCGCAGGTCAACAAGGAACTGAAGATGCTGAACGCGCGCGTGGCTTCCCTCGAAAAGCGCAAGACAGAGCTTCTGGCGATGCTTGGCAAATGAATGTGCGCAGGAAATTTTTCTCCGCTCGTTGGAAGATGCCAAGCCGATTCAGTCGCCGAGAGCACACATGAAAAAACCACAGCATGAAGAGCAAATCGAAGACAATCGCGGTGAACAAGACTTGGGAGAGTTCATCCGGGACTGGTGCTATGACGAACCCTCGCATGAGTTCGCAAGGCAAATGGGACTGTTTTTGTTCCGCTTTCTGGATGACTTGGAGTCCACCGGGATTTCGCCGCAGACACTCCGCAAGCATACAAGCAACTGCTGGTTGATCGGAAAATTCGAATGCGACTATGGTTACCACAAAACGTTTTCGCCGAAGATTTTCCTCGGCGGACCCAGCTTCCTGTACGAATTCAAACGCAAGGTGAGCGATTCCAAATATGCGGTGAACTCATACACGGCGACGTGGCGCAAGCTTGAGACCTACGTCCAATCGAGTGCTACACTTGGGAGATGTGCGCGTTCAAAGAGGAAATGACGAAAGCCAAATTGTGAATTGGTTGATACGGAGGGCAAACGGCAGATTCAGACCAGTCTCAAGCCGCGCGCGCCTGCGCCCGATTGGAAACCAATCGTCGCTGAAATGGTCGCGCAGACAGACAAAATGCGCCGCGCGGATACGCCAGCCCCAAATGCCACTTTGGGATTAGTGCGCGCGGCAGCACATCTGGCACATTTGTCTTTCGAGCAACCCAACTTGGGCGTAGATGATCTGAAGCCAGTACGGCGCGCCCTGGGTCGTTTGGAGAGCGCACTTTACGACGAAGAATTTGAGTGAGTTCCTACACATCTCAATTCCTGGTTGACATCCAATCTCGACAAGAGTACAATGTGATCGAACACAGGGCAAATGCCCAGAGGAGTTTGTTATGACTCTAACACGCAAACCGACGAAACGTTCAGTTCATCGCGTGACCCGCAAACCGAAATACCCAATTCTCGACACGCGACAGGTGGTCGGACGGATTGATGCAATGATGCGCGAACTTGAGACCATCCGCCGCCAACTGACGACTCTGCCGAAAGGTGCTGTGGCAACGGGACTCACTAAAGAGTTGTTCGGTGCGGCAGGTAAAGGCTCGCGCGATGAATACGACTTGAATCTGGATTGGAAGAGGTTTGCCGAATGGCAACTCCGTTGAGCACATTCACGGGCGATACAACGCGAAGCGCATTGACACGATGATGCCGTACATGTTGTTGCGCGGTATCGCCGAAGCTCAGCCCTTCTTTGAACGTCTGGAGCGCGGGGAAGTCTCGGCATACACCTCAGTTCTGACCTTCGACGAACTTGGCTACCGTTTGATCTTGGCTCTGATCAAAGATCGTTACGCCGGTTCTCCACTCGAACTTCTGCGCGACCAAGAGGAAAAAATGTTGGAGGAATTTGCTCCCAATGTCGCTTCCCTGCTCAAGCGTTTGCGCGGCTACACCCACCTGACTGTTCTTGATGTGCTCGTGTCTGATTTGGATGTGATGAATGAGGTGATGCCGCAATACCATTTTCGCCCGCGCGACGCACTACATTACGCCGCAATGCAACGTGTCGGTTGCCTGAACCTGGCAAGCAATGATCCAGATTTCGATCGCATCCCAACAATCGAACGATACACTATCTAATTTTTCACTACCGTACACTTTTGATCCGGACTATCCGGAGGGTTGAAACGACACCGGGATGCACTTGTCCTCGTTGAGCAAATGATCAGCCCAGCCAAAGTGTCCAGATGTCTTGCCAAATTGCCCTGTGGCTCTTTGGGATAAAGTTGCTTTAATTCCTGTTTTATGGCACGATAGCGTCTGAGGTTGTCGCTCATGGGGTTGCTCCCATACCCGTAAACTTAAGCTGGTGAGCGGCACCGGTCACGATGTCCCATCAAGACAACTGCCTGCACCAGTTGGTGGAAAAAGGTCACGAGCGCCGTTGAGGTTTGGCGG
>VGOB01000276.1 GCA_016865935.1 Chloroflexota bacterium | reverse complement strand
ATTTGATCCTGCAAGTTGAAATCGCTGAGAAACCAGAAGGGTTGGCGGCTGTTCCCCAAATTGTGGGAGAAAGAATACTTGCCAATTCAACACCCGCCAAACCCTTCTAGGGAAATCAGTGTGCCAGGTTTATTCAACCCAACAGGTCTCTGGCGTGTCTATGGTTTTTTCGTCGCCGTTGCCGTCGCTGTCGCCGTTGCCGTCGCTGTCGCCGTTGCAGTTGCGGTGGGCGTTGCGGTTGGCGTTGTTGTCGGCGGCGCAGTCGTCGCGGTTGCCGTGCGCGTCGCGGTTGCCGGCGCGGTCGTTGCCGTGGGAGCCACTGTGAGAATCACAGTGGGCGGCGCGGATGTTGCCGTGCGCGTCGGGGTGGCGGTCGAGGTCTGCGTCGGCGTGATGGTTGTTGTCGCGGTGGGAAGCAAGGTCGGCGTGCGCGTCGGCGTCAATGTCGGCGGCAACGCAGTCGCCGTAGGCAGTGGCGTGAGCGTGCGCGTCGGCGTCAGCGATGGGCGCGGCGTGAGCGTCGGAATATTGCCGACGAAAACTTTGACGCGTCCGCCGAAGCTTTGCCCGGCGCGATCGTACATCGCCAGCCGGATCGTGTACGCGCCGTCCGCAAAACGCGTCGTGTCCCAGGTCGTCAGCACGCCATCTTGCACTTGCGAGCCGCCGGTCGTCAGCAGAATCCAATTTTGCGGATCGTGCCCAAACCCGAGCTGGATCGTGTACCGATCAAAATTCGGCATCAACACACTGCCCATAATCGCCACGCGACCGGAAATGATACTGCCGTCACGCGGCGAGGTGATCGTCATAAACGGTTTCGGTCCGGGTGTCGCGGTAGGTCCGGTTGGAATTGGACAGTTCGGGCTGTACTCGGTCGGCGGTTGCGGGATGTTGTGATCGATCGCCCATTGGCGCGCTTCGGGCGGATAGACCGCAAAAATTTTTTCTTCGATCAAATCGGGACACAATTCCGTGCCGAGCAAATTATTCGTGCGATCGATTTTTATTTTTTGCCAGACATTGTCTTGTTGAATCGGCGCTTGTTCCGCAAGAAAAATTTCCGAGTGCCGATGATCGGGCGGGCAATATTCCGTCGGCAACAAACCGGATTCGTCGCACACCTCGACGCGGATCATTCCGGGCGGCACGCGAAAATCCTGGATCGGTTTGCCCGCGAGGACGCGCTCCATAAAATTGTGCCACAGCGGTCCCGCGCCGGTCACGCCGCTGATGTGTTCCATTGCGGAATTGTTCGCGTTGCCCACCCAGACGCCGGTGACGATCTCCGGCGTGTAACCCAGCGTCCAATTGTCGCGCCAATCGTTCGTCGTGCCGGTCTTCACCGCCGCCGGACGCGAGAGCCGCAACGTCGCGTTTTGTCCAAAGCCCGGCGCGCGCGCGTTCGCGTCGCTCAAGATGCTGGTGATTTGGTACGCATAGCGCGCATCAACGACCTGGGTTCCCATCGGCGGATGCGCGCGCAGATCGATCAGCACTTTGCCGATGGGATCGGTGACTTGCAAGAACGGCGTCGGCGGGACGCGTGCGCCGCCGTTCGCAAAAACCGCGTACGCGCTCGTCAGTTCCAGCAGCTTTACATCGCCGCCGCCGAGCGTCAGCGCGAGTCCGTAATTTTTCGGATCCTTGAACGTGGTGATGCCGAACTTGCGCGCGGCGTCAATCATCGTCGTGATCGTGACGAATTGCAACGCTTTGACCGCCGGAATGTTGAACGACGACGCGAGCGCGGTGCGGACGCTGACGAGTCCGTGTTCGCGCGTGTCGTAATTTTCGGGAACGTACGCCGGTTGACCTGGGATCGGAAACTCGGTTTTGACATCGGCGATGACGGTAGCGGGCGTCCACCCTTTTTGCAACGCGGCGACGTAGGTGATCGGTTTGATCGCCGAGCCGGGTTGACGCAAGCGCACCGCGACGTTCACCTGTCCGTCAATTTTCTTGTCGAAGAAATCCACGCTTCCCAGCAGCGCCAGAATTTCGCCGGTCTTGGGGTCGAGCGCGACGAGCGCCGCGTTCGTCACGTTCTTGTCTTTGAGCGCGTCGATCTGTTTGCGCGCTTCGTCTTCCGCGATTTTTTGCAGTTTCAGATCGAGCGTCGTCGTCACTTGCAAGCCGCCCTTGTAGACGACTTCGGGTCCGAATTGCTCTTCCAAGAGTTGGCGGACGTAGACGACGAAATGCGGCGCTTTGATTCCGATCCCTTGATTGCACCGGCGGTCGAACGCGTCTGACTTGATCGTCTTTGCCGTTTCGGTTGACGCCGCGGCGGCTTGCTCGCGCGTGATGTAATTCGCCTCGACCATCAAATTCAAAACGGCGCGCTGACGCGCCAGCGCGCCATCGGGGTTCGCGCACGGGTCCCAGAGCGCGGGCGCTTGCGGCAACCCAGTCAGGAGCGATGCTTCGGCGAGATTCAACTCTTCGGCGCGTTTGTCGAAATACGTTTCGGACGCGGCTTCGATCCCGTACGCGAGATTGCCGTATGGAATCGCGTTCAAATAATATTCGAGGATTTGATCTTTGGAATAGCGCCGCGTAATTTCGACGGCGAGCATCGCCTCACGAATCTTGCGTTCGAACGTCGGTTCGGGCGTGATCAGCGTGTTACGCACGAGTTGCTGTGTGATCGTACTGCCGCCCCCGCCGACCGGTTTGCCGTAGCGGACGTAATAGTACACCGCGCGCGCGATGCCGCGCGGATCGACGCCGGCGTTGGAATAAAAACTGGGATCTTCGGTCGCAATCGTCGCTTGTTTCAGGACGAGCGGAATCTTGGAGATCGGGACGACGGTGCGCTTGCCGGCGTTCGGATCGAACGCTTCGAACAGCAATTCGCCGGTGCGGTCGTAGATTTTGGTGGACTGCGCGGGCGCGTATCCGGCAAGAAGTTCCGGCGGCGGCAACGCCTGCGCGAAATACGCGTACGCGCTGATCGCGCCGACGATCATCACACATGCGACGACAATCGCGGTGATCGTCGCAATCGTCGCGAGACGCGCGAACGCGAGTCCGAGTCCGCGCGCGGTGACGCGCGGCGCCGGTTTGGACGGAGATTGATCGGAGAGATTTGGCATAATTGAAAAGTGTTCAGTGTTCGGTATTCAGTGTACGGCGTCTGAAAACTGAATACTGAACTCGATAGTTGTGTTTTGAAAAATCGCGAATAAATTGTCACGCCATCGCAGAAATTTGTTGCTTGGCGAATAAATGGGCGAACACGTCCTGGGCTTTCTGTCCTTGCTCGAGTTGTCGGGACGCATG
>VGOB01000275.1 GCA_016865935.1 Chloroflexota bacterium | reverse complement strand
TCCTGGCGACCCGCTTTCGCTGTGCACATTCCATCTACACGTCGATCATGCGAACCATCTGTGGGTTGGTGAACGCTCAAACGCAGCGCTGGCAGACCACTCAGGCGGCTAATTCTGCATAAACTCTGATATATACAAGCTCGTCGGTGGCGGGCGACGCAAAGTTCCGGATTCCGGCGGTCTGAAGCAACAAAAAATCAATCTGATGCTTTACGAGCAAATTCAGTTTTCTCAATCGAGGAGGCAATCAAATGTCCGTACTACTGCAAATTAAGCAGAACGTCATCGATGGCAATGCACCCGGAGCCCAATCCTCAGTCAAGCAGGCTATGAGCGCAGGTATCCCGGCAGAGCAGATTCTCAACGAAGGGCTGATTGCGGCAATGCGCCAAGTGGGCAAGCTGTTTGAAGAGGGTGAGTACTTTGTCCCCGAAATGCTGATTGCGGCACGCGCGATGAAGGGTGGGCTGGAACTTGTGCGTCCCGCTCTCGCTGCCGCCAATATTCAGGCAATCGGAAAAATCGTAGTTGGCACAGTGCAAGGTGATTTGCACGACATTGGAAAAAATCTCGTTGCGATGATGATGGAAGGTGCAGGGTTCGAAGTGATTGACCTGGGAGTAGACGTCACCCCGGAGAAATTCGTCGAGGTGGTCAAGACTCACCAACCCAATCTGATCGGGTGTTCGGCATTATTGACCACGACGATGCCGAAGATGAAAGCGACGATCGATGCCCTCCAAGAAGCCGGCTTGCGAAACCAAGTCAAAGTGCTGGTCGGCGGTGCACCAGTCACAGCCAAGTATGCAAGTGAGATTGGTGCGGATGCGTATGCACCTGATGCTTCTGCGGCCGCGAACATCGCCAAGTCGCTTTTGCTCAAGTAGACCATGTGACTCAAAGGCTTAAGCTGCGAAGTCCTGGCGTGCGAAATCTATTTGTGCGCGTCGCACTCACTCCACATCATAGATGTCAACCTCATGCGCGATGGTCTGCCCGACACCCTGTCTGATTTGTGAATCCAACTTCAGGCGCACATGGATGTTTCGGCAAGATCAGGATACGACGCCATCGTATTGGACTACGGCGATGCGGAAAAGCGACGGAAGGGCTGCAAGCCGAAGATGCTCCGCTCGTTCTCCCGCGCGCACGATTGGATCACTCTTGTCCTCGGCAGTTGCGAGCACCATCAGTAGCAGTTCGATCAGAACCCAGGGATCTTCTTATTTGCGAACAACCATGTCGCGCGGAGCCAACCCGCTAGGTCGAGTTCGGCGATGAGATCACCGGGCCGCAGACGGATCTGGGGCGACGCACGAGAGAAACTCCGAAGTACGGTCAAGACAACGCCGGTGATTTGATGACCGTGATGGGCGAATGGTCCACCCAGAATAGCCACGCGGTGTTTGTGGATATGGGAGCAGGCGACGCGACGATTGTCGTACGCGCGGCACAAGAGAATGCAACCATGCTTGCCGGACCTTCGAACGCGTCGCGGCTAACCTGATCCTCATGCGCCGCTCGCTCACTGGTGATTGGGCAGAGGATTAGTTGATCCTTCAACCGGGCGAAACGATTGCGCATAGTTGCGATGACCAGGTGGTTTGCACAATTCAGGAAAACAATGAAAACAGCACTGGCTTCCAAGAGCAAACAGATTTCCATCAGTCCTGACGATCCGTTCGTCATTATTGGCGAGCGAATCAATCCAACGCGCCGCAAGTCGCTACTCGAATCGCTGGCGGCGAGCAAGTTCGACGTAGCGTTGGAAGACGCGCGCAAGCAAATCGCCGCAGGTGCGCACGTGCTCGATGTGAATGCGGGTGTCCCAGGTGGAGATGAACCCAATCTCTTGGCTGGTCTCACACGTGCCATCACATCGGAGTTTGATGTTCCGTTGTGTTTCGACAGCGCGAACCCCGCCGCGCTTGAAGCCGCGCTCGCGATCTATGAAGGCAAGGCGCTCATCAACTCGACGACGGGCGAATCTAGAATGCTCGAAGTGGTTTTGCCGCTTGCCGCGAAATACCGCGCGGCAGTAATTGGGGTCATTACGGATGAACAAGGCATTCCAGCAACACCCCAAGCGCGGCTTGGCGTGGCGCGCAAGATTGTCCAACGCGCGGCAGATTATGGACTTCCTGAGCAGGATATCGTGATTGATTGTCTTGCTCTCACGGTTAGCGCGGATTCGAATGCAGGGCGTATCACACTCGACACCATGCAGCTCGTTCGGCAGGAACTGGGTCTAAATCTTTCGCTTGGCGCGAGCAACGTATCATTCGGATTGCCCGATCGGAAGACGATCAACGCAGCCTATCTGGCGCTGGGCATCGCTCGCGGATTGACAGCCGCCATTACTGATCCCACGATACCAGAACTTGCGGGCATGATTCGCGCGTGCGATCTGCTGATGGGGCACGATGAGTACGCGATACGCTGGATCAAGGCGTATCGTGCTGCACAAAAAGCGGCGGCGAACGCCTAATGCTCACCCGCACCCTAACCTGTGGCGAGGAAACCCGGGAACTCGAGTCTCATTCGGATCACCTCCTCGGAACCCCCATCCTCATGAGCAACATGCCGCTCGAACAATCCCGTGTTGCATTTGGTACGGAGGGCAAGGGTAAGCTCACTGCCAATGGTGGGCTGGCACCCTGGATGAGACTCAGCAAAAACATTCGCTTCCGGCCGAACGGGAAGAGAATCTGTGACTGGCCTGTCCCCCAAAAATCGTCCGCGAGGTGCGCCTGATCTTGATGCCCATTGTCGTCTTTTCGTACGAGGTCTCTATGCGTTCGAATGCGTTGCGTACGAATGAGGATTCGCCGGGGCTCGCGATTGATCTCGATTCGATCACCGCGCCGCCTTCCTGGTTTCGCTCAGAACGGGCGCAGTGGGCGCGGGAAGCCCTATTCTGAACCAGCTCTCGATCAGTGGCGCCGATGTCATCACGCGGTTTGTGCGGACGGGAGAAACGCGGACAAACTTTCTGTGCTAGCGCAAGCCGCGATCTACCAAGCCTCCGGTCGCTGTATTTATGGAAGCGAGTGTTGGCACCTATTGGGTGAGCCGTGATCGCGCGCACCAGTGTGACGCATCATTTGTTAATGCACATCGCAGTCCATACTCGGGTGTTCATTGTCTGTAAATAGGGTTGAAACCCTGATGTCAGGACACATTTGGCAAAGCGGCTTCCAAGTCTAGGGTGCACTGTGGGTCCAGCCACTGCCATAACCTAGAGTCGGTTTTCAATAGCAGGAGAATGGCGTTGACCAAACTCACTTC
>VGOB01000274.1 GCA_016865935.1 Chloroflexota bacterium | reverse complement strand
AACACGTTGCACGCCGACCACGCACGGTACGCGCCTTTTGGCGAAAGTGGTTGGTATAGTTGGAGTGTATCTTCATTTCGCGTGGCGCGTCGGCATGGTCGACATGCTGCGACGATCCGCGAATCGCGCGAACTACGCGAATAAAAAATTCGCGGCGATTCGCGTGATTCGCGGATCAAGAATCGGGGCTATGCAAATCTATCTCGCCGGACATCTTCCGTGGTACGATTCGCGCAAACACGCGCACATCGAAATTGCCGTGCCGCAACCAACTTGGCTGATCGATCTCTTGCGCGATCTGGGAATCCCCATCGCCGAGATCGCGATCGCAGTTGTCAACGGTCGCGCGGTAGATTTGCAAATTGCACGCGTCTCCGATTCAGATCGCGTCGAGTTGTTTCCGCCGGTGGGTGGCGGCAAATGAAATCGAACAACTGGCTTTTGCTGACGCTCGTCTTTCTCTGCGGTTTTAGCGTGATGGGCGTCGAGATGGCGGCGTCGCGTTTACTGCGTCCGTTTTTCGGCGATTCGATTTTGATCTGGGCGAACATCATCGGCTTGATCCTGATCTACCTCACGCTCGGCTATTATCTGGGCGGACGCTGGGCGGATCGCGATCCGCGCGCGGTGACGTTGTACCGCATCATCGCGATCGCCGGATTCGCGATTGGCATTTTGCCATACCTCGCGCGTCCGTTTCTGCAACTGGCGATTCCCGCGCTCCAACAGTTCGACGCGGGGCTGGGTTTCGTCTCGTTCGTCGGCTCGCTCGTGCTGTTCATCCTCCCGATCACCTTGCTGGGTTGCGTGTCGCCGTTTGCGATCCGGCTCAGCACGCGCGACGTCACCTCAGCGGGCGCAACTGCCGGCACGGTGTACGCGCTCTCCACCTTCGGCAGTATCCTCGGCGTATTCGCCCCCGTGTTCATCCTGTTCCAGTCGTTCGGCACGCGCGGCACGTTTGTCGCGTTTTCGATCGCGTTACTCGTTGGCGCAATCGTGGGAATCATTCAAGAGGGGAAAATCGTACGTGCGCTCAAATACCTCGCGCTCCTTGCGATCATCGTCATCCTCGCCGCGCTCGACTCGGGCGGCATCGTCAAAGCCGCGCCGGGCTTGGTCACCGAAATCGAATCGCCGTACAATTTCATTCAGGTCATTGACGATCCGAGTGGTTGGCGTTTGCTCACCGTCAACGAAGGACAAGCGTACCAATCCGCGTACCGCGCCGACCGCGTGTTGACGAACGGCATCTGGGATCTGTTTCTGATCGCGCCGCATTTTGCTTCCGCCGACGCGCCGCGCAGTTTGTTGCTGATCGGACTCGCCGCGGGAACGACGGCGCGCGCGTACACGCTCGTCTACGGCGCGATCCCGATTGACGGCGTCGAGCTCGATCCGGCGATCATCGCCGCCGGACAAAAATATTTCGCGATGACGCAGCCGAACTTGCGCGCGATCGCGGATGACGGGCGCAACTTTGTGCAGACGCGCGCCGGGCAGTACGACGTGATCGCGATTGACGCGTATCGCCAGCCGTACATCCCGTTTCACTTGACGACCGTCGAATTTTTCCGCGCGACGCGCGCGCATCTCACGCCGCGCGGCGTCGTCGCGGTGAACGCCGCGCACACGCCGACCGATTATCGGTTGGTGGACGCGCTCGCGGCGACGCTGCGCCAGGTTTTTCCCAGCGTCTATTTGATCGATCACCCGAACAGCGCGAACACGCTGATCGTCGCGACGCTCGCGCCGACGCGCCTCGACGATTTTCGCGCAAACGTCGCGCGCGCGACCGACGCGAATCTGCGCGTCGTCGCGGAACAAGCCGCCCTCACCGCGCGCGTCGCCACGCAAACCGCGCCCGTCTTCACGGATGATCGCGCGCCGGTCGAAAATCTGATCCACGACATCATCTTCCGCTACGCGCTGGGGCAATGAACCAATTGACCAATGAGCCAATGAGCCAATGAACCAAATCCAAATTGGCTCATTGGATAATTGGCGCATTGGCTCATTTCCAAAGGAGTGCAATGTCTCGCTCACTCGCCAACCTGCTCTCGCTTATCATCACGCTCGCCGTCCCGGTCATTTTGATTTTGACAAATATTTTTATATTTATGAATCCAACCTGGCTCGCGGTTCAGTACAGCCAACCCGATTTTCCGCCCTCGGTGCGCTTTACACCGCCAGAGCGTTATCGCTTGGCAAGCGAATCCATCGAGTACGTGCGCGGCAATCGCACGCTGGAGCAGTTCAAAGCGCTGAACGTGTACGACGCGCGCGAGATCAAGCATATGATTGACGTGCGCGAGTTAGTGGACAAGGTGAAAATCGTTCTGCCGATTCTCGTCGCGTTGATGATCGCTTCACTCCTCGCGCTGGCGCGCGCAAAAGAAAACCGCGCGCTCGCGGCGCGCGGTCTGCTCAATGGAGCAATCTTGACGATCGGATTGTTCGTCGCGCTCGGTCTCTTTGCGGCAATCGGCTTTCAAACCTTCTTCACTCTATTTCACAAGATTTTCTTTGAAGGCGACACCTGGCTGTTCAACTACACCGATAGTCTGATTCAGTTCTACCCCTTGCCGTTTTGGTTTGCGACCTCCATCGCGCTGATCGCGCTGACGATTGGTGAAGCGATCATCGTCGGACTGATCGGCTGGCGGTGGAAAATGTAGGGGCGACCCTGATGGGTCGCCCATGGGGTACGACCAAAATCCAGTTCTCGACTGACCCTGCAGCAGAATCGTCAAGTAGTGCAAGGTCAGTTTCTTTTTTCTGGCTCTCCACCGGAAATACCTGGCGGCAGCAGGTTGCCTGTCGTGGCATCCGTATTACTCAATTTCGGCGTGTTATCCTTCGTCAATGTTGGTGATTGACCATTCGGTGCAATCTGATCTGAACAGATACCAGAAGCATTCTGTTCTTCCAATCCTATCTGATCCCAAATTTTTCCAAGAAGAGCTATGTCTTCTTCGGAAAAATCAGGTTCCTCAACTCCACCATCTGGATTGATAGGATCTGGTGTAACCATAATATAGCCGCCTTTCACACATTGCCGGGACAAAACCCACCAATCGGGCGCGTACTGTGTTGGAGGGGGCTCTCACTTTTCTGATGCTTCATTTAGGCTCACAAATAGCGCTCAGTCAGATATTTGATGTAATCACTCGACTTTTGCAGTAACATAAAATCCTGAGTCTTCTGGCACATTGACAACCGAATATTCAAGCACTCTGGCATCTTCCGGGAAATCGCGTACAATGCAGAGGAGTAACATGCTGAGGGAGGTGTCCCATGTTTCCTCTGATC
>VGOB01000273.1 GCA_016865935.1 Chloroflexota bacterium | reverse complement strand
GAGGGATTTTGTTCGTCGGCGAATTTGAACAAGTCGGCGCGGAACGGCAGTTTGCCGTTGACCGGATCGCGCAGGCGTTCGCGCGCGAGGTCGAGCGCGAGGCGATGGAGCGTCGTCGTCTTGCCTGCGCCCGGCTCGCCCAAAATCACGAGCCGCTCCTTGTGAAAGTCGGTGAGCGCTTGCCGCACGTCTTTGAGCGCGACGCCCGCCGCGCTCAAGCCCTGATCGCCGCGGTCGCTCAACCGCATCGCCGGGGTGAGGAGACCAGCGAGCGGCAGGTAGTCGCGATCCCACCGCGCGTAGGTCTCGGTGAGAACGAAACGCGCGAGATAGATTTCCTCGCGGCGGCGCGGATCGTCGGTGCGCTGAAGTTGACCGAGCGCGCTCATATCGCCCGGTGCAAAGCGCACCGCGTCGTTCGCGTCGCCGACGACGATCACCGACGCGCGCGCCGCGCGCTCGACGCGGACGGTCGCATCGTGACGCAAGAGCGCGATGATCTGATCGAGTTGCGTCTCGACGCGCGTGAGGTCAGCGGTGGTGTAGTTGTGCTGATCGCCGACGATCACATCGCGCTGGGCGGCGACATCGCGCAAGCGTTTGGGTAAACTGGGTTTGCGTGGCATAGCACCTCAGAGCGAATGACCAATGAGCCAAACGGAGGATCATCCGCCGAATAGTTTGATGGCGACGTTGGCGAGCGTACCCAAGCCCACCGCGATTCTGCCCCAGTCCATTCCCTTGAGGATGACGTCGTCCACTTTCTCGCCGACTTTTCCCGCGGCGTCAAGCGCTTTGCCGACGCTCTCCATTGTTTCGGCGGCGGATTTGAGGTTGTCTTGGATGACAATGGGATCGGGCTTGTCCTTCTTCGCTTCCGCCGTCGCGGTCTGCACATTTTGTTCGGCAGCTAGAACGTGCGGCGCTTTCGCCGACGGCAACGCGGGTAGTGTCTTGACCTGAGCGATTTCCGCTTGGAGTTTTTCCGCTTCCGTGATGAACTGTGCGGGCGTAGCGACGTGCGCGATTTGCTGGCGATAGTCGTTGTACTGGTTGCCCTGAATCACGTCGCGACCGGCTTTAATACTGCCTTGCACGAGCACGCCGCCTTTCATCGTTCCGATCTTGGTCACTCTTGATGCCTGCGGCTTGCGCGCGGTCTGCTTTTTCACGGTCACTTTCTTTGGCATTGTCTGATCTCCTTCTCAAAAAAATTTTTCCGCTGGGGGGCAAACTGCGCCCCCCAGCCCCCCCACAGAAAACCAATACCCAGAACCCAGCATCCAGAAATCAGAATGCAGGAATAGAGCCAGGGGAACTCACCCGAAAACCGATACCGTCGTCGAAGTCGTCAGGGACGTCCCTGAGGCGATACGCACAGCGCGCATTGAGCGAAAAGAGGTCCCACGAGCACCCACGGACGACGCGTTCCCCTTCAGATTCCGGATTCTCGCGATCATCGCTTTGATAAGGATAATCGCGATAGAGTGTGCTTGTCCAGTCCCACGCATTCCCGGCTTGATCTTCGGCACCGGACTCGCCCACACCGCCCACCGCAAAGTACGCGCCGACCGGCGACGGCTTGAGCACGCGCCCTTCGATTGTGTTCGCACGCGACGCGTCCCATTCGTTGCCCCAAGGATACGCTCGTCCCTCCGCACTGCGCGCGGCGGCTTCCCATTCCACTTCGCTCGGCAAACGGAATTGGACTGTTCGAGGTTCGAGGTTCAAGGTTTCCAGTTTTCCATTGCGCCAAATCTGAAACCTGAAACTGGTAACCTGCAACATTTCATTGAGCCACGCGCAGTACGCATTCGCCTCGAACCAAGTGATGCCGACGACCGGCTGGGATGGGTTATTCCGTTCTGCGTTAAACCAATATTCGGGACGCTCTCGCGATTTGCTTGATAGTTCTCCTGCAAGTTCTTTTCTGTATTCCTCTTCACTCAATGCTACAATGCGTTCATAGTACTCCAAATCACTTGGTCGAAAACTGCCGGAGCCCGCAAGGATTTCTTTCCAATTGGGTGTGGTTCTCAGGGTTTTCCAGATATCCATCCAACTTTTGAATTGTCCACCTGCCACATCTTCGCCTTTCAACCATCGCTTCGCCAAATCGGTTTTCCAGTACCGTTCATCCTTGTATCCACCCGCTTCAATGAAACACGCGTACTCGGCGTTCGTCACTGACCATTTGCCAATGGCAAACGCAGGCAATTCAATTTCGTGTTGCGGTTTTTCGTCGGCGTACTGGCTTGCGTCATCGCCAATGATGTACTTGCCCGCCGGGACTTGGACCATTTGCGGTACAATCACCCTGACGCCCTCAATCGTTTGCGGTTCAAAGCGCGGATCGCCAATCCGTCCCAGCGTAAGCCCGGCTTGCAGACGCGCGCGCAAATGCACGGTAGGATTGTACAGCTCGGCAAGCAAATCGGCGCGCACCTGTTTCGTCACTTGCTCCGGTTTCGCAATCCCGGCTTCGTCCAACATCCGTCCCGCGAGCGCGGGGTTGTGCGGACGCACCGCCTCGATCAAACGCGCCGGGTCACGCGCCATCCCACACGCGAGAATCGTCGTCACTTCCCAGCCGGTCGCGGGCGGTTCGGGCAACGCGTCCCACTCGCCCACGTCGCTCGGCGGCATTTCGTCCGCGAGTCGCTTGCCTTTCCACAACGCGCCCAGGTCTTCGCCCGCGTCAAACCGGCGCGACAATTCCAGCGCGGCAAAATATTCTTGGAGGAGGTGGTGGTAAAAGCGGATGTCCGGATCGATTCCGGGATCGAGGATCGTCGCCGCACGCGCAAGCCGGAACAGCGTGGCTGGTTTGATGGCAACATCTTCGCCCAGCAGGTCTACGGTTGCCGGAATTGCCGCCGTTGCCGTCTTGAGCGGAAACACCTGCCCTTGTCCCTGAATCTGCATCGTATACGCCAACTGCGCGAGCGCGGAAACTTGAACCTGGCGATGAAGCCAATCCTCATGCGCCTGGTCTTTTTCGCGCTTGAGCAAACACTCGACAAACCATGCCATCAAGTCACCGCGATTTGCCAGACCGGTTTGATCGGTTTTGTATCTGAGCGTCAGCAGCCACAGGTTAAACGGATTGCCCGCCATCTCGCGCAGACGCGACCGGGGATCGTCAAGGTATTTCGCCAAGCCCAGCGCCTCGTTGCGCTGCAAATAGTCGGCAATCCGGGCGTCGTCGAGCGGTTCGACGCGCACGCGCGGCAAATTCAACTGGGCGTCGTAATCTCTCTCGCGGCTCGTGAAGACGATCTGATTTGCCTCGCCGTAGTCTTTGACGAATTCGCGCCACCCCTTCAAGCGCGCATCGCGTTCGTGTGGATCGCGCGGCATTTCATTGATGCCATCGGCGAGCAGAAGCACGCGCCCAGCGGCCAGCGCGTCGGCGAA
>VGOB01000272.1 GCA_016865935.1 Chloroflexota bacterium | reverse complement strand
TCAGCCCTTTAATTTGATGCCCGTGAGCCCAGGGCAACATCGCTTGGATATATTCTTGAACGGCTATGGTATCGTCTGGTGTGGTCATCCATCGATTATGCCACAACAAGACAATTTTACGTAAATTACAAATGTGTCCTGACATCAGATCCTGAGGAGCGTTGTCATCCTGAGCGGAGCGAAGGATCTCGCAAATAACTCCAAAAATCATTTGCCTTTTCGCAAGTCATATTGGAGTAAACCGTGATGAAACAATACTACGTCTACATCATGGCGAACCGCACGCGCATGCTCTACACAGGCGTCACCAACAACTTGGAACGCCGCGTCTACGAACACAAGAACAGAATCATTCCTGGATTCACGAGCCGATATAACATCACGCGCCTTGTCTACCAAGAAGTCTACACAGACATTCGCGACGCCATCGCGCGCGAGAAACAGATCAAAGGATGGTTGCGCGCGAAGAAGATCGCGCTGATTGAAGCGGTGAATCCAAAATGGAATGATCTGAGCGAAGAATGGGGAAAGTGATTTTTCGATTGCGGAATTGATTTGCCAAGTTGCTTGCGAGATCCTTCGCTCCGCTCAGGATGACAGAAAAGGGCTCAGGATGACAGAAAAGGGCTCAGGATGACAGGATAGAATGATCTGAGCGAGAAATGGGCGAGGTGATTTTCGACGGCGGAAGGGATTTTTCAGTTGCTTGCGAGATCCTTCGCTCCGCTCAGGATGACAACGAAGGGCTCAGGAGGACAGATGGAACCACCATCACAACCGAGTACTTGCCATTTGTGACCACTTGGTTTATAATGTGGTCACAAGGAGCAAGAGATGGCGCAAACGACTGTGGGGATTCGAGAATTGAAAACGCGGCTGGGGAGTTACGTGGCGCGCGTCAAGGCGGGCAGTACGCTTGTCATCACCGAGCGCGGCAAGCCCGTCGGACGGATCGTGCCCGTCGGTCAATCGGTCGAGAGGCGCGCGCACGAATTGGCGCGCGCGGGCTTGATCGCGTGGAGCGGTCGTAAGTTATCGCGCGCGCGATCTGTGGCTCGCACGCGCGGCAAGCGCACCATCGCCGAGTTGTTGCTGGAGGATCGCGAATGATCCTGTATCTGGACGCCAGCGCGCTTGTGAAACGCTATGTGACCGAGTTCGGTTCGGACAGCGTGAATCAAGCCATCGGTCAAGCCGATTTGGTAGGCACTGCGCTCATCAGCCGCGCCCAAGTCGCCGTCGCATTTGCGAAAGCGGTGCGGATGGATGCGCTCAAGCGCGAAGAGGGTTCAAAGTGCCTGCACGCCTTTCGCAAAGACTGGCACGATCTCGTCCGCGTCCAGGTGACCGAGATGGCGATCGCGCGCGCGGACACATTGGCTTGGGAGCACAACCTGCGCGGGTACGACGCGGTGCATCTGGCGACGGCGTTAGTTTGGCAAGAAACAATGGGCGAGCAAGTTACGATGGCGACATTCGATCAAACGCTGTGGAGTGTCGCCGAAAAAGTTGGGCTTGTGCCGTTTCCTAACGACTTGCCCGCGTTATTGAAGGAGTGGAGAGTCAAAGGACGTTAAGGAGCGCGTGTGGCTATGGCAGACACAACATTCGACTATGACGTGTTCATTTCGTACAGCAGTGCCGACAAGGACTGGGTGCGCGGCGAATTGTTGACGCGCCTGGAACGCGCGGGCTTGCGCGTCTGTATTGATTTCCGCGATTTTCGCATCGGCGCGGCAAGCGCAAAGGAAATGGAACGCGCCATCGTGACGAGCGCAAAGACGATTTTGGTGCTAACGCCGCATTATCTTGCGAGCGCGTGGGCGGAATTTGAGAACTTGATGTTGCAAACACTCGACCCTGCGAATCGGCAAGCGCGTTTGATTCCCATCCTTAAAGAGAAATGCGATTTGCCATTGCGTTTCCAGTACATCGTCTACGCCGATTTCACCGATGCGACAAATTTGGATTTTGCTTGGTTACGTTTGCTCAACGCCATCAAGTCAGGACTCGGCAACCCTCCAGTCTCTAATCCCCAATCTCTAATCTCTTTCATCCCGCGCACGCCCTACGGCTTTGTCCCGCGCTATGACGACGCGGGACGCGATCTGGTCGCGCGCGTGCGCAAATTGTTGGCGCGCGATTGTTTCGTCGCATTGGTGGGCGGCGGCGGTTTGGGCAAGACCACGCTCGCGGCGGAAATCGCGCGACCCCCATCCCCGCCCCTTCCCCCGTCGGGCATACCGACAGGGGAAGGGAGAATGGTTGTCTGGACATCGGCAGACGCGCGCGCGGATTTTTCGCTGGGGACGTTGCTCGACGACATCGCCGCGCAATTGGGCGACGACGAAACGCGCCGCTTGCCGCTCGCGCAAAAAGCGGACGCGGTGCGCGCGTTGGTGGCGCGCAACGTAGGGGCACAAGGCATTGCGCCCCAAACTATGCCCCTACTGGTGATTGACAATTTCGAAACGATCGCGCGCGATGAACAAACCGCCATCGCCCAATTCGTCAACACGCTGTCGAGCGCGGTGTTGGTGACCACCCGCGCCGCCATCGAATCCGCCGAGCGCGTCACTATCGGCGCGATGAGCGAGGACGAGGCGCGCGAATTTTTGCAACGCTGGCTCGCGCCATCGAAAAAGCAAATGCCGCTGGACGAGATCGCGCGCGCGGCAGAACGCAATCCGATGGTGATGCGGTGGATCGTTGGGCAGTTGAATTCCGCGCAGCGCTGGCGCGATATTCAGGACGATTTGGCGCGCGGGCAAGGCGATGCGGCGGCGCGCATCTTTGGTCGTTCGTTCGGCTTGCTCGACACAAACGCGCAAGCCGCGCTCCTCGCGCTCGCGCTCTGCGCGCCTTCCGCCGAACGCAACGCGCTGGCGTTCATCGCGGACATTGGCGATGTGCCGCGCGTGAACGCCGCGCTCAAACAACTTGCCGATTTGCAACTGATCGAGACGGACGCGCAGAACGAACGCATCGCGGTGGTGGGCTTGACGCGCCGCTTCACGACCGCGCGCTTGAATCAGGATGCGAACGCCGCCGCGTATCGCCAACGATTCATCGCCTATTTCGCGAACTATGCGGAGCAACACGCCGAAACCACGCCCGATGATTTGAACGCGCTGGAAGCCGAACGTGAAAATTTGCTTGCCGCGATGGACATTGCGTTTGCCGTCGAAGATTGGCAAAGCGTGATGCGGATTGCGAATGAGATTGCCGCACCCATCAGCGGCGTGTTGAGCATTCACGGCTACTGGGATGATGCGATTGCGCGCGGAGAGCAAGCGGCAGACGCGGCGCAGCGCGTGGGGGATGCAAGCGCAGTCGCGCGCTTTGAAGGCAACGCGGCGACGATTCTCAAAAATCGCGGCGAGTACGCCAAGGCGCGGGAAACTTACGAGCGCGTTTTGGAAATCTACAGACGATTGGGTGAGGAATCCAACGTTGCCGTACTCTTGCACCAGTTGGGGATGATCGCGCACGACCAAGGCGATTACGCCACCGCGCGGCAACGCTACGCCGAGAGTTTGGAAATCGCACAGAAACTGGGCAACCAAAGCGGGATTGCGCTAACGCGTGGTCAACTAGTACCGTGTCTCATAAGTTTTCCGACGGTTGTCAGACCGCCAACGGCAATCCCTTGTACGTCCAGCGATAGGGATGCGCCCAACGCCGATTGT
>VGOB01000271.1 GCA_016865935.1 Chloroflexota bacterium | reverse complement strand
ACATCGGCGTCGGTTTCGGATGCACACGCGCTCAGTCAAACAATCCACTGCTCAACTCAAAGACATGGTGCGGCGTTGGAAAATGCTCCCAGCGGACAATGTGCCCAAGTGACTTTTGCGCTATTGCGAAAAAACCTATTGCGAGATGAACAAGTGTAACGAGCATAGGGGTAGAATCGGACATTCTTGATATAGAAAACGCAGACCCGATAAGAATGCCTATTCCCACAATCGTTACGATCCAGTCTACAAACCAAACCCAATTTCCGTAAACTAGCGATTCTACGATGCCTATGGCAAAACTAATGCTTGCCGCAATGAGTCCTAGGCAAGCTACAATCTTGGCTGTCCGCGTTGCTTTTTTCTCTTCTTCGCCACGCTCTGACTGATAACGCATTTTACTCCTCCACGGCAATATTAGTGACGTGGCAGAAAGCATTTCCTACGCCCTTGAGGCGGGAGCCTAATTTAATCGTTAACGGCGTCTTGGGATTCCGCGTCAAGCACTTGGGCAACTTGCGGCTTGAGCGCGGGGATCAACCCTGTTGCGGTTTCCCAGACGATTTTGGCGTCGGTTCCAAAGTACACGTGAATGAGTTTATCGCGCATTCCCGCCATTCGCTTCCACGGCACACGCGGATACCGCTTCCGCAAATCGGGCGAAATGTGCTTCGACGCCTCGCCGATGATCTCTAATGCTTGCACAACTGCCAAATACGTTTTGTCGTCTTGAACAAACGTGTCAAAGTCAATGTCGCGTGTAAACTTTTCGATCTTGTTCATCATCTCGACAATATCGCGCAAATAGTCGAGGCGATCACGCGGCATCTTCATATCGCCACGACCTCGCTCAGAATTCGTTTGCCGATTTCGCCTCTGAGCGCGTGACGCGGGACCAGATCGACCTTGACGTTCAACGCGCGCGCCAAATGCTCTTCGAGATCCATAAACTCGAACAAGTTCGGCGTCTGCGTAAAATCTACGAGGATGTCCAAGTCACTGCGGCGCGATTGTTCGTTGCGGACGTACGATCCGAACACGCCAAGTGATTTGACGCGATATCGCTTGGATAGTTCCGGCATTTGTTTTTTGAGAAGGGCGACCGTGCGTCGCAAGGTGATTGGCTTGGATTGTTTATGCGTAGATTGGCTCATCTGGATAATGGATTATCTTCGCCGCGTACCGAGCAGCGAACCGAGAATGCCGCGCGTGATTTCACGCCCGGCTTGGCTTGCCATCGCGCGCCCCGCGCTTTTCATTACCGCCGTGATCAGATCGTCGCTCTGGCGCGCTGCGGCGCGCGGTTTCGCTTCGACGCGCGCGATTGGTTGCGCGACCGGCTGCGCGCGCCCTTTGAGTATTTCGTACGCCGATTCGCGATCCTGCGCGCGCTCGTAATGTCCCGCGACGAGCGACTGCGCGATGATCTGTTTGCGTTGTTCCGGCGTGATCGGACCGATCTGACTATGCGGCGGACAGACGAACGCGCGCTGCACGATCCCCGGCACGCCTTTCTCTTCGAGGAACGACACGAGCGCCTCGCCGACGCCGAGTTCCAAGATCGCTTGCGCGGTGTCGAGTTCCGGATTGACGCGGAACGTTTCCGCGGCGGCGCGTACCGCTTTTTGATCGCGCGGCGTGTGCGCGCGCAACGCGTGTTGCACGCGATTGCCTAACTGCCCCAGCACAATGTCCGGAATGTCGAGCGGATTCTGGCTGATGAAAAACACGCCGACGCCTTTCGAGCGAATCAGCCGTACCACTTGTTCGATCTTTTCCATCAACGCGCGCGGCGCGTCGTTGAAGAGCAAATGCGCTTCGTCGAAGAAGAAAACGAGTTTCGGTTTTTCCAAATCGCCGACTTCGGGCAAATTTTCGTACAGTTCCGCGAGCAGCCATAGGAGAAACGTGGAGTAGACTTTGGGCGATTGGAACAATCTATCGGCGGCGATAATGTTGACCATCCCGTTGCCCTTGTTATCGGTTTGCAGGAGGTCTTCGATATCGAGCATCGGCTCGCCGAAGAACTTGTCCGCGCCTTGCTGTTCCAACTGCAACAACCCGCGCTGAATCGCGCCGATGCTTGCCGTGGAGACGTTGCCGTACTCGGTGCGGAACT
This sequence comes from Chloroflexota bacterium, assembly GCA_016865935.1. Classification (GTDB taxonomy): domain Bacteria; phylum Chloroflexota; class Anaerolineae; order UBA4142; family UBA4142; genus VGOB01. The sequence goes on along the minus strand of VGOB01000271.1, from coordinate 1,626 downwards.
GCTTGGCGTTGTCGCCGACGTGCTGCACCATCGCGCGTAAATCTTTCAGATCGAGCAAGAGCAACTTGTGATCGTCCGCGATCTTGAAGACGAGCGCGAGCACTCCGGCTTGCGTTTCATTCAGATCGAGCAGGCGACCCAGGAGCAATGGTCCCATATCGGAAATCGTCGCGCGCACCGGATGCCCTTGCTCGCCGAAGACATCCCAGAACGTCACAGGACAACCGGAGAAACCGAAATCTTTCAACCCGAGTTGCTTGATTCGTTCGGCGACCTTGGGGTTGTTCCCGCCCGGCTGACTGATGCCGGCGAGATCGCCTTTCACGTCCGCCATAAAAACCGGCACGCCAATTTTGCTCAGCCCTTCGGCGATCACTTGCAGCGTCACCGTCTTGCCGGTGCCGGTCGCTCCGGCGATCAAGCCGTGGCGGTTCAGCATCTTGGGAAGCGCGTAGAGTTCGGTTTTGCCTTTTGCAACGAGTAGGGGTTGTGCTGACATTCCTTCTCCTCAGAGAGTGTTTTAGAATTGCCCGTAGTAACGACTTGGTCGTTTTGGGGCGTGGCACGGGCGACTAAAGTCGCAACTACGAGCGCGCTCTCTGATTTTCAAAACACTTTCTCAGAATAGCCAATCGTCCAGCGACGCATTCTCCCAAGCATCACCGCGCGGGTGTTGGCGCTGTCATTTCCTGGTTGGAGTGGGTAAAGGCGCTGCCGGAACAGGCGTGACGGAGATGCCGCACTGCTTGAGTTCCTCCTCGACTTTCAAAGTGAGGCGATCTTTTCCATTCGCGTGGGCTTGCGCCACAGTGCCGGAGTAGATCGTGCTGTCCTTCGATTCGCGTTGGAGATCCGATGCCTTTTCGCAAAGGTGGTAGACGGTACCCGCCTTGGTCCAAAACACGAGGTCCTTGCCCGTGTACTTGATGATCACCGCGCTCTCCTCCGGGAACTGCGGCAGAGCCGTTTGCTGAGCTTGCTGAGTGTACTGTTCGACAGAGGGCGGGTTGAACGAAATACCGAACATTGCCGCTATCACCAACGCCACAATCGCGATGCCGCCGGCGATGCCTTTTTGCTTTTGATCCATATCTTTGTTCATCAGGATCAAAACGATCAGGGGCAAAAAGGCAAGGATCGCCATAATGTAACCGAGCTGGTTTTGAATGAAGAAACGAACGGGCTCGGCTCTGGACGCCGGATCCAATTGGTTCGCTTTCTTCCACAGCAAACTACCGATGACCGCGAGTGCGCCGATCACGACGATTGCGATGATCAGCAGAGTCAGATTGATCGTGCTTTGCTTGAGTACCCAAAAGATCGCGAACACTTCGCCGGCGATAGCCAGCAACCACAGCACGAACGCGATGATACGGAATGTGGTCGCTTGCCCCTTCGACTCGGGCGTGGGTTTCCAAGACGCCGCGCCAGATTGACCGGCTGGCTGACTGGGCGTTTGGGGTTCGACGCGAACAACTTTTTTTGCCATGCTCATTCTCCTAGTATAATGTTTCATGTGGGAAAAGCAGTTCGTAGTACAATGATGGTGAGCCAAGCATGCGCCGCACCGAAGCCTTCGCTCCGTGGCGCACGCTGGAGCCAGGAGAGACTCGACGTCTCCTCCTG
>VGOB01000270.1 GCA_016865935.1 Chloroflexota bacterium | reverse complement strand
GCCGACTCAGCGGTTGACCGTGCAAGATGATTCGTCCCGCGCGCACCGGCAGCAAACCCACCAGCGCTTTGAACAGCGTGGACTTGCCCGCGCCATTCGGTCCCACTACGGCGACGCGCGCGCCGTGCGGAATCGCAAACGAAACATCGCGCAGAACGGGGTGCCCGTTGTACGCGAGACTGACGTTTTCGATTTGGAGATGAGCAGGAGGATTCATCGGGAGTGACATTTCAAAACAGACGGTCTCGGAAAAAGCCAAAACCAGATCGCGCGCGCATTACCGCCGACGAATGCTGATTTCTAAATCGCGCAACATCACGCTTTACCCCTCGGCGTCTTGCGTTTGCGCGCGCGCGCAGGCGCGCGACAATCCGGACAGCGCCCCATCAACTCTAACATATGGACGTTGATTTCGAATCCGGTTCTGACTTGCAATGATTGGATCAGCGATTCCAGATCGCAATCGGTGAATTCTTCCGCGCGCCCGCACGTCGCGCAGACGAGGTGATGTCCGTGCGTCTGTGCGGTCGGCGCGTAACTGTGACATCCTTCGACGGCGTGGACGCGCTGGATGTACCCCAGTTCCGCCAGCAGATCGAGCGTGCGATACACCGTCGTCAGTCCCAGGTGCGGATATTTGATTTTTGCCTTGCGATAGATTTCGGCGGGCGTCAAGTGCCGCTGGGCATCCGTCACAATGGCAAGCACGGCTTGGCGCGCCCGCGTCAACTTGCGGTGGTTCTGGCGCAAGTCCTTGTGGAGGGTCAACGATTGGGTCATTGGCGTTTTTTCTAAATGAAAATGATTTTCAATTACGCCGAGTATACGCGGAATGCTTGCCGGTGTCAAGCGGGGAGGCAAAGCAGGCACGGCTGGTGCAAAGTCGCGTACCTGTCATTCCGAGCGAAGCGAGGAATCTCGTTTACCCGTCGAAAACGAGATTTCTCGGCGCGAAAACCGCGCCTCGAAATGACAAACGACGGTTGTCAAGGGACTTTGCGCCAGCCGTAGCAAAGCAGGGGGCTTGGGTTTTGCGCGCGCATCCGACCGCCGGAATTCATCACCGCGCATTGGTGGGAAAGTTTTCTGCACAATCGCACGACGGCGCGTTTGCAACGCGCGTTCGAAAAGCATCCGAACGGCGCGGTCGTGCTGATTCCGTACTTGTTGGAAAAATAAAACGCGTAGGGGCGACCGGCCGGTCGCCCCTACTTTTTTCTACCGCAGCGCGGCGATGATCGTCCGACAAAAGACCGGCAAATCGCTTGGCACGCGCGAGGTGATCAGGTTGCCGTCCTGCACCACTTCGGCGTCCACGTACTGCGCGCCGGCGTTGATCAGATCGTCCTTGATCGCCGCGACGCAGGTGGCGCGCTTGCCGCGCAAAATTCCGGCGGAGACGCCGACCCAACCCGCGTGACAGATCATTCCGACGATGCCGCCGCGCTCGAACACGCCGCGCACCAGATCGAGCATCGGTTTGTGCCGGCGCATCAGATCGGGCGCATAGCCGCCGGGGACGATCACCGCGTCGAAATCGTTTGGCGTGACCGCGTTCGCGGCGACATCCACTTTGGCGGGATAGCCGTGCTTGCTCTGATATTCCTGCACGCCGGGCATCCCGACGACGCTGACTTGCGCTCCCGCTTCGCGGAAACGCAACAGCGGATACCACAATTCCATTTCTTGGTAATTGTTCTCCGCCAGAATCGCGATTCGTTTGCCTTGCAGTTCCATTTGTGCCTCCAGTGAGAAAATGTAACCCCAGTAGGGGCGAGGCATTCGCCCAAGTGTGTTCGTCGTGTCAGGCGACTGCCGATTAGAAGATAGATTGCCCTTGAAGAACATCTTGGCGAATGCCTCGCCCCTACTCGCGCGCGGCGATATTATACACCAAGTTCATTCCAACGAAAATGCGCCCGGCGATTTTGCCGAGCGCATTTTTCATCCGATTGTGATTCTAACTGTTCGGGGTCGAACACTCAGCCGCCGCCTTGCCGGGAAAAGTGCTGCACGCTCCTGCCGTTGCTTCCAGCGGCGCGCGATCAATGATCGCGGGGGATTCGTATCTCTTTTTTGTTTGTGACTCGGGCGCGGGTTGTTCCACGCGCGTTTCGATTATCGTTTTGGGTGTGTCCATATTGGCTCCTTGAGAAGGCGACCGCCGACCCTTCGCTCGCGCTCAGGGCGAGCTAGACCGCCGACCGCCGCCGATCTTGATTTGACTGTTGGGATGCCCCTTGCGCGCTCTTTCACCGTCCCAAGAACCGGGTCAACCACTGCCACAAATCCAGGGTGGGCGCGGTGGCGTGGAACGACGAGAGCGTGACTGCCGTAGGCTTGGCAGTATTCAACCGCGCGACGCGCCGCATCGTCGTCCCGCCCACGGAGCTAAATCCTCCCCCAATCAGCACCTTCCCATCCGATTGTTGCTTCAGTGCACGCACTGTGCCGTTCGCGTTGGGATCATTGAAGGAGGTGTCGAGCGATCCGTCCGCGTTCAACCGCGCGACGCGCCGCATCGTCGTCCCGCCCACCGAAGTGAAATCGCCCCCCATCAGCACTTTCCCATCCGACTGGAGCGCCAGCGCATACACTTTGTCGTTCGCGTTGGGATCGAAGGTATCGAGTGTGCCATCGGAATTCAGCCGCGCGACGCGGTTGCGCGTTGTCCCGCCCACCGAAGTGAAATCGCCCCCCATCAGCACTTTCCCATCCGACTGGAGCGCCAGCGCATACACATGGGTGTTCGCGTTGGGATTGAAGGTATCGAGTGTGCCATCGGAATTCAGCCGCGCGACGCGGTTGCGCGTTTGCCCGCCCACGGAGGTAAAAAGCCCCCCCATCAGCACCTTTCCATCCGACTGAATTGCCAGCGCCTCCACATAGGAGTCCAAGTTGAGGTTACCAAAGGATGCGTCGAGCGTGCCATCGGCGTTCAGCCGCGCGACACCCACGCGCGGTTGCCCGCCCACCTGACTGAAATCGCCTCCAATCACTATCTTCCCATCTGACTGACGTGCCATCGAGTGCACTCTATCACCATATAATACTGCGGGATCGACAAAGGAAGTGTCAATTGTGCCATCGGAGTTCAGCCGCGCGACGCCGTAGCGCCAATAGTAGACCCCTCCTTGATGAAGATAAGAGAAACCGCCCCCAATCAGCACCTTCCCGTCTGACAGGAGCACCAGCGCACGTACTCCTCCTCCCGTAACCGCTGGGTTGATGAAGGAGGTGTCCAGTGTGCCATCGGCGTTCAGCCGCGCGACACCCTGGCGCGTCGCCCCGCCCACCTGATAGAAATTGCCTCCAATCAGCACCTTTCCATCTGGCTGGACCGCCAACGCATACACAGTCATATCCGGGTCGGGAGAGCTAAAGGTGGGGTCTAGATCGCCGTCGGCGGCGTAGACGGAACCCGGCAGTAGCGCCACCAGTCCCAGCACCAAGAGTAGCGCTAACGAACCCACCCGCACACGGTCGCGCGGCGCGGGCAACAGCGGAACACGAACGAAACAAATCCATTTTCATTTTTCCTCCCTGGGCAAATAAAATCACATTGCCGCGAACGCGTCCTTCGACCCTTCGGTAAACTCAGGGCAGGCTTTCGCTCAGGACGCGCGTCAAACAGCAATGTGTTGTGGGCGCATATAAAGGTTAGGGGAGGGGGACGACACGGCAACGGAAATACGGTAAACTTTCGGACGTTCGCCACAACACCGAAAGGAGTACCGTTCCCGATGCCGTGTCTAGCCAATAGTATACGCC
>VGOB01000269.1 GCA_016865935.1 Chloroflexota bacterium | reverse complement strand
TCGTAGGGCAAATTTGGAAATTTGCCCTACCTTCAAGGAGCCAAAATGGACACACCAAAAACGATAACCGCGGCGCGCGTGGAACAACCCACGCCCGCCGCGCCAACGAAAAAACCGTACGCGCCGCCCGCGATCATTTATCGCGCGCCGCTGGAGGCGACGGCGGGAATTTGCACCGATTCCCCCGGCAAAGCACCTATGTCGTGTTCGTCAGTGTATAGTTGAAAGTCCAGACCCGAAGGATTCTGAAAATCCTTCGGGTCTTCTGTTCACCATCCACCGTTCACTGCTCACCGTTCACTGATACTTCCGCCCCGATCCCTCCAACTGCAATTCGCGATGCCGAAGCAAAATGCTTTGCGCGACGCCTTGCGCGGCGAACAGCGTGATCAGCGAACTGCCGCCGGAACTGACAAACGGCAACGGAATTCCGACGACCGGCATCAGCCCCAGATTCATTCCCAGATTCACAAAGGTCTGGATGAACAACACCGCGACAACGCCGACGGCGATCAGTTTGCTGTACTGATCGCGCGCGAGCATCGCGACGCGAATCAGGCGAAACAAGATGAACCCGTAGAGCGCGATCACAAAGACCCCGCCAAAAAATCCCAATTCCTCGCCGATGACCGAAAAAATAAAATCGGTTTGGCGGATGCGAAGAAAACGCAATTGACTTTGCGGTCCGCCGCAAAAGCCCGCGCCCCACACGCCGCCGGAGCCGATCGCGATGCGCGCTTGCGTCACGTTGTAGCCGGAGCCCAACGGATCGCGTCCCGGATCGACGAACGTCAAGACGCGCTCTTGCTGGTACGGTCGCAAGTTCGTCCAGAGCAACGGCGCAAAGACCACGCAGATCGCGATGACGATCAGCACATCGCGCAAACGCATTCCGGCGGCAAGCGCCATCACCCCCCAGGTCGCGCCGATGACGATCGTCGTGCCGAGATCGGGCTGCAAGTACACCAACCCCATCGGGATCGCGGCGAAGATGAACGCGATCGCCAAATGACGCCAGCGCGTCATTTCGGAGGCGTGATCCGCCATATATTTCGCGGTGACCAATATCAAAATGAGTTTACACAACTCGGAGGGTTGAAAGAGGAACACGCGCAAATCAATCCAGCGCTGCGCGCCGAGCGTCACCTGACCGATGAAGAAAACAATCACGAGGAGCGCCAGAATACCGAACCACAAAATCCAGCGCAACGACGCGTAGAGGCGATAATCGAGCGCGGCGGCGATGAACATCCCGGCAATGCCCACCCCGGCGTACAGCGCTTGACGCACGGTCGGACTTGCCCAATCGAGCGGCTCGCCGGTGATACATTCGGTCGCGCTGTAGATCATGGCGATGCCGATCGCGGTGAGCAACAGCGTCGCGCCCAGCAACCAGAAATCGAAGAACAGAAAACGCGGACGAGAAATTCGATCCATATTGAACGCCGGTGGGGGCGTTTAATTGAACGCCCTTACGCGCGCGCCGGGCGCGGGGTGCGCGTACGTTTGGCGCGCTCGGCGGTCGCGCGTGCCGGCGCGCGCGCGCGAATCACCGGAATATTCGCGACCAAGCGTTCTCCCTGCGGCGTATGCGTCATCGAAACGTGCACATTGACTTGATCGATCTCGACGCGGCGCGAAATGACGGCGATCATTTCGTCTTTCAAGAGATTCAACGTTTCGGGAGAAATATTCGTGCGATCCTGCGCCAAGACCAACTGCAAGCGTTGCTTGGCAACATCGGCGCTGTCTTTTTGTGATGGACGACCGAAAATTCGCGACCAGAAATCCATTCCGCCCCCTTGTTCGGTGGACAGTGATCAGTGGACAGTGATCAGTGCGTGAGATTTTCTGATCACTGACCACTCTCCACCGGCCACTATTTCAACGCCGGAACAAATTCGCAAAGCGATCCAGCAAGCCGGGTGAATCGCCCAAGATCGGAAACGGCACATCCTCACCCAGCAAACGACGCGCGATGCGCGTGAACGCCGCGCCCGCCGCCGTCCGATCCTCCAGCGCGACCGGTTGTCCCTTGTTCGTGGACGTGATGATCGTCTCGTCTTCCGGCACGATGCCGAGCAATTCAATCGCCAGCACTTCCAGCACGTCCGCCGTGTCCATCATCTCGCCGCGCCGCACCATCGCCGGACGCAGGCGATTGATGATCAATTTCGGCGCGGGCTTGTCACTCGCTTCCACCAGACCGATCACGCGATCCGCGTCGCGCACCGCCGAGACTTCGGGCGTGACGACGATCACCACCTGATCGGCGGGCGCAATCGAATTTTTGAAACCCAGTTCGATTCCGGCGGGCGAATCAATCAACACGAAATCGAATTCTTTTTTCAAGTCGTTGCACAATTTGATCATTTGCTTTTCGTTCACCGCCGATTTTTCGCGCGTCTGCGCGGCGGGCAACAATTGCAACTCCGGCAAACGCTTGTCCTTGATCAACGCTTGACGCAAGCGCGCGCGTTCCTCCACCACGTCCACCAGATCGTAGACGATGCGATTTTCCAAGCCCATCACCACATCGAGATTGCGCAAGCCGATGTCGGCGTCCACGCACGCGACGCGCTGACCGCGCCGCGCGAGCGCGACGCCGATGTTCGCGGTCGCCGTCGTTTTGCCAACGCCGCCCTTGCCTGAAGTGATGGTGATGATTCGTCCTGGCATAATTTTCTCCGTGTGGGGACGTTGTAAGGGCGTTTAATCAAACGCCCCCACATCCCTACGATCCGATCCAAGGTTCAACGATAATGCGCCCTTCGCGCACGCGCGCGACTTCCGGGAAATGGCGCGCGCGTTTGCCGAAGGCGTCCGGCGCGCGCGCGATCCGATTGCCGATGCGTAATTGCGTCGGCGCGAGAATCAGCGCGCCGACCATCGCATTTTCGTCGCCTGCCGCGCCGGCGTGGACGACGCCGCGCAACTTGCCCCACACGATCACGTCCCCTTCGGCGATCACTTGCGCGCCGGGATTCACATCGCCGATGACGACAATCGTTCCGGCGTATTGGCAAGTTTGCCCAGAGCGCACCGTGCGCTGAACGAGGAGCGCGTGCGTTTCCCCCTGAGCGAAAGTCGAAGGGAGCGCGCCCGGTGGCGACGCGTCCGCTTCAAGTGGAAGCGTTTCCGGCGGCGCGGGCATCGTCGCGCGGACGCGCTGGAACGCGTCCTGGGTCGCCGCCTCGCCGCTAATTGCCGTGAGCGTCATCCGCTGCTGAGCCAGCAGCGCGATCAATTCTTCGATTTGCGTCACGTCGAGCGCACGTTCGCCGGTCTCCAGGAACACGCGCGCGCCTTGGAAAAACGATTGCGCGCCGGGGCGATTGAGTTGCGCGACGAGTTCGTTCAATACGTCGTGCCACACCCCCTCGCCCAGCGTGATGGCGAGTCCTTCGCGCGTTCCCTTGAACGATACGATGCTCATACGCTCACATCATACAACCGATACATTATCGCGTCAATTCAGTCCCACTGCTTACCAACCACTCCGCATACAACCGCTCCATTCGCCCATCGCTTTTCATCGCGGCGATCACCGCGTTGATCTGCGCGAGCAAGGTCGGCGTGTCTTTGCGAACCGCGATCACCAGAAATTCGTTGACCAGCGCGTCGCCGACTTGTTTGACGCCGCCTTCGGCGCGCGAAAAATCGTTGAACGCGACGAGATCGGTAAAGACCGCGTCCACTTGCGCGGCGCGCAGCGCGCGCAGCGCGTCCGCCGGAGTGTTATACGTTCGCAGATCGAATTTCAACCGGCGTTGCCAACGCCGCGCG
>VGOB01000268.1 GCA_016865935.1 Chloroflexota bacterium | reverse complement strand
ATTTGATCCTGCAAGTTGAAATCGCTGAGAAACCAGAAGGGTTGGCGGCTGTTCCCCAAATTGTGGGAGAAAGAATACTTGCCAATTCAACACCCGCCAAACCCTTCTAGGGAAATCAGTGTGCCAGATTTGGGCTTGGATGTCAGTTAGATTTATACACTTGAATCGAATCGCAGAACGGACATTGGGTACTGTAGAAGAAACCGCTCTTTCCATTCACGCCCAAGTGACGCGGAGTAGCCAAACTCCGAACTGAAATCTACTTCGATTAATTCCCCTGCCCGAAAAGTCTACTCGCGATTTGCGATACCGCGTTGGCGTGAATCCAGAGTGCATTCAACAAGCGCTAGATTTTTCACAGCGTAGATGGCGTGTGCATATGTGGGCAAATGTTTTCATTGGATCAGATTCATTGCAGCAGTTGCAATAACCACAGTGAGAATGAGTGTAAAGAGGATAAGCAGAATTGCTGACACGAACTTGGGCAATCCCAAAATGGAATTGTTGTCAGCAATTCCCAATCCCTTGAGTATTAGGAGAGCAACCGAGAGTGCTAGAAAAATGATTAGGATACGCATTGTGCCCTCGCTTTTGAAACTCGATGTCACAAAACAATGCCGATCACGCCGACGAGCCACGCGAAATGAAGAAACCTTCCAACTATGCCAACCGACAATGCCAGAAAGCCGCGTACCGTGCGCGTGTCTTGTGGCGTGCCCTTTCGTGGCGCGGCACGGTTTTCCAACTGACCTTATTCATCTACGGCACTCGCGCTCTTTGAGTAACGCCGATAGCGAGTATGAGGAATACAACCGCCGCCACGATAGCCAGCAAGAGAAAAGTCCTGATTTGGGAACTATACGTGCCTATGGTGGGAGATATTCGGTCATGCAACCAGCGGACGAAGTACAGCGCAAACCCAATGCACAATGCGCCGACCGCATATTGTCCAAGTCGTTCGCTTCCACCCATTCCTGCTATCACAAGCAGAACAATACCAAGAACAGTCCAACCTGTTGCGCCGAGCCGAAGCATTACTCTCTCCTTGTTTATCTGAGTTGTTTGCGGACTAGCCCGAGTGTATGCGGATATGCTTCTGCACTTTGACGTAGCGCGCCGCGTCTCTTTGAAAAAGCATGTCACAACGCTACAACACGCCGACCGCGCCGACGCGCCACGCAAACTGAAAGTATGTTTCAACTATGCTAGCCACCTATGCCAAAAGGCGCGTACCTGGCGCGGTCGGAGTGAGTCTAACGCGGTCTAGGTTAAAGGGTTCTTACCTCTTGATCAGCGGCAGATAAGAACGCCAAGGGTCTAACAGAATATTTTGCGTAAACGACGCGTAATTGCCAACACTGTTTAGCCCCCGAATCTCGACGGTGTGCGTACCTCTGGTGAGCGGAGCCGTGGTCAACTTGAAACTCTCGGTGTAACTGTTGAACGCGCCGTCGTTCGCTGTCGCGTTCGACCACGCGCCATAGTCAACCCGATAACGCACTTGGGTTATTTTGTTGACCGACATTGCAGGATACTTGGGTGACGGAAATGGAATATCGGTTGCAGTACCGGCATAACTAACTGGCTGACCGACACCTGGGGTCGTCGTGCGCGTCGCGCTCATTTGCACCGATGTGTCCGCAACGTCATAGATACCATCTGCGTCGCTGTCGCGCCAGCCGATCATCCCGCGCACCGGCGTTGAGGCGAGATAACTGGGGTACGCGATCTCCATACTTTCTCCGCTCCGCATGATCGATTCCTCTGTCGGTGTTCCATTTTCGCAATTCGTATTTGCAATATTGAGATAGCCGCTCTTCTCGGTTGTCGTGCATTTGCTTGCGGCATACTCGTCGAGCGCACTGAAAATGTGACCGGTTTCGTGCGTGCTTACCATATCCATTCGGCTGATGCCCCACCCATCATTGTCATACGTCATCACCATAAAGGGACCGTTAAGATACGCGTACGCAGAATACCCATTGGTGAAGAGACCATCCGCGTCGTTGTAACTGTTGGCGACAAAAATGCTGTACGCCCAATCGCGCCCGGTTGCGTTGCGGCGCGCGTTGGCATATTGGCGTACCCCGGCAAAGGTCGCACTATATCCAAGATTCGTCATGATGTTTCCAATCCATAGCATTGATGTGGACAAGGGACGCGGGCGATTGATCGGTTCGTAACCGGTTGCGACGACGTTCGGTTCGTTGAATGGTGTGTGAAAGGTGAGGTTGAACGTAAGGTTCGCGGCAGGACGACCACCTTGCGTTGCGGCGGTCACCCACCAATTCAAACCGGTGGTGATTTCGCTGACCACATTGTCACGCATTGGCGTCGTCCAGTTTTCGGTATTTGCATCAATCGTGCCGTTGCTCTCTGCCAAAAAGACATCCACTTGCACCGCGCCGTACATAAACATGCTGGTGTAATCACTCGTTGGCGGGGCGCTCACTCCGTTTGGTGCGCGGACTGGCAGATCGGGCGCGACCAGTGCGTCGTCAATCAAGTCATTGCCGGGCGGCAATGTCTGTCTTGGCGCGCGTGCTTTTTGCAGGATGCCATTCCACCCGCGCGCGGCAAGACCGGCTTGATCGCCATAGTCCAATTCAATTCGATCTGCGTCTGCTGGCGTAGTGATGATCTCGGCAATACCGGCTTGTCCGACCCAGTTGCTCACATCACGCTCGGGCAATTTCGCCAAGAGCGCGCGCGGCGCGAATGTGATTGGTGCGCGCCCGCCTTGCGCTTGAATGAACGTGATCGCACGCTCCATTTGTGCAGAGCCGGTGCTGTCGAGCAAGACGAGTGCATTTGTCGCGCGGATAGATTGCGCGGACGCGGCAGCAGAGGCAAACGACAGCAAGGTTGCCAAAGTAGCGCAAAGCGAAAATACACGTATGCTTTGATTGATTTTCATTTCCATCAATCCTTTTGTCGTCGAGGCGGAAATGAAAACACCCGCCGTGACGCGCGTAGGCGCGTCAAACAACGGGTGCTTTGACTCGTGCCGTGCGATTGCGATTGAATTGAAATGCAAACGTCCCAACGGAAGTCATTTCTCGCATCTCCGCTGAAGCGAATCAGAACAAATAGATTGCCGGGGACAAAGCCAAGTCGTGCAAACTCATTATACCACGAATCACGGAAAAGCAAAACGCGCGGCTTGATTGCCGCGCGCCTTGTCGCTTTGCCGATGATGTGGTATGCTCTGCGTCACGCCGGGCAAAGTTCCGCCGCGCGCGCGGTCTCGCCCCATCTTCCGATAAAAATCGGGATAGGCGCGGACTCTAGCCGTATGCAATTGCCCACAGGTCTACGTAAAGGCGCTGCGCTATTACGACGAACTGGGTCTGCTGAAACCGGTGTCAGTGGATCGCTTTACCGGCTATCGCTACTACTCCGCCGATCAACTGCCGCGCCTCAATCGCATTCTCGCGCTCAAAGACCTGGGCTTGTCGCTCGAACAGATCGCGCCATTGTTGCGCGACAAACTCACAGTCGAGCAGATGCGCGGGATGCTGCGACTGAAGCAAGTCGAAGCGCACGCGCGCGTGCGCGAGGAGCAAGATCGGTTGGCGCGCGTGGAAGCGCGCTTGAGACAAATCGAAGAGGAGGGCAAAATGCCAACGTACGAAGTCGTGATCAAAAAGGTTCCAGCGCATATCCGTAAACTTAAGGACTTGACGGGGTTAGTCCTTATCGGGTATACAGAGACCATCCCGAGGAGGATGACCCCGTATGGAACTGGTTCAGGAACACTATCAAGCTTTTGCCCGGGTCTTGTCG
>VGOB01000267.1 GCA_016865935.1 Chloroflexota bacterium | reverse complement strand
GGATCACGAATAAATGGCGGACACGTCCCGCTCGCGGGCTCGCGGCGCCTTGCCAGAGCCCGCTTTTTGTCCAATCCTGCCACCATTTATCTCGGACTTGCACCACCAATCAATTCGGCTCGTAACAACATCGGACACCTCTTGTGCCTTTGTGGGTCCTGATGCTGTTTGCGTGTAGGTGCGTCCATCTACGGTCATTGGTGCATCCATCTGTTGCACGTTAGTCGGATTCATCACGTCTTGCATTGATCCAGATTGATCAATCACGAAAAGAATGCAAGAAGGATTGGCTCGGCTGATTTCAGCATTGTACGACATTTTTTCTCCTTTTCTCTGCTTTACCGCAGATAAACTTTTGATACGTTCCGATTGATGTAAGCAAATTATACCACGAAAGCCGTTCTTTGGCACGCACCTTCAAATCGCGGTTCGGTCTGCGCGATGTTGCGAAAGCGTTTGGCGAGCGTCGTCTCGCCCATTCCGCCGTCGCCGTAGAGCAAAAAGATGTACGGCAAATTCTCGTCGGGCGGCGCGGCAAGCACTTCCGTCAGCGCGGCGCGGAATCGCTTTTGCTCTTCGACGCGCCCAAGGAACAGTGCATTGTCAACGTAGATGGGTTCGGATGGCATAGCATCCTCCGACGTCTGTTGTCATTGCGAGGAGGCGTCCTGAGCGGAACGTAGTGGAGTCGAAGGGTGCCGACGAAGCAATCCCCAATTCGCGATTTGGAGATTGCTTCGTCGCCAAGCCCGCTCCTCGCAATGACAGATACGGGTTTCGTCCGTTCAATCCGATTTTGTCCGTTGTTCTCGCCCCGCCAACTTCGCTTTCACAAACACCCACGGCGCGCCGATGCCCACCCACGCGCCCATCAGCGCATAGCGCAACAAATCGAAGAGCGCGTGTTCGGGAAAAATCGCCTTCAAGCCAAAGCGCAGCGCGAGGAGCACTGCTATCCCGAGAGCGAATTTGACGATTTGTTTCCACAGCTCTGCGTGCGTCGCAAAGCGCACGAACTTTTTTTCAATAGGTAGCGCAACGTAAAAGCCCAACAGCACCCCCGCCGATTTTGCGGTATCGGCGGTGAAATGCAGCGCGACCAGCGCGAGCGGGATGACGATTGCCAGCGCGAGTTGCATCGTCAATGCTTGTTTGCCAATCCATTCGCCGACGCGCGGTTGAAAGAAGGCATACACCGCCACAAGCGCGACACCAATCGCCCAGCCCGTCAGCACGTCTTGCGGAAAGTGATCGCCCAAGTACATCCGCCCGATGCCGACGAAAAGCGGAAGCGCAATCGCCAGAGTCCACCACAGCCGCGTCTTCAGTTGGGTGCCCAGATAGCCCCAGAATACCGTCGTGCCTTGCGTGTGACCGCTGGGGATGCCGTACCCTGCCGTCTTGAACGGCGACCAGACATTGGGATATTGATGTGGTCGCGGCGTGGCAAACAAATCTTTGAGGAATTGATTGAGATACATTGAACAGAGAAGGACTGCCCCAAGACGGATCCCCAACGCCTTGTGCAAGCACCAAAAGATGAGAGGAAGAAAGAGGACGTAAAAATCTTCCTCGCCGAGGAAATTGATTGTTGCAAAGAATCCGTCGAGCGCGGGGTTGCGAAACGTCTGAATCCATTGCACGACGCCGAGCCCCCATTGAATCAAGCCGTCCATAGACCTCCTGTTTTCAGTATTCAGTTTTCAGAATTCAGTATTTTGAGCAATTGCTCATCTGCATACTGAACACTGGATACTGAATACTACTTTTTACTTTTGCCTTTTTCCTTTTGACTTTTTACTTCCGCCAACAACTCCTCCGCATTCTGCCGCGTCGTCGCCGTCGCGGTGCCGAGCATCTGCGCGAGTTCTTCGACGCGCGCGGCGTTGTCCAAGCTGTCAATCTTGGTGATCGTTCGCTCGCCGACGATTTCTTTGTGAATCTTGAAGTGCGCGTCGCCGAACGCGGCGATTTGCGGCAGGTGTGTGATGCAAATGACCTGATGTCGTGGCGCCGTGGAGATTTTCTGCGCGGTCGGCGTGAGCGCCCACAATTTGTTGCCGACGATTCCGCCCGTGCGCCCGCCAATTCCCTGATCGATCTCGTCGAAGATGAGCGTCGGCGTGTTGTCCGCGACCGCGAGCACCGATTTCATCGCGAGCATCAAGCGCGATGTTTCGCCGCCCGACGCGATCTTGGCGAGCGGCTTGAGCGGCTCACCTGGGTTGGGCGAGACGAGAAACTCGGCGCGGTCAATGCCCGTCGTATCCACCGCGACGCGCCGCCCTTCAACTTCGGGACCGTTCGCGTCGTCCGCGCGTTCCAGCGCGACACCGAATTTCGCCTTTGCCATTCCCAAGTCTTGCAATTGCGCTTCGATCTCGCGCGACAAACGCTCGCCTGCCTCGCGTCGCGCGCGCGACAAATCACCTGCGCGCGCGGCGATCTCTTTCAGCAGTTGTGTTTCTTGCTGCTGCAATTCCTTGGTGCGTTCCTCGCTGTGCGAAATCGTCGCGAGTTCTGCCGCCGCGTTCTCGCCGTACTTTATGATTTCTTCAATCGTATCGCCGTACTTGCGTTTGAGGCGGAAAATCAAATCTACGCGCTCGTCAATCTGCGCGAGGCGTTTGGGATTGTGCTCCACGCCGTCGCGGTACGCGCGGAGCGAACGCGCCAGATCGTCCGCTTGCGCGGCGGCGCTTTCGGCTTCCTCGCGCGCGCTCTTCACCGCCGCGTCGTACTTTTCCAAGCCAGTAACCGCTTGCAGCGCTTCGTTCAGCAAATCAATCGCGCCCTTGTCATCTTCACCCGCGCCGTAGAGCGAACGATACGCGTGATCGGCGAGGTTCGCGCGCAGTTCCGCGTTGCCGAGCAATTCGCGTTCTTGCTTCAGCGCTTCCTCTTCGCCGATTCTCAAATTCGCGTCGCTGATCTCTTCGACGACGTACGTCAAGCGATCGACGCGCCGCGCGGCTTCGCGCGCATCCACCATCAGCGTTTTGATTTCGTTTCGCACTGCGCGCAATCGCTTCACTTGTTCCGCGACGCGCGCGCGCTGTTCCCACAAATTGCCGTAGCGATCCAGAAAATCCACGTGCTCGCGCACGCGCAAGAGCGAGAGATGTTCGCTCTGTCCGTGGATGTCAATCAGAAATTCGCCGATGCGCTGGAGCGTGTGCATCGTCACCGTGCGTCCGTTGACGCGGCAGGTGTTGCGCCCTTCACGATGTATCTCGCGCGTGATGATCAGCGCTTCATCTTCATGCTCGATTCCGATTTCGTCGAGGATCGGCACAATCGTTTCGCGCGCGGAATTGCTCAACGCGAATGTCCCTTCGACGCGCGCTTTGGCGGTGTCCGCGCGCACGAACTCGGCTTGCGCGCGTCCGCCCAACAACATTCCGACCGCATCAATGATGATGGACTTGCCTGCGCCCGTCTCGCCCGTCATCACGTTAAAGCCGCGATGAAATTGCAAATGCAAGTGTTCGATAATCGCAAAGTTGGTGATGTCTATTTCGGCTAACATTCGTTCTCCCAGTTGCATAGTTTGGTAGTTGGATAGTTTCATAGTTGTCCGCAACTCAACTACCCAACTATCCAACTATTCAACTTCTTAATCGCGCATACACCGTGCTCGCGCCCAGCACGACGAAAATCCACACGCCGAGATTGAAGAACGCGCCCGACGCAAGCAACAAGAATTAGACATTATCGGAAATAGTCGGTCAGCGGTTGGTGGCTGAATCTCGGGCGTCGGAAACTGATTCGCCAATTGTGCAACGCACAGGCAACGCGCATCACCAAATCCGAGAATCCACTTTTGGTATTC
>VGOB01000266.1 GCA_016865935.1 Chloroflexota bacterium | reverse complement strand
GGACGATACAGGGCGAGCGCGACGAGTAAATCATTCGTAGTGCGCGCGGTCAGTTCGCGCAAGGTCATCCGCATCCCAGGGCTCTCGGTTTGAAAGCACCCGATGGAGTGTGCCGTCGCGAGCATCTGCGCGGTTTCCGCATCATTCAGCGGAATTTGGTCGCTGGAAAAGCCTGGCTCCCGTCTGCGAATGAGTGCGATGCTGTCGGCGATGACGGTCAGCGCGCTGATGCCGAGTAGATCGATTTTGATGAGCCCCGCTTTCTCAATGCCACTCAAATCGAATTGCGTGACGAGCAATCCTTTGGTCGCGTGTTGGAGGGGAACAATATCCGTCATCGCGCCCGGCGCAATGACGATGCCGCCGGGATGAATCGACAGATGATGCGGCGTGCCGTCGAGCGCGCGGCTCATTTCCAAGACCTCGCGCTCCAGTGGGTCGTGCGTTTGTGCGATCAGTTCGGCTTGCGCTTCGGCAAGCTGCTTGCGCATCCCTGGGTGCCAGAAACCAGGGAGTTGGTCGGCGAGTTCACCGATGCGCTTTTCGGCCAAGCCATACGCCTTGCCCACTTCGCGCAAGGCATACCGCGCGCGGAGTGTTGCGTAGGTGCAGACCATCGCGACGCGATCGCCGCCGTATTTTGCATACACGTAGCGAATCACTTCGTCGCGGCGGTGCGAGCACAAATCGAGATCGATGTCGGGCGGGTCGTGGCGTTCGAGTGAGAGGAAGCGCTCAAAGTACAAATGGTGCGCGATCGGATCGATGTCGTGGATGCCGAGACAGTATGCCACTACCGATGACGACGCCGAGCCACGCGGCGAGATGGGGACTCCTTGTTCGCGCGCAAAGCGTACGATGTCGGCAACGACCAGAAAGTACGGCGCGTAACCCAGCTGGTCGATGACGGTGATCTCTTTTTGCAGTCGCGCTTGCAGCGCGGGATTCACTTTGCCATAACGTTGCGTCGCGCCCACCAAGACGAGCGATTGCATTTCTTCGGTTGGCGTACGACCCGATGGCAAAGCAAGGGCAGGGAATCGCCATTGACCGAGCGGGAATTCAAACCGACATTGCTCGGCAATCGCTTGCGTGGTTTCGAGCGCAGCGGGAAATTCGGCGAAGGTGTCCCGCATCTTTTGCTCAGAAGGGAATGCCAAATCGGGGAGTGTTGGCAAATCGGCGAGGCGCGTGTTGTGGCGCATTGCTGTGAGCACGCGATAGCGCGGGGCATCGTCGGGTGAGAGGTAATGGATGTCGTGCGTCGCGACGGTATCAATCTGCAAACGGTTTGCCAACGCTTGCAATGCCTGCGCGACCCGGAGATCATCCTGCTGGATGATTTGCAACTCGATGAAAAATCGGTCGCGCCCAAAGAGGTTGGTGAACGCGCGGGCGAGGGATTCGGCTTGCCCCAGGTCATCTTGACGAACGAGGGCATCCAGCGGACCGCGCCAGCCGCCCGACAGGGCGACGAGCCCATCGGTGTGTGAGGCCAGATCGCCCAGGTCGAGTCCGCGCGTGAGCGCCGCGTCGCGGTCGGCAACGGCTTGCAGGCGTGTGATCAAGCGACACAGATTGCCGTAGCCGCGCAGGTTTCGCGCGAGCAAAATGATTGCGCTTTTCCCGAAGTTGAGTTCTGCCCCGAGCAGGGGAGGGATGCCTGCTTGGCGACACTCGGAAACAAAGTTCATTGCGCCGTACAGCGCGTTGGAATCGGTTAGCGCGAGCGCGGGCAAGTTCGCCGAGTGCGCGAATGACACGAGGTCGGGGATGGACGCGACGCCATCGAGCAAACTCCAGTGCGAATGGAGATGGAGCGGGATGATCGGCATGGGGTCATTGTATCACAGATTTACCTACACGGGCGAGGTGCCATGTGCGAAGTGCCCCAGGCAAATGTGATCGGCGAACGATTCCTGCAAAGTGTGCCGAGGCGCGCATTGGATTTCGTGAAAATGAATCCTGTGTGCGCAAAGACCATGCGACGGAAAACATGACCGTCCTGTGCCATATGGCACTCACTCTCTTGAAGCAGGAATGAATCGCCAAGCTTGGGATCAACGCGAAACGACTCAAAGCCGCGTGGGATCAAGCTTACAAGTCTTTTTCGGGTTAGAGTGCGATTGCCCTGGGCGTTGCTCATTCGCTTGGCATATCTGACAAATCGAAGGTTGCCCTGCGTTGTGACCAACGGCGGAATGGCTATTTGGGGGTCGGGTTGCCCGTAAGGGTCTAGGTGTTGTTTTCCCGATCAGCCCGCGCAAAAGCCACTGCTTGTGTCAGAATGGCATCGGGGTCGGCATCGCCCTTGACTTCCAGGAGGTAGCGCCCTGCATAGCCGCTTTGCATCAACAAGTGCTTGATCTTCTGCCAATCCAGCACTCCGCGCGTCGGCAGCCAATGCAAATCGTCTACGCCATCGTTGCTGTTGATGTGTGTGGTCATCAAACGCTTGCCTGCCGCGCGAATCTCAGTCGCCAGATCCAGCCGGTTCGTCATGGCGTGTCCCGTGTCGAGACAGAAAGCGATTTCAGGGTCTGGGAAAGCGCGGCTCAATTCTGCCAGCGTCATTCCAAACCGTCGGCGCAGGTTGGGCGACTTGACCATATTCTCCAAGGCCAGTCGGATGCCCAACGCCTGCGCGCGGATTTGGAGCTCGGCGATGTATTCGATCACGATTTGTCGACTGGCTTCGTACATTTCATCCGTTAGCTCTTGCGCATCATCGGTAACGTGGATCACTGCCAGCGGCGCGCCAATCTCTACGCCGATCTCCAGACTCGCGCCGACCACGCGTAACCATTCTTGCTTTAACGCACGGTTGGGATGTCCCAGTTTCAGTCCGATGAACGGTGTGTGCAACGCATGAACGTGGAGATCCATTTGGCGCAAAGCGTTCCGCGCTGCAGGCACATCGGGATTGCGGCGCGGATCGAGGTGGAATTCACTGCTAGAGATTTCGATCCACTTGAAGCCGCTTGCGGCGATTTTTCGGAGCGCCTCAAGCAGACCGGCATTCCGAAAGGTAAACGTACTGATCGCATATTGGTCTTGCCAACTCGGCTCACCTGGGTTTCCGCTTTGGAGGATTTGCATTTTTCCTTTTCTGCTTCAGCGTATCTCAATTTTGCACGCGCGTGCAAAATCGCGCTGGCTGTCCATCCACTGTTACCCACTCAAATCCAGTTCGCGTGCCTTGCGCCCGAACCGCCTGGGTGGACAAGCCACCCACCGGCAAAGAAAGACGTCCAAGCACACGCTTGATCAGTGTCGCATCTTGCCGCTTCCCGGCAGTCCGGTCAGAAGAATCGCGCGTTGCATGGTTTGTATGGTCGTGAGTTCAATGGCCGAGTTCTCGCGCGCGTCCAACAGGCGCAATCCAATGCAAATCACCAAGCCAGCCATTCCATCACGAGGGTCACCTGATCGTCTCAGGTGACGACGGTATCCGACTTGTATCCCGCGCGGCTACCTCGTGCGCCTTCGAGCGAATCCAGCGCGGTAGCCGTTCGGAGCGCGATCTCTTTCGCCATTTGATCCGTCAGCTGCAGATACCTACCAGTGGTCGCTAGTACCCTGTATCATAAGTTTTCCGACTATGGCCGCTCGAAAAGTGCCTGAAAACAAGCATTTTCCAGCACAGCGACCGTCGGATTATTTATGAGACACGGTACTAGACTGGCATGTCCCAAGAGTCCCTGGATGAAATTGACGGGGGCGCCACCTTGCAGGTAGTGCACCGCAATCGAATGTCGCAAAGTATGCGGCGTAACCGGTCGCGCGATCTTTGCTGACCGGGCGTACCGCTTGATGCGTTGCTCAACGGCACGC
>VGOB01000265.1 GCA_016865935.1 Chloroflexota bacterium | reverse complement strand
CCGAGGGCGCGACGATTGTTCGCATTGGGCGCGCGGTATTTGGAAATAGAGCTTAGAGATTGAGATTAGAGATTGAAATGCAACCTCCAATCTCTAATCTCCAACTCAAGGAGCAAAATGGTACTCGTCATTCAACTGATTGACTTGATCTTTACGCTACTCACGTTTGCGATCATCGCCAACGCGATTATGTCGTGGCTGCCAATCGATCGCTACAACAATCCGGTCGCGCGCCTGCTCGATCAAATCACCGCGCCGATTTTGGAACCACTGCGGCGCGTGATCCCGCCCCTTGGTATGATGGACATCACGCCGATTGTCGCGCTGATCGTTTTGCAGGTGCTCCAGGCGTTGATCCATATCGGACTATCCTATTGACGCACCTCCACCAGATACGCGCGCTCGTGATTGACGCCGATGGCGTTCTGTGGCGCGGGCGTCAGCCCCTGCCCGGCGTTGCCGAGTTTTTCGATTTTCTGCACGCGCGCCAAATCCCGTACATCATCGCGACGAACAATTCCGCGCGTCCGGAAGCCGATGTCGTCGAGAAACTCGCGCGCGTCGGCGCGCGGATCGAAGAATCGCGCGTCCTCACGTCGAGCCAGGCGACGGTGCTGTGCTTGCCGCGTCTCGCGCCGCACGCGCGCCGCGTCCTCGTCGTCGGCGGCGAGTGGCTGGGGATCGTGCTGACGCGCGCGGGTTATCAAATCGTCGAGCAAGACGCGGACGCGGTGATCGTCGGCATTGATTGGAATTTGACGTACGACAAATTGAAACGCGCGACGCGCGAAATTCGGCGCGGCGCGAAATTCATCGGCACGAACGCGGACAAAACGTTTCCGTCGGAGGACGGCATCGTCCCCGGTGCCGGATCGATCCTTGCCGCGCTGGAAGCCGCAAGCGAAACCGCGCCGGTCGTCATCGGCAAACCGGAGCGAACGATGTTCGACATCGCGGTCGAAAAGATGGGCGTCGCGCCGGAACTGACCGCGACGCTGGGTGATCGGCTGGAGACGGACATCGAAGGCGGACATCGCGCCGGGCTGAAATCCATCCTGGTGATGACCGGCGTCACCACGCCGGAACTGCTCGCGCAATCGTCCATCCAACCCAACTGGGTTTTCGATGATTTGGTTGCGTTGCGCGCGGCGTGGGAAAATGGCTAGGTGTCATTGCGAGCGAAGCGAAGCAATCCCCAATTCACACTTTGGAGATTGCTTCGTCGCGTAAAACGCTCCTCGCAATGACACTTTTGCGCGCCTATTGACTTTCGCTCTTAGGTTGAGTATACTTTCGATTGTAATGCTCCACGACGAGAGGTAAAAAAATGTTCTACTTTGATCCGATGTATCTTGTCTTTGCCGCGCCCGCGCTCTTGCTGGCGATGTTCGCGCAGTGGAAGGTGAGTTCGGCGTACGACAAGTATACCAAAGTGCGCAACGCGCGCAATCTCACCGGCATTCAAGTCGCGCAATCGTTGTTGCGCGCCAATGGGTTGAACCTGAATGTGAGCGGCACACCGGGACATCTGACCGATCATTACGATCCGCGCGACAAGACGTTGTATCTTTCGCAAGGCGTCGCACAAACGCCCTCCGTCGCCGCGCTGGCGATTGTGGCGCACGAGGTTGGACACGCGGTTCAGGACGCGCAAGGTTACGCGCCGATGCGTCTGCGCGCGTTTCTGGTAATGCCCGCGAACGCGGGACCTTGGATCGGCTACATCCTGTTCATCATCGGCATCTTTATCAATATGACGGGCTTGGTGTGGCTGGGGATCGCGTTCTTCTCGCTCGGCTTGCTTTTTTCGCTGGCGACTCTGCCGGTCGAATTCAACGCGAGCAGTCGCGCGCTGGCGATGCTGCGCAATAGCGCACTCGTTGGGCAAGGCGAAGTGGACGCCGCGAAAGCGGTGCTGACCGCCGCCGCGCTGACGTACGTTGCCGCCGCGACGCAAGCGCTGTCGCAATTGCTGTATTACGTTTTCGTCGCGCTGAATATGCGGAGCCGCGACGATTGATGAAATTTTCGATTTTCGATTGCCGATTTTCGATTAACGCCCTCAATCCAGAACAGGCAATCAAAAATCAAAAATCGAAAATCAGAAATTGATCGATCTGCTGAACCTTAACAAAAACGAATTGCGCGATTTTGTCGCGGCGTTGAACGAACCGGCGTATCGCGCCGCGCAAATCGAGCGGTGGCTCTATCACGAATTCGTCACCGATTTTGACGCGATGACCAATCTGCCCAGCGATTTGCGCGCGCGGCTGAACCAGGTCGCGCGCATCGGCGCGCCGCGCGTGATCGCGGAACATTCTTCCGCCGATGGCTTGACGCGCAAAGCGTTGTTGCAACTCGACGATGGGCAAACGATTGAAGCGGTGTTGATGTCGTATGCTGTAGGGGCGTTTTATCAAACGCCCCCACAAGATCAAACGCCCCCACAAGATCAAACGCCCCCACAAGATCAAACGCCCCCACGTTGCACCGTTTGCATCTCAACCCAGGTCGGCTGTCCGATTGGTTGTCCGTTTTGCGCGACGGGGCAAGCCGGTTACGTTCGCAATCTCACGCCGGGCGAAATCGTCGCGCAGGTGTTGCACTTTGCGCGCGCGGCGCGTCCGGACGCGCTGACGAACATCGTGCTAATGGGAATGGGCGAGCCGTTGATGAAGTTCGACATCACCTGGCAAGCCATCGCATCGCTCACGGATCCGGCGCGATTCGGAATGGGCGCGCGGCGCATCACCGTTTCGACTTCGGGCGAAATTCCCGGCATCGAACGACTGACGCCCGAAAAATCGCAAGTCAATCTGGCGATCTCGCTGCACGCGCCGGACGACGCGTTGCGCGATGTCCTCGTGCCGCTCAATCGCAAATATCCGTTGCGCGATTTGATGCGCGCGGCGCGCGCGTACGCGGAACAGACGCGGCGGCGCGTGACGTTCGAGTACGCGCTGATGGATCGGGTAAACGACGCGCCCGAACAAGCGCGCGCGCTCGCGCGATTGTTGCGCGGGGGCGGGGCAACCCCGCCCCTACTCTGCCACGTCAATCTCATTCCGCTGAACCCGACGCGCGCGTCGCCGTACCGGCGTTCGCCGGAGGCGCGCGTGCTCGCGTTCGAGAAGATTCTGCGCGCCGCGCACATTCCGACGACGTTGCGCGTGGAACGCGGCATCGAAATCGCGGCGGGGTGCGGGCAGTTGAGGCAGGTCAACGAATCCAAAAATGAATAAACGAATCAGGTACTCTCCAAACGGACTGGGCATTTGGAGTGCTCGCGGAATCCGATGATGACAACGCGTCTGACACTCAAGCGAGGTCAAAAAGGCACCAAGCGTTTGCTGGCAGAGTACGGCGACGCGCTGGTGTGCGTGCGCTATCGGTACGACGCGCAGAAGAAAAAACGGTACAAGACCGTCGAGTTGATCGTCGAGGCGATTGATTGGCGTCCCCTACCCAAGCGTCCCAAAGCCGATGCGATTGCCGCAATCAAAGTGAACTGGGGCGAAGCGGAACTGGGTCGGCGCGTCAAACAAGCAGGAGGAAAATGGAATCCACAGAAAAAGGTATGGGAATTACGGTACGACCAAGTGGTAAAATTGAAATTGGAACAACGCATCGTGGGGTATCTAAATGTAGATACCCGGAAAAGCATATAGATTTAGATACAAGCATCTAAATCTATATGCTTGGTTGCGTTGTACATGTGTTGAACAGAAATGCTTCGCATTGTATTGCGGGTGTTTGAATTGCGCGTAATATTGCCGTCATGATTCGCCTCGCCGAAATTCTGGACGCACATTGGGACGAGTACGTGCACAAAGGTGGACGCT
>VGOB01000264.1 GCA_016865935.1 Chloroflexota bacterium | reverse complement strand
GAATACCAAAAGTGGATTCTCGGATTTGGTGATGCGCGTTGCCTGTGCGTTGCACAATTGGCGAATCAGTTTCCGACGCCCGAGATTCAGCCACCAACCGCTGACCGACTATTTCCGATAATGTCTATCACCTTTGACCCATCGGTAACGCAAGTCAATCTGACCAGTTATCTGCCGTATCTCATGGATGCAGGCACATGGATTGACGGCAGCGCGGGCGTACCGCGCATTGACGCAAGCGGAGTGGACCCTGGTGGTGTGTTCGTAATTGATGGCAATGACATCACCATCTCCAATCTTTCCATTGTGAATGGCAATTCCGGCAACCCGGATATTGCAGTTCTGGGGTTGGTGGGGAGCAAAAACGCGCGCATCGCGTACAACTACTTGGGCACTCTGCCCGGCGCGACCAATTGCACGCCCAGCGGTGTAACGCGTAATTCCTTGTGGGGTGTTTACGTTGCGCCAAACAGCCGCGGCAGTAGTGGCGCGAACAATGGCGTCGCGTACATCTATGGCAACATCATTGGCTGTCACGGACAGCACGGAATCTATGTTTCTGGCGCTGACTTGCTGTATATCGGCGTGCAACCGGATGGCGTCACCTCGGATGGCAATAACATCGGCATTAGCACCACGGGTTTTGGCTTGCCAAACGGCGGAGACGGAGTGTATTTCTGGGCAAATGGCACGGATGGCGTCCGGAATGGCGTTATCCGAAGCAATCAAATCTGGAGCAACGCCGGGAACGGCATTCATCTGCAGGGAACTGGCTCGAACAGCGCCGGCAGCACGACGCTGAATTGGATTCAAGCCAACTACATCAGTTCGAACGGTCAAAGCGGAATTCGGCTGACTGCGGGCGCGTACACCAATTTCATCGGTGGTGGCGGAGCCGCTGACCCAAACACAATTGATTGGAACGGTTGGGATGGAATCAGCATTCTGGAATCTAACAACAACTTGATTCAAAGAAACCGCATCGGGGTCATTGCAGGCGGACGCGGCAACTTCCAAGCCGGGATTTATCTCCAAGATGCTCACGCAAACACGATTGTCAGCAACGAGATTTCTGCTAACGCTTGGGCGGGAGTGTGGGCGAACAACTCCAACTATAACACAATCAAGGGCAACATAATCGGCACGAACGATGCCGGTACCGCTGCACTGGCGAACGGTAACGATGGCGTCGCGCTCACCAACAACGCGCACGATAACACCATCGGTGGGACGACCTCCGCTGACCGCAATATCATCAGCGGCAACTCTCACTGCGGCATCCGCCTGCGCGATGGCGCGTACAACAACACCATAGACTACAACCTCATCGGCTTGGACGCGCTAGGCACTGGCGCGATTCCTAACGGACTAGCCGGCGTGTGCCTGTTCAGCGGATCGAACAACAACAGTATTGGCACATCTCTGGCTGGAGTGTCCCAATACATCTCCGGCAACACTCGGGAAGGCATCTACATCGAGAATTCCAGCGGCACTTTTGTCGGTCAGACCAACCGCATCGGCGTTGCGACTGATGACACGACCGCGCGCGGCAACGGGTTGCAAGGAGCGATGCTGAACGGCGCGACAAATTCTATTATCCAACCCGGTCTGGTTGCCTACAATGGCGGCGCGGGCATCGCGGTGATTAGCAATGCCGCCACTGGAAATGATGTTGGACCGACGGAGGTTCGGAATAACGGCGGCTTGCCAATTGATTTGGGCAACGATGGACACACGCCCAATGGCTCACGCACTCCGCCCGGTCCGAATAATTGGCTCAATTACCCGGTGATCACTGGTGGTAGCGGCAACACAATCAATGGCACAGCGTGTGCGAATTGTACGGTATTCATCTATCGCGCCATCGGCAATCCGGCAGCGCCGGGCGGCGGCGGACGGTACCTTCAGAGTACGACGGCTAACGGTTCGGGCAATTGGAGCGCGACCTTGCCTGCTGGGATGGGACGCAACGATGTTACTGCGCAGGCAAGAGATTCCGCATTCAACACTTCAGAGATGAGTCCGCGCCCAATTTTATACCTGCCGTTGATTTTGAGATAAGGTCACGCGTGATTTGACACCCGCGCGCAATCGTGCTACAATCGCCGCAACTGAAAACGCAAAGACGATGACGGAGACAAGTACGCGCGCGTTCGATTTTAGAGAGTCGCCCCCTGGTGCAACGCGATATCGCGCCGCGCGGAAATCCACTCCCGAGTCGAGGATGATGAATCCACCCGGCGCGCGCCGTTATCGCGTTGAGATGGTGATTGGTCAATCGGTCAACTAGTCAACTAGTTGACTAGTCACTAATTGACTTGTTGACTACGCCAAACAAGGTGGTACCGCGATCCCCTTTCGCCCTTGAGGTGAAGGGGGTTTTTGTTTTCACGACCGACGACGGATGACCGACGACGGTCGCCGGTCATCGGTCTTCCGTCGAAATTCAGGGAGGTATAAATGTTCGATCTAAAACTCATCCGCGAACAACCCGATCGCGTGCGCGACGCGCTGCGCCGGCGCGGCGACGACGAAACGCGCGTCGACGCGATTCTAGCGGCGGACGAAGCGCGCCGCAAAACGCTTGCCGATCTCGAAGCGTTGCGGAACCAACGCAATACGATGTCGAAAGAGATCGGCAAAATGAAGGACGACGCGGCGCGCGAAGCGAAAAAGGCGCAGGTGCGCGAAATCAACGCGCGCAGTGACGCGCTCGAAAAAGTCGTCAACGAAGTCGAAACGCGCTTGAACGATTTGCTCGCCGTGATGCCCAACCTCCCGGACGACGACGTGCCGTTCGGCACAGACGACAGCAAGAGTGTTGTCGTCAAAACAGCGGGCGAGCCGCGCCAACTTGATTTTGCGCCGGTGCCGCATTGGGATCTGGGTCCCGCGCTCGGCATCATTGATTTCGAGCGCGGCATCAAACTGGCGGGCTCGCGCTTTTACGTGCTGAGCGGCGCGGGTTCGCGCTTGCAGCGCGCGCTGATCCAATGGATGCTCGATACGCATCTGGCGCAAGGTTATCGCGAAATGTATTTGCCATTTATGGTGAAAGAGCAAATCGTTTTCGGCGCGGGGCAATTGCCCAAGTTCCGCGACAATTTGTATCGCGATGTGGAGCGCGACGCGTGGATGGTGCCGACTGCTGAAATTCCGCTGACCGGTTTGCATGCGGACGAAATTCTCGATGCGAAAAACCTGCCGTTGCACTACGTCGCCTACACGCCTTGTTTCCGTAAAGAAGCGCTCTCGGCGGGCAAGGATGTGCGCGGAATCAAGCGCGGCTTTCAGTTCGACAAGGTCGAGATGTACAAATTCTGTCTGCCCGAAAATTCGGAAGCGGAATTGGAAACACTGCGCGAGCACGCGGAAGAAATCTGTCGCGGACTCGATATCGCGTATCGCGTGAAAATTCTTTGCACGGGCGATCTCGGTTTTGGCGCGCGCAAAACGTACGATCTCGAAATGTGGTCGCCGGGTTGCAATGAGTGGCTCGAAGTTTCGTCCTGCTCGAACGTCGGCGATTTTCAGGCGCGCCGCTCGAACATTCGCTTTCGCCGCGAGACCGGCGCGAAGACGGAATTCGTTCACACGCTCAACGGTTCGGGACTCGCGCTCCCGCGCACGATGATCGCGATTCTGGAAAATTATCAACAGAAAGATGGTAGTATCGTCGTGCCGGAAGTGTTGCGACCGTACACCAAGATGGACGTCATCAGATAAATGACAAATGAGGCAATAGCGCAAAAGTCACTTGGGCACATTGTCCGCTGGGAGCATTTTCCAACGCCGCACCATGTCTTTGAGTTGAGCAGTGGATTGTTTGACTGAGCGCGTGTGCATCCGAAACCGACGCCGA
>VGOB01000263.1 GCA_016865935.1 Chloroflexota bacterium | reverse complement strand
ACGCCAAATTGCAACCATGGCGCTCAAGTTGCGCGAGACGTACGTTATCCCAACACTGGCTCAGACGGTCCGGTCCACCGCCTGATTTTCTTGCCCAATGTGCAAGGATTCTGTTGGAAAGGTACTAAAATGACCGACGACGGCTGACCGCTGATGGCTGACCGCTGATTGCTGTCATCCATCGTCGGTCATTGTAAATTCTTCCTTGTGTCCAAACTCCTGCGCGTTATCAATCCAGCGCAACCAGCGCGGCGCGATTTTGTACAGCTCCACCACGCCGAAAATTTTATGGGCGCGTCCCAGCATCTCCACGCGCGGCAACAGCCCGCCGACGAACGCGTACTTGGCAAGGTACGCGGCAAACGCGCGTGCACGTTCCGCGCGATTCGTCACGCGCGCCGCCGCGCCGAGCATTTGCGCGCCGCGAATTTCTTGCCAGCCGCGCGCGTCGCAGTGAATCGTCGCGCTGACGCGCGGATCGCGCGTCAAGTTTTGCGCGTGGCGCGACTGTGGAGCGGAAAGAAAGTAGAACGCGGCGTCGGCGTACACGTAAAACAGATCGGAGGCGTACGGCGCGCCATCGTCGTTCACCGTCGCCAGCGTCAGCGTGTTGTGCGCGGCGAGAAATTCGCGGACGCGGTCAGGTAATTCCATTACCTTGTTTGCGGAGACGTTTCTTGACGGAATCCAATGTTTCTCGTGGCTCCCTTGAGCGCACCCGCGCGGTCAAACTGTCGTAGAAATCTTCCCAGAGTTCGCCGTACTTTTTTAGATCAATCATTACGGCGATTCTCTGACCTTTGTCATCGGTCACGTACTGAATCCCTTCCATCTTTACTCCTTCCACCGCGCGTACAAATCATTGTCCAAGCCGATGCGCGCCAAGACGCGTCCGACCGTATCGTCAACGATCTCGTCAATCGTCTGCGGCTGGCGATAAAACGCCGGCACCGGCGGAAAAATGATCGCGCCGATTTCCGCCGCGCGCGTCAGCAGGCGCAAGTGTCCCAGATGCAACGGCGTCTCGCGCACAACCAACACAAGCGGACGACCTTCCTTCAGCGTCACGTCCGCCGCGCGCGCGATCAAATCGGCGGCGTACGAATTCGCAATCGCCGACAAACTTTTGATCGAACACGGAATCACGAGCATTGCGCGCGTCGCAAAACTGCCGCTGGCAATCGCCGCGCCAAGGTCGCGCGCGTCGTGCACCACGTCCGCCAGCGCTTCCACATCGGCGAGTGTAAAAGTCGTTTCGGCGAGAATCGTTTGACGCGCCGCCGCGCTGACGATCAGATGCGTCTCGACGTTCGACAGCGCGCGTAAAACTTGCAACGCGCGAATGCCATAGATCGCGCCGCTCGCGCCGGAGATCGCGACGATGATTCGCTCTGCCATCACCGCAATTATAGCACACAACGCGCCAACGCAAAAAGCGAACGTAGGACAGTTTGCCTATTTGCGCGATTCAATTCACGCGTGGTATACTTTGCTTTGCCAGGTCTGCCAACGACGTCAGGTCTGAGTTTGCATTGGGAGAAGAATGATGCAAGAACTCAGAGAACGGATTTTGAACGAAGGACGGAATTTAGGTAAAGGCATTCTCAAAGTAGATTCATTCCTCAATCATCAAATTGACCCGCAACTGATGATCCACCTGGGACAAGAACTAGCGCGCCGGCTCGCGCACACAGAGCCAACCAAAGTGCTGACTGCCGAGACGAGCGGGATCGCGCCCGCGCTCGCGGCGGCGGCGGCGTTGGACGTGCCGCTCGTCTTTGCGCGCAAACGCCCGCCGTTGACGATGGACTATACGATTGTCTCCGAAGCCGCGCGCTCGCGCACGCAGGGCAAGGTGATCGAACTGATGGTTTCGACCGAGTACTTGCGCCCCGGCGATCGCGTGTTGATCATTGACGATTTTTTGGCGACCGCGCAAACGATCACTGCGCTCGCGCGCCTCGCGGAAAAAGTGGGCGCGCGCGTCGTCGGCATCGGCACCGTGATCGAAAAAGTTTTCGAGAACGGGCGCGCGAACGCGCAACACCTGAACGTGCCGATTGAGAGTCTCGCCGTCATCACCAGTATGGACGACGGCAAGATCGTCGTCGCGGAGTGACGCGTGGCGGAAACGATTGTCGTCCTCGACTATGGATCGCAGTACACGCAACTGATCGCGCGGCGTGTGCGCGAGTTGCGCGTCTATTGCGAACTCCTGCCGCACGATGCAACACGCGACGAAATCGCGCGCGTGCAACCGCGCGGCATCATCTTGTCCGGCGGACCCAACAGCGTTTACGATCCCGGCGCGCCGCCGCTCCCCGATTTCTTGCTCGATCTCAATGTGCCGATTCTGGGAATTTGCTACGGAATGCAGTTGCTCGCGCAGCAACTCGGCGGACGCGTCGAACAATCCGCGCGGCGCGAGTACGGTCACGCGACGCTTTACATCGATCGCGCGGAATCCCCAATCTCTAATTTCCAATCTCTAATTTCCAATCTCGAATCTCCCCTCTCCGTCTGGATGAGTCACGGCGATCAGATCACCGCGCTGCCACCCGATTTCGTGACGCTCGCGCACAGCGAAACCTGTCCCGTCGCGGCGATGGCAAACCCGGCGCGCCAAATCTACGCGCTGCAATTCCATCCCGAAGTCGCGCACACGCCGCAGGGCTTGGAAATCTTGCGCCGTTTTTTGTACGACGTTTGCGGATGCGCGGGCGATTGGACGCCTGCCGCGTTCATCGCGACGACGATGGATCAGATGCGCGCGCGTGTCGGCGCTGCGCGCGTGTTGTGCGCGTTGAGCGGCGGCGTAGACTCCAGCGTCGCGGCGACGCTCGTCGGCAAAGCAATCGGCGAACAGTTGATCTGCGTCTTTGTCGATCACGGTTTACTGCGCGAGGGCGAAGCGCGCGCCGTCGTCGAATTATTCGAGCATCAGAACTTGGAAATCATTCCGGTGGACGCGCGCGCGCGCTTTTTGGAAAAATTGCGCGGCGTCGTTGACCCGGAAGAAAAACGCAAGATCATCGGCGCGGAATTCATTCGCGTGTTCGAGCAGACCGCGCAATCCATCGCGCGCGATCAGCCGGTCCGATTTTTGGTGCAGGGGACGCTGTACCCGGACGTGATCGAATCGCGCGCGCCGGAACGCCGCGCGGCGGCGCGCATCAAAACGCATCACAACGTCGGCGGCTTGCCGGACGATTTGCCCTTCGAGTTGATCGAGCCGTTGCGCTATTTGTTCAAAGACGAAGTGCGCGCAGTTGGCTTGGAACTGGATCTGCCGGAGCGCGTCGTGTATCGCCAGCCGTTTCCGGGACCCGGGCTCGCGGTTCGCATTTTGGGCGAGGTTACACAAGACAGATTGGACGCGTTGCGCGCGGCAGACGCGATCGTGCGCGTGGAGATCGAAAACGCCGGGCTGGGTCGTGAAGTGTGGCAATACTTTGCGATTCTCACACCGCTCAAAACCGTCGGCGTGATGGGCGACGGGCGCACGTATGACCACGTCGTCGCGGTGCGCGCGGTGACGAGCGCGGATGGAATGACGGCGGACTGGGCGCGCCTGCCGAACGACGTGCTGGCGCGGATCAGCAGCCGCATCATCAACGAAGTGCGCGGCGTCAATCGCGTCGTCTACGATATTACGAGCAAGCCGCCGGGGACGATTGAGTGGGAGTGAAATCAGACTTGATTGCGATCGTGGTCGGCGTAATCAAGGGTTTCAGAAAGAAGACCGCGCCGTTTGTCATTCCCCGATGTCTGGAGTATAATTTGATCGTGTTAATCAATCGCCTTGCTTTTTGCACATTCGACCAACAAGGCACGTACGTCCGAAGGTGGTATCTTCTCAATAACTTGGGGTAATTCTACGGCGAACTCCAAGACGCATCGAGTGGATCTCGCTGGGCGCGCTCCGTGATCAAATCAGCGAGCTTGGGCAATCGGTACGCGCCAGAAATACGGTC
>VGOB01000262.1 GCA_016865935.1 Chloroflexota bacterium | reverse complement strand
TGAGATGGGTTTGGCTCTTGGGCGGACATGATTTGTTCTCCGAGACAGAAATTTCAGCCAAGAGTTTAATCCATCACCGATACAAATGTCAACTCAACCTGTTTGGTTCTGGCTTGTCCAGATTAGGATTGACTATTGCGAAAAGATTACCCCAAGTTATTGAGAAGATACCCATTTACCGAAAGTACATAACTGAGCGGCAACTGAAAAAGCGCTTCGCCGACGAGCGCGCTCAATGCCTGACCGAGCGGAAACGAAAACAGAATCGCGATCACCGCGCTGAGCAGACCGATCGTGATCCCTTCCGTCAGGATGACGCCGCGCACCGCGCCATTCGACGCGCCGACCGCGCGCATCACGCCGATTTCGCGCGTCCGCTCCAGCACGTTCAGCGACATCGTCCCCATCAGTCCCAGCCCGCCGACAATCGCCATCAAGAACGCCATCGCCATCAACAACGCGGTGATGATGTTGAAAAACATTTCGTTATTGTCGCGAATTTGTCCGCTGGTAATTCCGCCGGAGGACGCGCGCAGTCCGGCGAGCAAGTACCGATCCTCCAACGCTTTTTTGAGTTTCAATTGCGACGCGGTGTCGTGTTTTTCCGTGACGAGTTGCACGCTCCCCGCGCGTCCGACCTGCCCGATCACGCGCGCATAGTACGGATAATTCGCGTACGCCACGCCGATGCCGCCGCGAAAGCCGACAACGCGGATGATGCCGACGATGCGCCAGGTCGTTTTGCGTCCGGCGATTTTCAGCGTGAACTCGTCGCCGAGTTTCAGATCTTTTTCCGCGCGCGTCGTATCGGTGCTGACGACGATCGCGTTCTCGTCGTCCGGCAACAACCAGCGTCCCGCGATGATCTCCGGCTGCACCATCGCGGTTTGCGCGGGCGGCGCGAACAACGTCAACGATTCGCTCTCGCTGTCGTCGGAACGCAGCCGCCGCGCGGAGGTATAGCCCCACGATTCGACGTTGACGACGCCCGGCATCTGTTTGGCGATCTCTTCGATCACATCGGTGCGATACGCGCGCTCGAACGGAAGCAAAATATCGAACTGCCAATTCTTGAACACATCTTCCAATGTCTGGTTCATCGAAGCGTGCACGCTCAACACCGCGATAAAAATCGTGCCGCCCAGAATCAGCGTCAGCAACGTCAACGCCAAACGCGATTTGCGTCGGAACGTGTTGCGGAGGGAAAGGCGCGTAGGGCGGGAGAGGAAAGATGAAAGATGAAAGATGAAAGATGAAAAACGACTGATGATCTTTCTTTCATCTTTCATCTTTCCGCTTTCATCTTTTGTTGAAATTCCGTAATCGCTAATCGCTTCGCGCACCGTCACGCGCGTGCCGGACCAAATCGGAAAAATCGCGGCAAAGAGCGGCAAAAGCAAGCCAATCGCGATTTCAAGAATCAGGATGCCGGGCGGAATACTGAAATCGGGAAACTCGACGTTGATGAATCCGGCGAGATACAAACTGAGTTGACCGGCGACGAACGCCGCGCTTGGGATTGCGATGGCGAGCGCCAAGATGCCGTAAAGCAACACCGTCACGAGGTACAGCGCGACGATCTGCCGTCGCCGCGCGCCAATCGCTTTCATAATGCCGATTTGCCGGATTTGTTGCGCGAGCAACGCGGAAATCGTGTTGACGACGAGAAAGCCGCTGAGAAACAGTGACGCGAAACCGAGAATGTTCAACAGCAACAGCAATCCGGAAAAAATGTCTTGCAACGGATGTTTGGCTGGTTCCGGCACTTGGATGCTGACGTTGCGCCCGCCCGCTTCGATCTTGTTGCGAACTTGCTCAGCGACGCGCGTGATATGCGCCTTGTCGCGTTTATTGTCGGCGACAGTGAGATACAGTGTGTCCGGGCGGCGCGCGCCGGTCAGCCATTCCAGCGTGTCGAACGTGATGTACCCGTACGCGCTGTTGAGGAACGGCGCGGGATAAAACGTAGATTCGTGCGCGAGTCCGGTGACTTGCAAATCGCGGATCGGACTGTTCGTCGAATAACGCACTTGCACCTTGTCGCCCACTTGCAAATTCGCCGGAACGAAACCTGGTACCAGCAACGACGAGCGCTCCAATGCAACCGCGCGTTCACCGGGGGGCCACGTCCCGCGCTCGGCATGAAAATCGGGCGCGGCTTCGTACGCGCCTTGCGGCTTGACCTTGTTGATCCGAATGTCGTCGAAATCGGAAATTGCAAACAGGTAGAGCGATTTCCACTCCTCGCCCACTTTCATCTGCACGACGGTCATTGTCCGCGCTTCCACTTCGCCGACGCCCGGCATCCGCCGCACCATTTGCACCAGATCGTCGTCGAACGCTTCGGTGTAAATCGTCGCCGCCGCGGGATTGGCTTTGGGATACGTGATCGCGAGTTCTTGCGAGACAATTGTGAACGTGTGCGTCACCGCGCCGACGGCGAACACGCCAACCGCGATGGAGAGGACAACCAAGATCGTCCGCAGCTTGTTGCCCCACAGATCGCGCAGTACTTTTTTCCAGCGCGGCGCGATCATCGCGTCCCCTCTTGGTTGTCATTGCGAGCCGCGTAGCGGCGAAGCAAGCTCCAGTTCGCAAGTTGGGGATTGCTTCGTCGCGAAACCCGCTCCTCGCAATGACACAGCAACCGGCTATTCATCACGCGCCGCCTTTCTGCGCGGCGACATTTTCCGTGACGCGTTCTTGCGCGATGCGCGCGATGTGCGCTTGCAACTCCGGCGCTTGCTCCATCATTTGAGCGAACGTCGCGCGATCCAAACGCAGCACTTCGACCGGCGCGTCGGACGCCGCGCGCGCAGTCGCGATGCTCGTCCCGCCGCGCAGCAATTCCACTTCGCCGAAATAATTGCCGCGCGCGTACGTCGCCACCACTTTTTCCGCGCCATCCGATTGCGCGATGACGATTTCGACGCGCCCCCTGACGACGATGTGAAAATGTTCGACCGGCGCGCCGCGTTGGAGAATGATCGCGCCGGGCGCGTAATGCTCCGGATCGACGCGGCGCGTGAACGCGACGAGTTGCTCGCTCGTCAGCGTCGGGAACGCGTCCGCTAATCCTTTTTCGATCACTTCGCCGTCTACGATTTGCACCGCGCGCGTGACGCGCTTTGCCAGATCGTGATCGTGCGTCACCATCAAAATCGTTTTGCCCTGCTTGACCAAATCTTCGAACAGTTCAAACACCGAGTCGGCGGTTTTGGAATCGAGGTTGCCGGTCGGTTCATCGGCGAGCAGGATCGGCGGATCGTTCGCGAGCGCGCGCGCAATCGCGACGCGTTGCTGCTGCCCACCGGAAATCGCGGAGGGAAGTTTGTGCGCGTGGTCCGCCATCTCCATCTGTTCGAGCAGACGCATCGCGTACTTGGGACGTTCGTCCGATTTGTGGACGTTGCAAAAATCCATCGGCAGCATCACGTTCTCGACGAGCGTCAGCGTCGGCAAGAGTTGAAAGAATTGAAAGACGATGCCGAGGTTCTTGCCGCGCCACACCGCCATTTGTCCCTCGTTCAATTTGTGGACAGCCGTGTTGCCGACGAACACTTCGCCCGAAGTCGGCCGATCGATTCCGGCGATCATATTGATCAGCGTAGACTTGCCGCTGCCCGATTTGCCGATCACTGCGAGGAACTCGCTCGCGTCGACGCGCAGGTCAACGTCGCGGAGCGCGTTGAATTTTCCCGCCGCCGTGTCGAACGTTTTGACGACGCGGTGTAGCTGAATCAGTTCGGCGTTGCCGTGTTGGTACAACCCGTTCGATCCTCTGGCATCTTCGGGTTGCTTTTGGCGTTTCCAAAACATTTTTTGCTCCAGTCGTTTCTTCACGCGCAGGTCACAATGGTATCTACGCACCAACGCCGCGCCGGTTACGCGCGGCGGGCGATGATCTTCGTTTCGGCCATTATGCCCCAGCGATAGCTGGAGCGAGATATGCTTTCGGTCTTGGCTTGGACCGTTTTTGAGCGGGCCAGCCCGGGAGATCCACTCGCTCCAAGACCCAGTC
>VGOB01000261.1 GCA_016865935.1 Chloroflexota bacterium | reverse complement strand
AGGATCAATATCTCCGTTTCCCGCAACGCGAATTGCAAAAGCACGTGCGCGATCTCGGCTGATTGGTTTTCGCATTGAGGCGAGGCGCTTGAGCTTCGCCTTTTTTGTTGACCAATGCAATCGCACGGTGTATAATCGCTTTGCAAGAAGAGAGGTGTGCGATGGCAAAAACTAAAGAGACGAAAACAACATACTCCGCCGAACCCATCACCGTCGTCACCGCGCGCGGCACGACGGAAATTCCGCGCGCCTTGCGCGAGCGTTATCGCGTCACCGCGAAATCGCGTTTGCGTTGGACGGATACGGGCAATGGGCTACTTGTCGTCCCGGAGTCGTCTGTTGCGAGAATTGGCAAGCACCAGGTCGCGAATCCAATGCCAACGTACAAACCTACGAGACAAAGCAAGCGCGAGTTTTTGGCATGGCTGGACGAATGGATGAAAGAGCCAGACGATTGGACACCCGAGCAATGGGATGAATTTGAAAAAGAACTGCGCGCAAACCGAGTCAGGTTTCGGGACATCGAGATATGACGACGTTCTTGCTTGACACGAATATTCTATCCGCGATTATTCGCAGGGAGGCATGTGCCGAACCGCGATTCCGCCAAGCGATAGCAGACGATGACGCGTTGTTCCTCTCCGTGGTTGTGTACTACGAGGTCAAGCGCGGCTTGCTCAGGCGCGACGCCAAAAAGCAGATGGCGACATTTGAGCATTTGGTCAATCAGTTTGCTTGGTGCGATGTTATCCAAGAAGATTGGGAACTTGCCGCGCATTTATGGGTTGAACGGACGAAGATCGGCAGACCCATCGAAGACGCTGATTTACTGATCGCCGCGCAAGCCAAACGACTCGGCGCGATTCTCGTGACCGACAACGAAAAAGATTTTGACGACCTGGGTGTGAAGATCGAAAACTGGAAAGCGTAAATAGCACGATGAGAATTTTGCTCGTTTCCCCCGAATCCAAGGTGTGGAACTCGCGCGCGCACATCCACAACGGCTTGGGCTATCTCGCGGGTTCGCTCTTGGCGAATGGATACACGGATGTCACGTTGCACGACGGCGCGGTCGAAGATCAATCGGTTGCCGATGTGCTCGATCGCGCGCGCGCGGAACAGCGCGCGTACGATGTCGTCGGCATTTCCGCGCCGACGGTGCTGATCGAAAACGCGTGGGCAACCGCGCGCGACGCGCAGGCGCGCGGTGCGATCACGATCCTGGGTGGTCCGCATCTCACGCTTGAACCCGACGAGTCAATGCAAAAGCCCGAAGTGGACTTGGTCGTGCGCGGCGAGGGCGAAGACGCGTTGATCGAAATTCTGCGTGTTTTGGAAGCGGTCAGCAGTCAGCGGTCAGCGGTCAGCGACGCGCGCCTGCGAAATATTCTTGGCTTGTCGTGGCGCGACGCGGCGGGACGCGTGATGCACAACTTGGATCGCCCGCTTCGTCTTGATCTCGACAACATTCCGTTACCCGCATACGAACTTTTCAGGATCGAACGCTATACCAATCTGAACCCACTCACCGACGGGCTCGATCCGCACGCGCGCGCGTACACCATCGTCACGTCGCGCGGCTGTCCGTACAAATGCACCTACTGTTCTAAACCGATCACGGGCGATACCTGGCGCGGACGTTCGGTTGAAAACGTCGTCAAGGAATGGCGGATGTTGGTCAAAGATTTTCGCGCGACCGAAATCGGCATCACCGACGATATTTGGAACCTCGATCTCAAACGCGCGAAAGATTTGTGCCGCGCGTTGATTGACGAGGGACTGAACACCGTTCCCTGGGTCACGATTCACGGAATGAAAGTGAATCACACCGATCTGGAATTGTTTCAATTGATGAAGCGCGCGGGGTGCAAGCGCGTCGGTTTCGGCGTGGAAAGCGGCGATGAGTACATCTTGAAACGCGTCGTCAAAAAAGCGCAGACGCTCGATCAAGTGCGCGCCGCGTTCAAGCACGCCAAAGCCGCGGGCTTGCAAACAATGGGCTTTTTCATTTACGGAATGCCTGGCGAAACCGAAGCGACGATGGAAAAGACCACGCGGCTCGCGCTCGAACTCGATCCCGATCTCGGAAACTTTATGATCGCCGCGCCGTTCCCTGGCACCGAGTTGTGGAAACTGATCGAGAAAGACGGCATTCTCTTTTCGCACACCTGGGACGATTACGCGATTCATTCGGATCGCGCGCACTTTCAAGTTGGCGATCTCACCGCCGAACTGGTGGAGCGCAAGTGGCACGAAGCGTACCGCCGATTCTATTTCCGTCCGCAGCGCATCGCGCGGCGATTGTTGATGCGCGACACGTGGCGCAACGCGCCGCAACGCGCACGCGACGCGCTGCGATTCTTTCGCGGCGCGCACTGAAGAGGTGAACGATGGCGATTTCGGTAAAAGAATTTAGACAAATGCAAAAGGACTTGCGCGACCTCAAGCGACAACTCGCGCCCAAGCCGCGCGGCAAAAACGGCAAACGGCGCGCCGTAACGCCCGCGCGCGAACCGATGACGGAGGAAAACGCGCGCGTGCTCGAACTGTTGCGGCGCAAGGGAATGATTGCCGAGTTGACGCCAAAGGAAAAAGCGCGTGCCGCGCGTTGGGATGCGTTGCCAGAAGAGGACAAGCAACGCGCCTGGGACGAATTTTTCAATCTCAAACTTGAAAAATCACTGTCCGACATCATTATCGAAAACAGGCGGTAACCGATGGCAGTTTACTATTTTGATGCCAGCGCGGTTGAGAATCCGTTCGATCACGCTGACTTGGATTGACTTGCGTATGCACCCACAACGATTTTTCAGCATCGCGCTTTTCGCGCTTGGGCTCGCGCTTGCCGCGTGTGCGCCGAACGCAGAAGTCAGAAGTCAGACATCAGAAGTCAGAACACTGACACCTACTGTCGCACTGGCTCCGACTGCCACTCTGCTTCCAACGGTCGC
The DNA here is from genome assembly GCA_016865935.1 of Chloroflexota bacterium. Lineage (GTDB taxonomy): Bacteria > Chloroflexota > Anaerolineae > UBA4142 > UBA4142 > VGOB01. The sequence goes on along the minus strand of VGOB01000261.1, from coordinate 1,210 downwards.
ACCAACTTCCACCGCGACGCGCGTTCCTGCCCCAACCGCCACGCCCACGCGCACCGCCGCGCAAGCGCGCGCCGCGCAACTCTACGCGCTGGCGGGCTACACCTGGCGCGCCGATGGCGACGCCATCATGCTGACCGATGCGAAAGGCGCGCGCGTTGCCACGCTGGACGAAAAAGCAGGTGGGGTGCTGCGCGTTGACAGCGACGGCGCTGCTGCTTTTACCGCGCTTGATGCCGTTTCCAAGCAAAGGTTTTTGCAAGCCAATAGCGAATTTGTCCGCTTTATCCAGACCTCTTTTCACACCGACGCCAAAAACCAACCCCAAGCCGCCGTAGTTGAATGGCTGACCAAAGACGGCTTGAGAAAAGTAGCCATCCCCTCCCCAGCCAATGTTACCTGGGACGAGAAAGGTAAAAGAATGGTTGTTGGTTTACATGGCGAGGTTTACAGCTACATCAATCCTGAAACAGGTGAAAAAGACATCACGCCCAGCTTCCCCAGGATTTTAGTAGAAACACCGCAGGATGAAAAATTAGTGCGCGAGGCACTGGCTAATGTTGCGCCCTATATCCTTGACCTGCCAAACTTTGTTGACAATTTTTACTCCTACCCCCGCGCCGAAGAGTTTAAAAGACTGATTGAAACCAATTATCCCGGAGTAAAATTTGATGACCTGTTGCAAGCTATAAAAACAACAGCAGTCAAAAAACAAGAGCAATCTTTGGCGATTTTGGCAGTTGGCACACCTACGTTGGTCAATAAAGAATACCCTGGGGCTACCAAAAACGTCAACAATCTAAACACTCGCTATTCTTGGAAAGGTTCAGCTAACACTTCCTTCATTCTAATGTCATCAAGTAATTATCGGGATTTAGCAGAGCTTCATGGCGGGTTGTTAAAGGAATTCTTGTCTATGTCTGCAACAGAAGCAATGTCAAAAAGCCCTCAACTAATGTGGTGGCGAGCAAAACTAAGCGTTGATAACCATGTATCGTATAGTTCAAATTTTTGTGAACGCTTTGGCGCTTATGCTTTTGTCCAGGATTTTTCTGGTTTGGGTGGTTTTATGAATAGCCAAAAATAGGGATGGTTCAATTACGGACGAAATAGGTTGACACTTTTGCACCTTGAAAATTAAGCCGGCTGAGCGGCCGCCTCGGGGCGAAAGAGTTGGCTCAACACTTCCGCCAAAGACGGTGGGTCTTTCACT
>VGOB01000260.1 GCA_016865935.1 Chloroflexota bacterium | reverse complement strand
CGGACGCTAGCGCGCGAGTAGGGCAACGCGCCTGCAACGTGCACACCTGACACACGGCGGAATCGAAACGGGCGACATAGCGGTGGGGTTTCCGTCCGTTACTCACCGGAACCGATTGATGCTGGGGACACGTGATTTGTGCTGGAATCGCATCAGCATCGCACTGAATCGCAAAATCCGCTAAACCGAGTCGTTCAGGATTAGGGGACTTGCCGCGCAGATCGGTCGGCACTTGCTCAATGTGATGTTCCCGCAGAACTTCATCGGCGGCGGGACTGCAAAAGGCGGCATCATTGTAGATGGTCTCGACCCCCGTGCGCGCTTTCAAGGCCGGCACGGCTTCGATCAGCAAGGCGGCATCTTCCGTGGTGTTGGGCGCGGTCTGCACTTGCACGATCAATTGGAACGGATTCTCCGGCGCGCACGTTTCGGTCACATTCGTCACGTAACCCTGATAGGACTGGTGGCCTTTCTTGCGATAGGTCGCTTCCGGATCATCGGGCGAGCGTAAACTGCTAGCACTGATTTCGGTACCTGGGATTGTCGCCACTCCGTTGTCGCTGAGACGAAACTGTTCGCCGAAAACGCGTTCCAACATTTGGTAACTGGCGTCCGCGGCATACGTGGCGCGTAACTCGTCGAGCAAGCGGTGCATCAATTCGCCGATGCGTTGGAGGTGCGGGGCGGTCTGTTCGCCTTTCAGCCGATAGATGTACTGGCTGGCATGCCCTTTCACGTAGGGCGCGAACGCATCGGCATAGCGGGCTTGGTCGGCAGAGGTGAGCATGCGCTGAACGCGTTGGAGCACTTCGACGAGGAGTTGCACCCGACACGCTTGGCGAATGTTGCTGGCGACTTGGGAACTGTCCATGCGGAGTTGCCCCGTTTTCAGTTGGAACGCGGCTAACTGTTCATCGGTGACTTGGGTGAAGGCGCGGTCAATCAAGTTCTCGCCCTGCTCTTGCATGTGTGCACTCACGCGTTGGCGAAAGTTGTAGACCGTGCGCAAGTCGAATTCGCCCTCGCCCAGGTTTTCGTAGCCGATGGCATAGCGCACTTGAACGTCGAAGGAGAACGCATCGTGCAGGTCTTCGTCGCTCCAGCCGTGTCCCGCCTTGAGGGTCTCCAAACCGACCAAGACATTCACGGGGATGTTGGGGCGCGAGGCCGTGTCGGCGTAGAGCGTGGCAAACGGCGCCTCGTCGAGACGCGCGAACACTTCGCGGCGGAACGTGCCGGCCCAAGATTCATCGAGGCGGCGGCGTTGTTTTTCGGTGAGGTGATCCAAGTCGCTCATCAGCGCGGGTTGCAGATGATGTTGATTTTTTCGGAACATAGTGTTTGCTCGCAAGGTTCAGGTTTCTCTCTGTATAACCCGCGCAGGACCTGAACGTTGCGAAATGCTTACCCTTTTTTCAGTGGAGTCATATCACAAGGCGCGATCTTGCGCAAAAGTCGTTTGTGCCCGCGCCAGCAACTCGTCAATCAGTTCCAACAAGACCGTATCGCGCAAGCCCGCCGATTTTTGGCGGAAGACCGTGATCCCCAAATCATCCAGGTGCGTTTGAATTTCCCCCTTGCCTTCCACCGTGAAGACCGCGATCTGATGCGGTTTGATCCATTCCGGCGGCGCCGCCGGATGAATCGAATTGTCGCGCGTCAGCAACCAGCGCAGTAATTTCAAACCCAACTGCGCGTGCACGCGATCAAAGCCGGTCTGCTGATACAACTTGCGCCATTCCGCGTCAATGCCCGGCGGCAAGCGAATGTCCACGATCACCGCGTCGTACTCCCGCGCCTGCAGTTGATTGACCGCCGACGTGACATCTTCGGCAAGGTTGAATTCATACTTGCCGCCAAAAAAAAGTTGACCGACCAGGTTGCGCAGTTCAAACCGCGCGCTGTCTTCGATCCAAAGTACACTCGGTTTCTTCATCGGCGGACCGCCTCAGGGATGCAAAACGTCACGGTCGTGACGAAGGGTTGATTGTAGAACGTGGGATCGTCGGACTGGATCCATCCCGGATTCGACGGGCGACTCGCGACGCGCAGGTCGCCGTAATGCGTTTGCGCGGTGCGCTTGGCGTCGGTCAAGCCGATGCCGGTGCCCAGCCGCCCGCGATCCTTCGACCACTTGCCGCGATAGCCGAGTTGAAAGATCAAGCCCTGTTCGATTTCTTCTTGCGCGATCGGCACGCCCCAATTTTCAACTTCGACGCACGCCATTCCGGCGCGCGCGTACGTGCGAATGACGACCCAGGGCGCTTTGGCGCGATCGCGTCGCCACGAATATTTGATCGCGTTGTGCAGCAGGTTGGTGAGCGCACGCACCAGATCGCGTTCGACGCCCTCCACTGCGGTATCGAAATCGCGATCGCGCCGGACGATGTCCACGCGCGAACTGCGCGCAAACTCGGCGATTTGCGCGAGCGCCTGATCGGTCAACTGCTTGACCGAAAGTTTTTTCTTGGGCTCGTAGACGCGAATATCGGCGGTGATGAAATCGCGCAGCGAGCGCAGCGTCGAATCCATCTGAATGATCGCGGTGCGCGTCATCAGCGCGTCCACCAGACAGGACGAGTTTTCCAGTTGCGCGGCGGCGCGCACCGTCTCGCGCACCAATTCGCGCGCCAAAACGCCCGGCGTCATCTCTTGGCAAATTGCCGCAATCTGATGCGCGGTCGCGCGCAGCGCGGGCGCGCGCATTTCCATTCCGGGAACTAGGTCTCGCGCCTGACGCAGCGGCGCGATCTTGCTGAGCAGCGCGTCCCAGTGCGCGCCGGACAACGCCTGACACCGCCGCTCCGGCTCGGTCGCTTGCGCGAGTTTGTCAATCGCGTTGGCGAGCAACGCGGCTTCTTTGATCAACTGCTCGTCCCTTTCTTCGAGCGGGACGGTGATCAATTCTTTGATCGCGCGCTGACCGAGCGCTTCAGCGACGCCGTCCAACGTTTGTTGCGCCATCAACAAGGTGCCGGTGTTCGCGTGCAAAATGCGCCCGATGTCGAAGGTGAGTTCTTCGATCCGTTTCTGGAATTTGCTTTCGCGCTTGTCCGCTTCGTGTTCCGCCGTGACATCCACCAGGCAACCGACGTACGCGATGATTTCGCGCGTCGCCGGATCGCGCAAGGGCTTGCAATAATCTTCGACGTAAATTTTGCGCTCGCCGACGCGGAAGGCGACGATTTCTTTTTCGAGGTGTGCGCCGCGCGCTTCGGCTTCGGCCGCTTTGCCGAGCAACGCGTCGCGCATTTTCGGATCGGCGTAGAATTGCGCGATGTTGGCGCGCACGTCGCCTTGCAACGGCAAGTTGAACAACGCGCGCACGGGACGATTGCACGCGAGCAATCGCCCGTCGGGCGCGACCACGTAGACGCCGATCGGGAGATCGAGAATATTCAGTTCGCGCAACAGGTCAGGAGGATTCATCGTCACCTCGTTTGGCAAGCGCCGGTACGCGCCTGATTATAGCACAAACACGGCAACAGACCAAACATTTTGGCAGACAATTTAAGATAAGAACTACAGCAATTTCTGGCGATTTTTGCGTCAGCTGTCCCGCAAGCAGTCGCCAAGCACGCTCCGGAAACGGGCTGTGGCGGCGTCTGGCAGACCGGCGCAATCGTTTTTGACCGGAAAAACCGCACGATTTGCTTATCTTAAATTGTCTGACATTTTGGCGCGTCGCTTTATTTGTGTTATAATCTCAAGTGAGACTGGATGAAGAGAAAGAGATGATCAAATGCCTCGCAAGAAAAAAAACCTTCCTCAAAAAGCCGAGCCGATCATTCCGACCTATAACGTGGAAGATCTGATTGAGACGATCCGCGAATCGGAGCTAAACCAATTTGGTTTGTGGCAACAGACACTACAACCTGATCGACCGTCAACGCACAATCTCCCCCAAAAGACAAACGCCATTAGTATTACAACGTTACTTTAGTTGGGCATGAAGTTCCCGCAGTTTGCGTTTGCGGTGGGAAAGATAGGCCGCGCGGTTCCGTTTCTGAATCCGCTCCACCTCGTCTAACGCGGACTGCACATCAAACTTGCGCTGTGGCAAGACGACTTGGAGTAACTGGCGTACCTGGGAAACAGTCAGGGCAGGTGCATCCACTCCCATCTTCACCCGCAAGCGCACGAGAAAGAGATGCGAGAGGAAGGTCAT
>VGOB01000259.1 GCA_016865935.1 Chloroflexota bacterium | reverse complement strand
GTTGGCAAAGAAAGCGATGGCGGTGTATGAGCAGCGGATCAAACGCTTACCCGGCCTGGAAAAATGGTTTGTGGACATCCCCGCTTGTCCGGTCTGACTTTGGGATGTTTATTTCTTTCCACATCCCTAAATCCACACACCGGTCTGCACGCCGTTCTGAATCGTCTTGCGAAGTTGATTCACCTCCAACAGCATCCGCAAGCCGATCTTGCGCGCGAACGCCTGGCGCAGGTCCTCGGTTGTCATGCTTGCCTGATTTTGATCCCACGCTTTCGATTTTACATACGCGGCAGGCAGAATCTCGTCATCTGCCGTCTGTACCTTCTTGAGCGCGCGCAGAACGCGCAGAACGACGTTCGATTGATCCTTTTCGACATCGCCTTGCTCTTGCGCGGGCAAGGTTTCGCGCCGCAGAAAACTATTCGACTTGCCGGCGTCGGGCGAGGGGTAGTAGAGATAGCGATACGTTTTGGTGATCGCGATGCGGACATCCAACTCTGCCGCTTCGCCCATCTTCTTCAGCGCTTTTTTTTGCTCATCGTTGAATTCGGACATCCGCTCGGCATCGCCGACGATGCGCCCGATGGCAAGGTAGCGGCGCGCGACCCCAACCATATTGTCCACCTGATCGGCATCAGCGACGAGAAAAATGATATTGTTCTGGTACGTGCGAAACGAGTCCATCGCGCCTTTGTACTCGTAGATGCGCCGCACGAGCGCAGGCGGCTCGATGTCGCCTGCGCCGATCTTGACCGCCTCGAATTGCATCAGCACGAGTTTGGGCAAATCGGCATCGTCGTCCACATCCGCCGGTTCAACCGGGAAATAGACCGGCTTGAAATAGCCGCGCTTCCAAATCTGCTTGATGCGCGTTTCGATTTCGGCTTTGGCTTTGGTGGCGGCAATGAGCGCGGTTTCGTCCGCGATGATCTTGTTGAGCGACGGTTCTGTTTTGAAACGATAATGGTGCCCGTCGTATTCCAGAAACCACGCTTGATCGTACAGCCGTTCGAGCGCGCGCGCGACGACTGCCGGATCGTCCCCGCCGCCGCTGGCATTCGGTTCCAGCACCGCGAGCATCAGATCGGCGGGGTCCACGCCACTGGCGCTTCCCTGTGTGAGACTGTGCAAAAAGATCGTCGTCGCCAAGCACTGCGCGTACGGCGGCTTGCCGGACGCGATCAGCGCTTGATCGACATCTTGCGCTTTGGCGGACGTTCCCAGCAAGGGGCTGACGATATCCGATTCGATCACCGACTTGAATTTGGGACGATCCAGGCGGCTGGTCAAGTCTTCGGCAATTTGCGCTTGCGCGAGATCGAGATGATGCGGATGAATCAACCAGGTATCAGCGGGGCGTTTTTGCCACAAGGCGCGCATCGTCCACGCGAGCAAACGCAGCGCGCCGCGCGTCTGATTGAAATTGGGAATGGTTGAGGTTTTGAGGCTGAGAGTGGTCAATAATTCCGGATGAAAGGGGTACGCCGCACCCATCTCTTTTGTGTACTCTGCTCGCGTACACCGTTGCGGCAAGTCTGCGTTCTTGTCCATCACGCCGGCATAATAGCGCGCGTAGGTGTCGAACACCGCTTGCGCGCCGTCGCGGTTTACCGATTTGAACAAGCGATGCGTAACGATGGCGGAGATTTCGCTTTCATCGGTTGGAGTTAAGACGCGCTCTTGGCGCGATACGACGCTCTGCGCTTCGGCAAGTTTTTGGCGCAACATCGCGGTCTCATTCGCGAATGCATCTGTCGGTCCCGCCAACGTCAGCACGACGAGACAGTGTTCCTTGCTCGCGGCAAATTCCAAGAGCGACATTAGAAACGCAATCGTCTGATCGGCAAGCGTGGAGCGTTTCGTCGCGGTGGGCACCGCGAGCGCGGCGCGCAAATGCCGTGCGATCTCGTCAATCATAATCAGCGCGGGCTTGTCGCCGACGAGTGTTTCGAACAATCCAGTGCCGGGGGCGGCTTTGAGTTCTTCGCTCTCTTTGGCAAGCGCATAGCCCGCGCGCCCGCCCAACTGATATGCTAGTTCGCCCCACAGCGTGTAGGTCTTGAGCTTGTCCGCCGCGTGATCCATCCCAATCGTCGGATCGAGATCCGAACCGACGACGCCGGCGACGACGAGCGCGCCCGGCTTGGGGAGTTTCGCCGATTTGCCGAGGAGCGCGGCGACCGACGCGGCGGGAGTCTTGCCGCTCGCCACGTGATAGAGTGCGATCAGGTTGTGCGTCTTGCCACCGCCGAACGCCGTTTCCAAACGGACGATCGCGTTCTTCCCGGCGGCATCGCCGCCCAGCCGACCCAGCGCGTCATGCAGAAGCGTTTTCAGACCGGAGGTCGGAAAAGTGTTCTCGAAAAAAGTTGACGGGTCTTGGTAAACCGGATCCGCCGTACCATCCATCACATCCTTGAGGCGCGCCGCGAAAATGTCCTCGCGCAGTTCGCCTTTCAAAACCTCGTCGCGTGGAACGCACAGATCGAAGATTGATTGCATAATCATCGCTTCCTGGTTGAGATTGAGCAAACCAACAAAAACTGCCCGCCAAGTCGTTCAACCTGGGCGGGCAGTCATGTTACGTCCCGATCGCCTGGGGTGCCCGCACCGGCACCTTGGTACAGGTCTCGCTGATTGCGAGACCACAGAACTTTTCAACTGACTCAATTATAACCCCGCCTGCCCGTTTTGGCAAAAGCGGAACGCGGCAACCAGCGGCAACGTTTGCCAATTCCTCTACACCGGCACCCGCGCCAGAATCGCTTCGAGATAGCGCGATTTCATTTGTTTACTCGCCAGCGCGCGCTTGACCGGCACGGCTTGCAGAATCACTCCAAGAATCACCGCCATCGCGCGGTGACTGAACAATGCGCGATTATCGAAGATCAAATCCTGCAATTTGCCGCGTTCGATTGCCATCAGCACGACGCGCGCCACGCCGTTCACTGGCGTAATCACGCGTTCGCCGCGCGATTCGAGCGTGATGCCGTGCGTGGGACATACTCGCGCACACACGCCACAGCCCAGACAAATCGCCGCGTCGAGTTTCGCTTTGTGCTTGGTCGCGTGGTGCGGATCGTGCGCCGAGACAATCGTCATCGCTTCCACCGGGCAAACGTTCACGCACTTGCCACAGCCGTTGCACGCGTCGAGTTGAATCTGCGGCAGGAAATTCGTCGTGTGGACGGGATGCAGCAAGCCAAACTTGCGCGCGGCGATCAGCGCTTCGCAGCAACACCCGCAACAGTTGCAGATGAAATTGACGCCCGCGCGCACGTTCTCGCCGAACTGCACCAGGTTGTGCGTGTACGCCTGCGCGAGCAAATCCATCCCTTCCGCTTGGGACACTGCGCGCGCGACGCCGTGCCGAATCAGCGACTCGGCGCAACCGTTGAACGTCATGCAAATCTCTTTCGGCGCAAGGCAATCCTTGCCGACGTGCCGCATCTTGTGGCGGCAGTAGCAGATGCCAATGCCCATCTCCGTGGCGCTGGCGATGACGTGGCTCGCGCGTTCGTAATCGAGGACGTGGAGCGCGTTGTCGGCGGAAAGCATCGGCTCGTTGACAAAGACGCGTCCCAGTTGCGTTTCGCCGGTCGTAAACAGCGCGCGGATGAAATCGTCTTCGACGGTGATGTATTGATAGTACAACTCGGCGAGCGTTTTCTGGTCGAGGTCGCCGCGATACCGCATCAGCGAGAATTCAAAAAAGCCCGCCATCGGGGGGTGGCAGGACGTACAGCGTTTCGCCATCGGGGGTTTCCGTATCCAGGAGCATCGCGCGGCTGGCAAGTCCATCAAGCACGTCGCGCGCGGCGGCATCGTCCATTTTCCAAATCGTTGCCGCTTGGCGGACGGTGAACGGCTTGAGCGGGACTTGCGCGACGAGTTCGGCTTCGCGCGCGCTGAAGAGCATCTGCAAAATGCGAAAGAGTAATTCCGAGGGAGGCGCGCCCTGGGGAAAACGAGCGAACCACCGCAGATCAGTCGGCAGAAAAGCAAGGGAGCCTTTCCTCCCTGGCTTCGGTATGTGACGTGACTGCAGTGTCGCAACCTGGCGTCCGAAGGACAGGCGACTTGAACTCGATCTGTCGTTGCTCTCGCCCAAAGACTATTGCGTCACGCAGCTCGTTTTCGGTCAGCATTGAATAGTTCCCTCATCATCGTATTCTGGGCACACGGTCGTCGCACAAGATTAATTGTGCGACCAACAGACTGTCTGTGGCATTGACTATGCCGATGAAGAGGATCCAAATAGAGTGAATTCGACAAAAGACGTCAAGTCGCGATTCAGACAAAAAACTTCGGCTGATCGCAGAACGCTGGACGGGTATTGGACAACCGTGAGACTTCGTCAAGGCGAAACTTG
>VGOB01000258.1 GCA_016865935.1 Chloroflexota bacterium | reverse complement strand
TGCGGGCAATAGTGCTTGGAACTCTTTGAGGGTTAATCCGGTCAGCGCAAGAAACTTGCGGCGGTCTCGTTTCAACTCGGTGTATTTGGTCATGCATACATTTTATCCCTATTTTTAATAATGTCTAATGCAGTACTCGCCAGCGCGATGACGGCAAACGCGCCTGCCGCGATTTGCCGCGCCGACGTCGCGCGGACGCGTTCCCAGATCGCCGCCGCGCCCCACGCGGGCAAGATCATCAGCACCGACAGCGCCGGCAGCGTGCGCGTAAAATTCGGCGGATCGTCGGACAAAGCAGACGACGCGAGAAACGTAACGAGCGCGACCATGATCAAAATCGCGCGCAGTCGCGCGACGCGATCGGTTTTCGGCGCGAGCAGATCGCGCAGCAGCAAAATCACACCGACGACGAACAACGCGCCGATCATCGGATCGAACACGGGGCGATCAGGCACGTTGCGAAAATCTTCAAAGTCGCCGCGAATGAAAAACATCCCCGCGACTTTCGTCAGGTTGTTTCCCAGCGTTCCCATCAGATCGCCCTTGTTCACGCGCGCGTCGAAAATCGAAAGACTCGTGCCGTGCGCGAGAAAATCGTCCGGGTGCGCGACGAAGTACGCGCCGAGCGGAACGAACAAGATAAACGCAACAATGCCTGTGATGACCAGACCGCGAATGTATGCGCGCGCGTTCGCGCGATCGAGCGCGAGCGCGGCAAGCGTCAGCGCGATGAGAACGAGCGGCAGCAAGCGCCCGCTGAGGTAGGTGTACGCGGTGAGCGCGGCGAAAATTCCCGCGAGAACAAAATCGCGCGTGTCTTTTCTCTGCAATCCGTTCCAAACCCACCACAGCGTCAGAATCGTCAACGCGAGCGCGAGAATGACGCGCAGTCCGTAGCGACTGTAGTAAACGTGCCAGACCGAAATCGAAAGCAAAAATGCCGCGAGCACCCCCAGCCCGTCCCTCCCCCGCTTCGCAAGGGAGGGGGAAAACAGCGCGCGCGCGAAACCGTACATCAACAAAATTGTCGCGGTGCCGATGAGCGCGGCGGTGACGCGCAACGCGATGGGCTGCGCGCCGAAGATCGTCGTCGCGACAATGGAGAGATAATTGAACAGCGGCTCGCGTCCGTTATTCGCCGGAAAGAAAATCGCAAACTGCCCCTGCAACAGCGCGAGGATATCGATCAAGTTGAACGCTTCGTCAAAGCGCAAACCTGGTGGAATTTGATCAATGCGATAGAATCGCAAAAACGCGCCGAGCGCGATAATGGCAATAAGAATTGCGGTTGGTTTGGAGATACGCGACATAGACCGATGACCGATGACCGATGACCGATGACCGATGACCGATGACCGATGACCGATGACCGATGACCGATGACCGATGACCGATGACGAAAGACAAAAGTTTCGTCTTCCGTCGTCGGTCATCCGTCGTTCGTCCAAAATTATTTCAGTTGCATTTGACCGAGCCTGAAGCCATTTACGAACAACGACGCCGCGCCCGGAGGAAAATTCGGCGGCACGCGCAAATCGTACAGCGCGCAGATCCCGCGACCCTCCGCAGGAATTTTGATCTCCGTCTCGACGAGCGAAATTTCTTGCGCCGCGCTTTTCATTCGCACCGCAATTTTTTCCGCACTGCCCGCGCCGACGCCGCGCCAGAATAACGAAAGCGAAAATTCCTCACCCGCGCGCGCTTCGTCAGGCGTCAGCGTGTACCCCATCAGTTGCAACCGCTCGCCGATTTTCGCGTCGAGTTTTTTCTCGGGCTCAAGATGCTCGTACAAATTTCCCGGCGATTGTTCCGCGCGCGTTGTTCCAAGTTCAACCACATTTCCTGCGCGATCCGTCAACGCGAGTGTTTGCATCGTCTTTGGATCGTACGCTTCAACCGTGACGCGATACTCCCCCACCGGCGCGCACGCGTTCAACCCAGGATAGAATTTTTCGACGACGACATCGCCCACCGACCAAAGTCTTGTCGGATAGCTGTTGCTCCCTGCCTGCTTGTCTTCTTGTCCCCACGCGCGATCTTTCGCATCGCGCGCTTTCACCGAAAACGTGTAATCCGTGTCCATCGGCTCGCGCGCGTGAAAAAAGAGCGTCACTTCTAGATTGCGCTTTGCCGCGTCCGCCGCGTCAATCGTGTAACCGATCAGCGCGAATGAATCGTTCCAGATCGCGCGGGTCATCTTCTGCGGCTTGACAAAGTCGCCGCCCTGGGAGAGATTAGAGATTGGGGACTTGTCCTGAGCGTAGTCGAAGGATTGGAGATTGGGGAGGTTTTGCGCGGGAACGCGAAAACCAACGATCAGCGGCGCGCCATTCGCGTCGGTGATTGTCTCGCGCGCGCCGAGCGCGCCCAAACGCGTTGCCAAGGTTTGCAAACGCTTTTCCTGTTCAGGCGGAAACATAAAGAGCGCGTCCTTGCCCTCCGCGCGATCTGGCAGGACGATTGTATCACGGCTATCGAACGATTTCAACGGCGCGTTGCGCGTGAGCAACGACACAGTACCGACTTGATACACGACCGGCGCGAGATACAAATGTTGCGCGCGCGCGTTCTGATTGATCCATTTCGATAGTTCAACTTTGTCAGTATCGAACGCGTAGTATGTCCCAGGATCGCCAGCCCAAACGACAAACGTATCGCGCGTGACAAGTATCGTGCTGACAACGACGATCGCGCTGAGCGCGATTGTCGCGGCGCGGCGCGTCGCCCTTCGACTTTGTTCAGGGAGCGATTGCAAGCGTTCCCAGATCGCCACCGCGCCTAATGCCGGCAACATCATCACGACCGGCAATCCGATCAAGATGCGCCCGTTGTTCGGCGCGTCGTCGCTAACGAGCGAAAGCGCGAGCGCGAGTCCAAGCCACACCGCGAGGAAGACCGCGCGCAAGCGCGCGACGCGCGGTGTGCGCGGTGAAAAGAATTCCGCAAGCCAAACGATCACACCGACAACGAACAGCGCGCCGACGAATGGATCGAACACGGGGCGGTACGGCAAATTTCGCAACACACCGCTATCACCGACGACAAAAAACATCCCAAGTATTTTCAGCGCGTTTTTGCCTAGCTCCAATGGCAAATTATCGCTGATTTCGCCATGCGGCGTGAAAATCGAAACTTCGGCGGTGTGCGAGATGAAATCAATCGGATGCTGAATGTAGTAGAGACCAAGCGGCAAGAAAACAATCGTCGCGATGATTCCCGCAAGGACGAGACCTTTGATGTAGTACGCCGCACGCACGCGATCCGTCAGCGCGACGTACGCGGTGAGAAGAATCAGCGCGATGGGAACGACGCGACCGGAGGGGTAAGTGTAGAGCGTCAAGCCGGTGAAGATGCCGGTAAGAATATAATCGCGCCATCTGCCCCAAGTGAATAGTAAAAAGGCAAAAGGCAAAAGTGCGGGTACCCGCGCTGAACTTTGAACTTTGAACTTGAAACTTGAAACTTGAACCGCGCGCCAGAAGAACCAAAATGTGAGCGTCGCAAAAAAGAGCGTGAGCGGGATCCGTTCGCCGTAGCGGCAGTAGAAAATGTGCCAGAAGGAAATCGCGGCAAAGAGCGCGGCGAGAAGACCTATCCCCCTGCCCCTTCCCTGCGAGGGAAGGGGAGAAAAGAAAAGCGCGCGCGTGATACCGTAGATCAGAAAAATCGTCGCGACGCCGATGATGCCCGCAGTGACTTGAGGTCCCAACGGCGTATCGCCGCCAAAAAGCGCGACGAAAGGCATCAGCAAGTACTGAAAGAGCGGCTCGCTCCGACCTGGATCGCGGAAGAAAATGAAGAAATCGCCGCGCAGGAGAAAAATCGCGTCAAAGACGTAATACGCCTGATCGAATTGAAAACCGGGCGGAAGATCGTCCAGACGATAGAAGCGCAAGCACGCGCCAAGCGCGAGAATCGCGGCGAGTATTACTTTTTCACGAGAGGGAATACGTGACATTTGCGAATGAGCCAATTGACCAATGAGCCAATGAACCAACTCACCGCGCCGATTGGCGCATTGGTTTATTGGCTCATTGGCTCATTGATTTGCTGGGGCGCAAGGATTCGAACCTCGGTCCACAGATCCAAAGTCTGGTGTGCTACCACTGCACCACGCCCCACCGACGATTTGCATTTTAGCACAGGTAATCGTAAATCGCAAATTGACGATTGAGTGACTTGGCGATTGGGTTTGCGTTGATATGGATTTCGCGGTAGAATTCAACAAAACCAACTGCGACACATCACACGCGTGGAGGATTTCATGGACGAGTCACTCTACCGAGTAATTGACTGTAGTTTGGCGAAATTTCGACCCAGGATTATAATTATGCCCGAGATCCGACACGGCACAGATTTGTCGTTACGCTCTAGCCCCCACGGCACAGGCGATCACCGCATCGCTACGGGTTTGTTTTCC
>VGOB01000257.1 GCA_016865935.1 Chloroflexota bacterium | reverse complement strand
ACGCCAAATTGCAACCATGGCGCTCAAGTTGCGCGAGACGTACGTTATCCCAACACTGGCTCAGACGGTCCGGTCCACCGCCTGATTTTCTTGCCCAATGTGCAAGGATTCTGTTGGAAAGGTACTAACGCGCGCTTTAACGCGCACTAGCGTAGGTCTTGGTCTTGCGCAATCACAGGGCAAATCGTTGTTTGACTTGCGATTTTGCACGCTTCGCGGCGATCTGCCTATTGGCCTAGAGCCACGAAATTACTGCGCTGAGTCATTTGCGTCGAACAGGTTGCTTTTCTCGCCTCTGGGACAATGGGCTTGAACGACCCAAACGTGCAAAATTGCAACTGATTTCCTGAAACGGGCACTGGTTGCACAAAACTTCGCTAGAATCAGATTCCGCTGGCAAAACGAAAAACGCTCCAAGAGCATGTACTCTTGGAGCGAACCTTTCTTTCGGGCGACGGAAATCGAACTTCAGGTGAAGGTCCTTGGCGACGCGATTTATTCGGCGAAATGACAATAGACATCGCGTCCATCCGCCTTCTTGATCGCCAACGGCCTTTTTTGAATGCAGATGTCTTGCGCAAGCGAACAGCGATTATGAAACTTGCAACCGACAAAGCGGTATTCCTTGGTTTCAATGTCCGATTCCGCCATCTGCTTTCTTACCCATTTCCATTTGGTGGACGGAATGGATTCCAGGAGAAGTTTGGTATAAGGATGCTGCGGGTTCGTCAAAACGATTCTGGCTTCTCCAAATTCGACGATGCAGCCACGATACATCACCGCGAGATAGTCGCTGATGTAGTACGCCGTCGCCAGATCGTGCGTGATGTACAGAAAGCTGGTACTGAATTTCTGCTTCAACGACAGAAACAGGTTGATGACATTCATCCGCAGCGACGCATCAATCATGCTCACCGGTTCGTCGGCGATAATAATCTGCGGGTGCGGAATCAGCGCTCGCGCAACGGATACTCTTTGCAGCTCGCCGCCGGAAAATTGATTTGGATATTTGCCTTTCACGTCTACGAACTTCAATCCGACCGAGGCGAGTGCTTCCTCCATCGCGCCGACAGCTTGCGTTCGGCTTAGCCCGTTGACGAACATCGCCGTTCTCTCCAGGTACGAATCTACTGTTCGATAACTGCTGAACGCTTCAAATGGATTTTGAAAAATTGGCTGGACCGTGGAAAGGAATTCGCGCTTTGCCGGTCTGACGCCTTTGCCGGCGACCTGCTGATCGTATACCACCGCGCTGCCTGAACTGGGTTCGATCAGGCGCAGAACGACTTTGGCAAGCGTCGTCTTGCCACTGCCCGACTCGCCGACCAAACTGATGATGACCGGTTGATCGCTCTCAACGCGCAGGTTCACATCATCAAGCGCGTTGATTTTCACACCGCGCAGGAAACTTCCCAAGCTGTAAACTTTATGCAGGTTTTCGGTTTTGAGAACTGTTTTCATCGTGCGTTTATTCCAATGCGATCAGATTCGCTCAAAGTAACTTCTCGGCGCAATGACACGCCGCTGAGTGTCCAGAGCGGTACTCGATCAACTCCGGTTCTTTCGTCCGGCAGAGTTCTGTGACCAAGGGACACCGGTCAGCGAACCGACAGCCGCGCAAATCATCCCATAAACTAGGAGGGCGACCGGCAACACCCTGACGCGTGCGCTCATCACCAATCGTCGGAAGCGATTCGGTCAAGAGTTTGGTGTACGGGTGCAGCGGTCGCTCAAACACATCACTCGAATCACCGTATTCGACGGCTTTTGCCGCGTACATGATGAGCATCTTGTGAGTGATTTGATAGTGAACGCCCATATCGTGCGAAACGAAGAAGATGGTGTTCTTCATTTTTTCTTGCAAGTTCATCAATAAGAGTAAGATGCCCTTTTGCACGACCACATCCAGCGCAGTGGTCGGTTCATCCGCCAGGATAATGTCCGGCTGAAAGAACGTCGCCATCGCGACCATGATGCGCTGGCGCATCCCACCGGAGAGTTGATGCGGATACGCGTCAACCGCTTCCGCTGGCAATCCCAGTTCTTGCACATACGTCCGCACTTGAGCGAGCACGTCGGCTTTGCGCTGGCCATCCTTCAGAAAATCAACGAACTGCTGGTTGACGCGAATGACCGGGTTGAGCGAACTCATCGAACTCTGCGGGATGTACGAAATGCGCTTGAACCAAAAATTCTTGATGTTCTTCGTTGTAACGGGTTCGCCTTTTTCGGTACGGAAATTGTATTCGATGTTGCCACTGGGGAGCGAGAGCGGAAAACCGATGTCGCCATAAATGATCTTCATCAAGGTTGTCTTGCCGCAGCCCGATTCGCCCGCGACGCCCAGGATAATGCCACTCGGAATTTCAAGCTGGACGCCATCCACCGCCGAAACCTGGCCGCGCACCGTTGTATAATTGGCTACGAGGTTGTTCAATTTGATCATGAGTGCCCTCGTCGTGCGGCAAATAGTTCGTTATAGCCAGTCGATGTGAGGAAAAGACCCAGGAAGAGGAGAACCGTCGCCACGACTGGCGCAACGATCCAGGGATACAGACCGGTCAGCATCGCATTGTAATTCAGCGCCCAAAAAATGATTGAACCCATCGTCGGGACGGTCACATTCGATAGTCCGATGACGGCAAGTGCCGCTTCGGTATTGATCGCATACAAAATCGTGTTGATGAAACCGACGACCATGTAGGCATAAACATACGGAAAGACTTCTTTCGTGATGATGCCGAACATGCTCGTCCCTGAGAACCGCGCCATGTTGATGAACTCGCGTTCACGGACGGAGAGTGCCATCGCGCGCACGGTGCGTGTGTTCCACGCCCAGCCAAACGCAACCAGGATCATCCAAACGCTCAGGAACGACGAACTGCCTCTCACGAAGGTGCTCAAGGTGATGAGGATCGGCAAGACCGGGATGGTGATGAACGAATCGGTAACGAGCATAATGATGCGATCGATCCTGCCGCCGTTGTAGCCAGCCGTCAATCCAACCAAGGACGAAATGATGGTGGTACAAATGCTGACGGATACACCGAGCAGCAAGGAATTTCGGATGGAGAAGACCAGATACCAGAAGATATCCTGCCCCAACGCATTCGTCCCGAGCAGATGATCCTGGCTCGGCGGCAACCCCTTGAAGTAGGTGCCTTGCGCCGTCGGATCTTCTTGCGTAAAGAATGGCAAGATGAGACTGCCGAGCACAAAGATCGCCAGAATGAAAATACCAATTTTGAGTCGAGTGTTCGATTTCAACATCGCGCCTACTTGTACCGAATCCGCGGATCAAAGAGTGGATACAAGAGATCAATCGCCAGCGCCGCAGTCGCCACGGCGACAATCGAAAGCGAGAGCGTACCATAGATCAGGTTATAGTCGCCGTTGCCAATCGCAGACCGCATGATCGACCCGATCCCCGGGTAGGAAAAAAGCATCTCGGTCAGGATCGCGCCGTTAAAAATCATCCCCATGTGAAGCGCGAGTGCGGTGATCTGAGGCAGAAACGCATTGCGCCAAACGTAATGGATCATGATCGTAAACGGTGGGGTTCCTTTCAACCGGGCGTAATTGACAAACGCTTCTTCTTTGGTTGCATACGCCATTGCCTTCATGCCCAGCACGTTCCAGCCAAAACCGGCGAGCACTAACGCCATACCGGGCAAGAACGAGTTGCGGAAAATTTCGCCCACTTTTTGCCACGTCAACGCGCCGGGCATGATGGTCGTGGACAAAGGGAAGATGGGCCAAATGTAGGCAAACAGAATGATGAGCACGAGCGCCAAGATATAGTACGGAATCGGATAAAGCGTGACGCCGATCACTTCCAACACCGTCGCGATTCGTTTGTTATGAAAGAACCCGGCAAAGAGTCCGATCAGATTGCCGGATACCCAAGCGAGGATCGTTGTCGTGGTTAGCAATCCTAGTGTCCAGGGAAGCGCTGTCGCGATGTATTCAGAGACTGGTTTGGGAAAGCCCGCGAGCGATGGACCAAAGTCGCCGGAGATAAGCACGCGCTTTAGAAAGCCGACGTATTGCGAGGCGAGACTGCCCTTCAGACCATACAACTCGGTCAGCGACGCCCGAAGCGATTCGACATCCTCTGCACTCAACGACTGCCCGGCTTGATACTGCATGCGCCCAATGTAGCCCTCAATGGGATCGCCCGGCATAAAGCGCGGCAAGAAAAAAATGAGCGTGATGCCGGTGAAGAGGACGGTCAGATAAACACCCACTCGTCCAGCAATGTACTTGAGTAGACCCATGTTACATTTCACCCGGAGACCTGACACACTGATTTCCCTGAAGTAGAAAAGACTGGCAAGTATTCAGACTAGCGAATTGGACTCCAGGCGGAACTGGAGTAGATTGTTTGTGCCACAAACGATCTTCTCTCAGGAACGCCACGGAGTCCGA
>VGOB01000256.1 GCA_016865935.1 Chloroflexota bacterium | reverse complement strand
TATAGCCAATTACGCATAATCGGTTCAGATATTACAATATTTGGCGGGAAAAGTCAAAGCGGTCCGTGATGATGCGCGGTTTCCAGATCGCAGTACAGCAAATTCGATCCACATTCCGCGCACTCGAATTGGAGCGTCGCGTGCGCGATGCCGTACTTGTGAAAGAGGAGTTCGTTGATCTCACGCTGGATCGCCGCGCTCGCGCTGATCGGAATATCGTCGGTGGCGATATGCGCGGAGAGCGAGCGCATACTTTGGGTGATGCTCCACACGTGCAAGTCGTGAACATCGTTGACGCCGTTGACGCGTTTCAGATCGCGCACAATCTTGTCGAGGTTGACATCGCGCGGCGTCCCTTCGACGAGAATGTTGATCGTCTCGCGGATGATGCTCCACGCGTTCCACAAAATCAGCGCGCCGATCAATATGCTCACGAGCGGATCGAGCCACTGCCAGCCGGTCAGCGCGATGCCGACGCCGGCGAGAATCGCGGCAAAGGTGGACGCGGCGTCGCCCGCGAGATGGATGAACGCGCTCCGCATATTCAAATCGTGTTCGCTGCCGCGCCGGATGAGCAGCGCGGTTCCCAGGTTGACGACGAACGCGATCGCGGCGACGACCGTGAGAATCCCCGCGTCCACATCGGGCGGCGCGATGAGACGATGGTACGCTTCGTAAAAAATTCCCAGCGCGATCAGCGCGAGCGTCGTCGAATTGAAGAGCGCGACGAGAATGCCGGCGCGATGATAGCCGAAGGTGCGGCGCGCGTTTGCCGGACGCGCGGCAAGCGAAATCGCGTGCCAACTGAGCGCGAGCGCAAGCACGTCGGTGAAATTGTGCGCGGCGTCCGTCAGCAGCGCGAGACTGTTCGACCACAGTCCGGCGACGACCTCGACGCCGACGAAGGCGAGCGTGATGATCAAGGACGCGGTCAAGCGCGTTGTATTATGTTTGCTTGAATCGTTCAGATGAGAGTGGGCGTGAATGTCGTTCACTGCAAATCCCTGGTGCGTAATGTTCGCCGGTTTTAAATCTGACTGCGGCGATTATAGTCCAATTCGCGCCATCTGCCAATCGGGGGTGCTTGCCCGAGTGCCGGGCACAGTGGCGGTGCTCCCAAGACGCAACTTGTCAGGTCTACGGAATTGCGTTATTATGGCGCGCGATGACTCCCGTCCGCCAGCAATACCTTCGGATCAAAAAACAATATCCCGAAACGATCGTGCTGTTTCGGCTTGGCGATTTTTACGAGACGTTTGACGACGACGCGAAAATCGTCGCGAGTGTTTGCAACATCGTCCTCACGAGCCGCGAGATGGGCGGCGATCAGCGCGTGCCGCTGGCGGGCGTACCGTACCACGCCGTCGAATCGTACCTGGCGAAACTGATTCAAGCCGGGCACAAGGTCGCGATTGTCGAGCAGATGAGCGACGAACCGATCAAAGGACTGATGGATCGTCAAGTTGCACGCGTGGTCACGCCCGGCACCGTCGTCGAACCTGGGTTGCTCGAAGAGAAACGCAACAACTATCTCGCCGCGCTCGTCGTCGAAAAAGAGCGCGCCGGGATCGCGTATGCCGACATCACCACCGGCGTTTTTGCTGCGACGGAAATTGACGCGCGCGACGCGCGGCAAGAATTGGAGCGCATCCATCCCGCCGAAATTCTAGCGAGCGAGAAAGAACTTAGACCCTTCGACTCCGCTCAGGGCAAGGATTGGAGATTAGAGATTACCACGCTTCGCGCCCAATCTCTAATCTCTAATCTCCAATCGCTAGATTTTGATTCAGCGCGCCAAACCCTCCTCGATCATTTTCACGTCGCCGCGCTCGACGGGTTTGGCTTGGGCGCGTTGCCGCTGGCGACGCGCGCCGCGGGCGCGCTCGTGCAGTACTTGCAGGACAATCAAAAAGCCGCGCTCGCGCAATTAACCGCGCTCAAGACGTACTCGACGCAGGCGTTTATGGCGCTCGATCCGGCGACGCGGCGAAATTTGGAATTGGCGCAGACGATTCGCGGCGGCGCGGTCAAAGGATCGCTCCTCGGCGTGCTCGATGAAACGCGCACGGCGATGGGCGCGCGCTTGTTGCGCGAATGGCTCACCCAGCCCCTCCTCGATTTGAACGCGCTGAACGCGCGCCTCGATCGCGTGGACACATTTTATCGCGATACCGCGCAGCGCGAATCGTTGCGCGAGTTACTCAAGCGCGTCAACGATCTCGAACGCCTCACGAATCGCGTCGCGCAAGCAATTGCCACGCCGCGCGATGTCGTCGCGATTCGCGCGTCGCTGGAAGTGGTGCCAAAGATTCTTGCGGTTCAAGGTTCAAAGTTCAAAGTTCAGGACGAAACATCGAACCTTGAACCAGGAACTTTGAACCTGGATTCTTGTCCCGACCTCGTCGCGCTCATCGCGCGCGCGCTCGTCTCCGATCCACCGGCGAACCTCAACAACGGCGGCGTGATCGCGCCGGGGTACTCGGCGGAACTCGACGGGATTGCGAGCGCGTCGAAGAACGCGAAAGATTGGGTCGCCAACCTGGAACGCAAAGAACGCGAACGCACCGGCATCAAATCGCTCAAGGTCGGCTACAACAAAGTGTTCGGCTATTACATCGAAATCACGACGCCGAACTTGCCGCAGACGCCCCCCGAGTACATTCGCAAACAAACGCTCGCCAACGCGGAACGCTTTATCACGCCAGACTTGAAAGAGTACGAGTCGCTGATTCTCAACGCGGAAGAACGCCTCGTCGAATTGGAGACGACGCTGTTCAAAGAAATCTGCGCGCAGATCGCGGGCGCGTCCGCGCGCTTGCTTGCCACTGCGCGCGCGCTCGCCGAGATTGACGTGTACGCGTCGCTCGCTGAAGTTGCGATGCGCTATCGCTACGCGCGTCCGCAGTTGAACGACGGCGACGCGATCCAGATCGTCGCGGGGCGGCATCCGGTCGTCGAACTCTCGCTGCGCGATGAGCCGTTCGTCCCGAACGATGTCGCGCTCTCGTCCGATGAAATGATTCACCTGATCACGGGACCGAATATGTCGGGCAAGAGTACGTTTCTGCGCCAGGTCGCGCTGATCGTTTTGATGGCGCAGATCGGTTCATTCGTTCCGGCGGAAACCGCGACGATTGGCTTGGTGGATCGCATTTTCACGCGCATCGGCGCGCAAGACGAAATCGCGGCGGGACAATCTACGTTCATGGTCGAGATGGTCGAGGCGGCGAATATTCTCGCGCACGCGACACCCAGGTCGCTGATCATTCTCGACGAGATCGGGCGCGGCACCAGCACGTACGACGGCATCGCGATCGCGCGCGCCATCGTCGAGCATATTCACAATCATCCGCAGTTGCAAGCGAAAACGCTGTTCGCGACGCATTACCACGAACTGATCGCGCTCGAAGACTATTTGCCCAAGGTGCGAAATTACAACGTCGGCGTGTTAGAGCAAGGCGGGCGCGTCGTCTTTTTGCACAAGATCGCGCGTGGCGGCGCGGATAAATCGTACGGGATTCACGTCGCGCAACTGGCGGGAATTCCCAAGGCGGTCGTCCATCGCGCGGAAGAAGTGCTGAAGGAATTGGAAGAATTGCAAGCGACGGGAAGGTTACATAAGGGCGCGGGCGTGCAAATGGCGATGTTCGCGCCGTCCGATCCGCTGCGCGACGAAATCGCGCAACTCGACGTGCTGTCATTTTCGCCGCTGGAGGCGTTGAACAAATTGTTCGAGTTGGTGGAGAAAGCGAAAAAATAAAAGGAGCGATAATTATGGGACTGAAAGATCAGTTGGCTGACGATCTAAAACTCGCGATGAAAGCGAAAGACGAAAATCGGCTGAACGCGATTCGGATGTTGAAGGCGGCGATTTCCAATTTCGAACTCGCGCAACCCAAAGACAAGCCGATCACCGCAGCCGATTTGCTGAGCGTCGTCGAAAAGCAAGTCAAGCAACGCCGCGAATCCATCGAACTGTACGAAAAAGGAAATCGTCCCGATCTCGCGGCAAAAGAAAAAGCCGAACTCGGTTTCCTGGAGCCGTACCTGCTCAAGCAAATCTCGCGCGATGAAATCAAAGCGGAAGTGGAAGCGATCATCGCCGCGCTGGGAACGAAAGAATTTCCCAAAGTGATGAAAGAAGCCGCCGCGAAAATGAAAGGGCGCGCGGATGGCAAGATGGTCAACGAGGTGGT
Organism: Chloroflexota bacterium; assembly: GCA_016865935.1. Taxonomy (GTDB): domain Bacteria; phylum Chloroflexota; class Anaerolineae; order UBA4142; family UBA4142; genus VGOB01. The sequence continues at coordinate 266 of VGOB01000256.1, read as the reverse complement.
GCGGGAGTTGACGGGGTGACCTGGGCGCATGGGTAACATTGTGCCAGGGCGAAGGAGGTACGGAGATGCCACAGATCAGACGAATCTCAAAACAGACAGGCGGAGATCGGGCGCATATAAAACTTGGGGGGGGTAGACACCATACGCGTCAAGCTAACGCTTGTTCCATTGCATGTATCTGTTGATAAGTGGTCAACCGTTTTTGGCGTTTGTCCTTTCGTCCGTTTTTCAGAAAGCGCGCGACCAAGTGCTGTAATGTCTCAATC
>VGOB01000255.1 GCA_016865935.1 Chloroflexota bacterium | reverse complement strand
GGGCGATCGCGTGACGATCAAAGTCAAGTTGATCACGCCGGTGGCGTTGGACAAGGGCGAGCGCTTTGCGATTCGCGAAGGCGGACGCACGGTGGGCTCGGGTGTCATCACCAAGGTGATGGGATAATGGCAAAGAAAGAAAACCGTTTGGTCGTGACGCTCGAATGTACCGAGTGCAAGCGGCGGAATTACACGACCGAGAAAAACAAAAAGAACGACACCGCGCGGATCGAGTTGAAGAAATATTGTCGCTGGGATCGCAAGCACACGATGCACCGCGAGACCAAGTAGAATCGCGCGTGCGCTGGCGTGAGTGCAAGGCACCGTCTTCCGCAAGAGGGTTCGCCGGGTGGACGGTGTCTTGACTTGTTAGCGCAGGCGAGGTGAGAGGGAATCGTGGTAAAACAAGTCGTAAAAGAAAATCGAGTGATGCAATATTTTCGGGAGACGCGCGCGGAACTCCGCAAAGTCGTTTGGCCCACGCGCCAGGAAGCGATCAACCTGACGCTCATCGTCCTCGGCACGATCGTGGTGATGAGTGTTTTCTTCGGCGCGATTGATTATTTGTTGACCGCCCTCTTTCGATTGTTGATTGTGCGATAAGAACGGATGATTTGGCGTGGACGATCAGACTCAACCACTCGAAGAATTGAATAACGCGCCCCAAGCCGCCGCGACGCCTGACGCGCCGGAATCCACCGGCGCCGCGCAAACCGACGCGTCAGAGATCGACGCGCCCGAAGTTGCCAAGCCCGCAGGATCCAAGCGCGCGTGGTACGTCGTGCATTGTTATTCCGGCTATGAGAACAAAGTCAAAAAAGGGCTGGAGCAACGCGTCAAGTCTATGCCGCCGGAACAAAAAATGGAAGAGTTGATCTTTCGCGCGATTGTGCCGACGGAAGAAGAACTCGATCTGCGCGAAGGGCAGCGCAAAGTGATCCAGCGGCGCGTGTTCCCCGGCTACATTCTCGTCGAAATGATTATGACCGAGGAGTCGTGGTACGTCGTCCGCAATACGCCCGGCGTCACCGGCTTTGTCAGTTCCGGCGATAAGCCCACGCCCTTGCGCGAGGACGAAGTCAGCAAGATTCTGCAGCGCATGGAAACGGAACAGCCGAAGGTGCGCGTCACGTATCGCCCCGGTCAAGTCGTGCACATCATTGACGGACCCTTCGCCGATTTTCGCGGCACGGTGGACGAAGTGAATATGGAAAAGGGCAAAGTCCGCGTGATGGTTTCGTTCTTCGGGCGCGATACGCCGGTTGAATTGGATTTGCTGCAAGTGCAAAAAGTTTGAGACAAACGAGCCAAACATGCCAAATGTGCCAAATGTGCCAAAAACTCTTTGGCAGGTTTGGCAAGTTTGGTTGATTTGGCATATTTGGAGGACTAGTGGGTAAGAAAGCCAAAGCCATCGTCAAATTGCAGGTGCTAGCCGGCAAGGCGACGCCCGCGCCGCCGGTCGGTACGGCGCTGGGTCCGCATGGCATCAACATTATGCAGTTCTGCAAAGAGTACAACGCCAAGACCGCGAGTATGGCGGGGATGGTGGTGCCTGCCGAGATCACGATCTACCAGGATCGTTCGTTCGCGTTCGTGCTGAAAACGCCGCCTGCGCCGGTGCTGTTGAAAAAAGCGGCGGGCGTGGAAAAGGCGTCCGGCGTGCCGAATCGTAACAAGGTCGGCAGCGTGACGAAAAAGCAAGTGCGCGAAATCGCCGAGATGAAAATGAAAGACCTGAACGCGGTGGATGTGGACGGCGCGATGAAGATGATCGCCGGCACCGCGCGCAGTATGGGCATCGAAGTGAAAGAATAATGTGGCAGGGGACAAGTGACACGGGAAGTTACACGTCACATGTCACTTGTCCCTCGTCACTTGACGTGTGGGAGCGCGACAACGCGCGACAATCTACCACCAGGAGTATCGAATGAAAAAGCACGGGAAAAAGTACGTCGCGGCAGCCAAATTGGTTGACCGCAACAAATCTTACACGCCGAAGGAAGCCGTCGCACTTTTGAAAAAGACGGTCTACGGCAAATTCAACGAGACGGTTGAACTGCACCTTAAAATGGGCGTGGATGTCAAGCAAGCCGATCAGATGGTGCGTGGCGTGACGCTGTTGCCCAATGGCACCGGCAAGACGGTTCGCATCGCGGTCTTTGCCGAAGGCGACGGCGAGCGGATCGCGCGCGAAGCCGGGGCGGATGTGGTCGGCGGCGACGAGCTGATCAAAGAAGTCGAAGGCGGTCGGCTCGATTTCGACATCACGGTGGCGGTGCCGCAACTGATGGCGAAGGTCGGGCGGCTCGGCAAGATTCTGGGCACGCGCGGCTTGATGCCCAGCCCCAAAGCCGGCACGATCGTTCCGCCGGAACAACTGCCGCGCTTGATCAAAGAACTGCGAATGGGGCGCGTCGAATTTCGCACCGACAAGACCGCGAACATTCACACCATCATCGGCAAGACGCAGTTCACGGAAGAGCAACTGCACGAAAATTTGATGGCACTGTTGGACGCGATCGTACGCGCCAAGCCGACTGCCGCCAAGGGGCAGTACGTCAAAAAGATCGTCCTGTCCAGCACGATGGGACCCGGCATCCGGCTCGATTTGAACGAAGCGCTGAACGTCAAGCCCGCGGCGTAAGTCAAATGTCATTGCGAGCGGAGCGAAGCAATCTCCGAGAACTTGAGATTGCTTCGTCGCAAAAATCGCTCCTCGCAATGACAAGCGCCAACTTGCGCAAAATCGAAAACTGAATACAATATCACTGCGCCGATGACCGCAGGTGCATCGCAAATCAGATGCTTAATTCCCTGCCGAGGCAAAGACGAGTTAGTCAACTAGTACCCTGTATCATAAGTGTTCCGACTATGACCGCTCGAAAAGTGCCTGAAAACAAGCATTTTCCAGCACAGCGACCGTCGGATTATTTATGAGACACGGTACTAGTCAATTGGTCGCCTGATCAACTTAGTCAGGGATCAAGTGATGGTTGGATTGCGAGATCACGAGTCTTTGTGTCGGTACGTCGTCGGCACAAAGACTTTTTTTCATTCTGAAGATAGACGTTGGAAAATGGAAATTGGAAAAGCGCATACGGTTGCAGGCGGATTTCCAATCTCTGATCTCCAATCTCTAATCTCCAACAGGGGAGGTGAATTCACTTGCCGGTAACGAAAGAACGCAAAGAGGAACTGGTCGCGCAACTGACGCAAGACCTCAAAAAGACGCAGGCGCTCATCATCACCGATTATCGCGGCTTGCCGGTGGCGGAACTGCAGAAACTCCGCAACCAATTGCGCGGGCTGAAGACCGGACTGCACATCGCCAAGAACACTCTCGTCGAACTCGCGCTCCAGCGCGCGGGGATGCCGGTGCCGCAAGACCTGCTCACGGGACCGACCGCGCTGTTGTTCTGCTACAACGATATCGCCGGTCCAGCCAAATCGCTCAACGACTTTTTGAAAGACAAGGAGTTGAAAGTCAAAGGCGCGATTATGGGCGGCAGTATCCTGCGCGGCGCAGAAGCGGAAGCGCTCGCCAGTTTGCCCACGCGCGATCAACTCTTTGGCAAACTGCTGGGCACGATCAACGCGCCGGGCACCCAGGTCGCCGGAGTCGTCGCAGCGGGCATTCGCCAGGTGCTGTACTTGCTACAAGCGCGCGCCGAGCAACTGGAAAAACAAGGCGCGGCAGCGTAAGCGTTCAAAGTTTGCAAGTTCAAAGTTCAAGGTTGAGCCAAGAACTTTGAACCACGAACCTTGAAGCTTAAACTCGAATTCAAATTCAAAAAAGGAGTAACTCACAAATGGCATCCGAAAAAATCGCCAAGATCGCAGAAGAGATTCAGGGCTTGTCCCTGCTCGAAGCGTCTGAACTCGTCAAACTGCTCGAAGAAAAACTCGGCGTGAGCGCCGCCGCGCCCGTCGCTGTGGCTGTCGCCGGTGCGCCCGCCGCCGGTGGCGCGGCGCCTGCCGCCGCCGAAGAGCAAACCGAATTCGACATCATCCTCAAAGACGCCGGATCGCAAAAGATTCCGGTGATCAAGGCGATCCGCGAAATCGTTTCCGGACTCGGCTTGAAGGAAGCGAAAGACCTGGTCGAATCCGCGCCCGCCGCCGTCAAGAAAGGCGCAACCAAGGAAGAAGCCGCCGAAGCCAAGAAGAAATTGGAAGAAGTCGGCGCGACCGTCGAAATCAAGTAAGATCACGAAACCCGTTTTCCCTTCTTCAGGGAAAACGGGTTGTTCTTTGCTGACTTGCGCAGAAATGGTGGAAAATGATTGAAAAGTCAAGCCTGAAAAAACATATGAAAGTTAAATTATTTTTATACGCTTCTTCTTATTTACATTACTGTAGTCTGGCGAAAATAGACCTTGGAATTGTGCAAAAACAAAAATATTGCCCGGAAATTGGCAACACGAAACTATCATCGGAAATCAAGCGTAAAATTCCGACCGCCGGCATGTTTGAAATTGG
>VGOB01000254.1 GCA_016865935.1 Chloroflexota bacterium | reverse complement strand
CGCCCTTGCTGAAGGTGGTGGTGTCGCTATCGAAACTCGCGGGGGTAGGTTCATCGGTTGCTCCTATCGAAAGGATGGGGAGCATTCTACCACCGTTTCTGAGCGTGAAGTAACGTTGTAGTACTAACAAAAGACCGAACAAAAGACCGAACACAAACGAACATCTTTGTCATTCCAACAAGTGCATAATCCTGTTAAAATGCGAGCAGACTTTCAAAGCGAAAGTCTGCTCGTTTCATTTTGGGAGAGGTGATGAAAGTGGCGCGCGTAAAAACATTCACATTTCGCGCAACCGCCGATGAGCGGCGCATCATTGCCGCGCTTGCCGAGAAATTGCAACGCTCGCAGAGCGACGCAATCCGTTGGCTTATCCGCGAATCGGCGCGCGAGTTGGCAATTGAGATCAATCGCGAGCAATCGCCCGCGCCGCAAACGCAACCGAACGCGCTCGCCGCGTAGAAGGGGGAAACGATGATGCAAAAACAAAAAGCCGCGTTGGGCAACGCGGCGGGACACGGTTTTGACGGCTTGGGTTTGCCGTCCTTGACATTCACAACTATAGCGCAATCGCGCCGCGTTGTCAAATCGCGATACGATGCGAACCTGTCGCGCGCGTTGGAGTACGCCGCGCTGGGAATTGAGACGGCGCGCGGGCGGGGCGAGCGCGTCTTTTGGCGGGCGGTCAAGCGCGCGCTGGAATCGCAAATCGAGGTAACGCAATGACACAGAATCAAACAGAACTTTGGGCGCAACTGCGCGAGCATCTTCACAGGGGCGGGGCGTGGTGGTATCTCTGGTTTTCCGATGACAAGTCGAGTCGGTGGTATGGCGTCGGCAAATCGCCCACGCTCCCGCGTGAAAAACGCGACGTGTATTTCGGAGTGCATCCCACACGAATTCCGCGCGGGACCGCCAAACGCGCAACCATCGGCGATGTAGTGGCGATCAATTGCCTGTTCGCCGATCTGGACGCCAAGCCCGGCGGAAAAGAAAACGCGCGCGCGCACGTCGAGCAACTGCAACCCGCGCCGTCGGTGATTGTGGATTCGGGCGGCGGCTATCACGCGTACTGGCTGCTGCGTGATCCGTTCATCATCGCGAGCGACGCGGATCGCGAACGCGCCAAGCGCGCGCAAGCCGCTTGGGTCAAGTTTGTCGGCGGCGACCCAGGCGCGAAAGACCTGGCGCGCGTGTTGCGCGTCCCCGGCGGCGTGAACTATAAACCCGAGTACGCGCCGAATTTTCCAACAGTGGAAATCATCGCGGCGGATTTTGACCGCGTGTACGCGCTCGCTGCGTTAGAATGTGCGGCGCATCGAGCAGAGGAAAAGCAAATGCCAAAGACCAAAACCGCGCCCGCGCCGAAAAAATCGGCAAGCGCCGGGGCGAACCGATACGCCAACGCTGCGCTCACAGGCGAACTCGACAAGCTGTCACGCGCAACCGAAGGCGCGCGCAATACGCAATTGAACGCATCGGCGTTCGCGCTGGGACAATTCATCGGCGCGGGCGCGCTCCCGCGCGATGAAGTCGAAACGCAACTTGCGAACGTCGCGCAACTCGTTGGCTTGAACGAACGGGAGACGCGCGCGACGATTCGGAGCGGCGTCGAGTCCGGGATGCGCGAACCGCGCGCCATTCCGCGCAGCGGCAACGGACACGAACCGCGATGCGATCCGAACGCCGAGGCAGAGCAAGCGGAAAGCGCGCCCAGCATCGCCGAGCAAGCCGGTCAATACCTTGTGCGTGACGGGCGGATTTGCCGCCGTAAGAAAACGCAGGACGGGACGGTACTCGTGCCCCTGTGCAACTTTGCGGCGCGCATCACCGAACAGGTCGCGCACGACGAAGGGGCGGATGACGTTCGCCGATTCTTGACGCTCGAGGGAACGCACGCGGACGGCGGATCGCTCCCGGCGGCGCGGATCGACGCGGGGCAATTCGCCGCGATGCGCTGGGTGACGGCAAGTTGGGGCGCGCGCGCGATTGTCGAGGCGGGCAGCGCATCGCAAGACCATCTGCGCGCGGCAATTCAGTATCTCTCCCCGAACATTGTTTCGCGCTATGTGTTTGAACATACCGGCTGGCGGGAGATCGGCGACAAGCGCGTGTACCTCTCGCAAGGGGGCGCAATCGGCGGCGCGTCGGTTGCCGTCGAGTTGCGAAAAGAGATCGAGCGATACGCGTTGCCAACGCAACCGCAAAACGTGATCGACGCGATGCGCGAATCGCTCCGCTTTTTGGAGATCGCGCCCAAGCGCGTGACGGTGCCGCTGTGGGCGGCGATGTATCTCGCGCCGTTGGCGGAAATCATTCCCTTGCGTTTTATGCTCTGGGTCTATGGCGCGACGGGCGTCTACAAATCCGCGCTCACGGCGGTCGCGCTCTCGCACTATGGGGACTTTACGCAGGACGACTTGCTACAGTGGAGCGGGACGGCGAACTCGCTGGAAAAGTATCCGTTTTTGTTGAAAGACGCGCCGCTCGTGCTCGACGATTTTGCGCCCCAGAACGATCAACTATCGGCGCAAAAGTTAGAACAAATTGCCGCGCGCCTGGTGCGCGCTGTAGGAAATCACGGCGGTCGCTCGCGCCTGAATAGCGATTTGACTTTGCGGACGATTTACCGACCGCGCGGGCTTGTCATCGCAACCGGCGAACAGTTGCCGAACGGTCAATCGCTTGTCGGGCGTTTGGTGACGGTCGAGGTCAACAAAGGCGAGGTGAATCTATCGCGAATGAGCGAAGCGCAAGACAATCGCGAAGTGTATCCCGACGCGACGGCGGCGTACATCTTTTGGCTTGGCGAGCAGTGGACACAGTTGCAAGAAACGCTTCCCCCACAATGGCGGGAGTTGCGCGCGAAGGCGCGGCAAGAAGGGCAACACGCGCGGCTACCCGAATCAATTGCATCGCTCTACGTTGGCTTTGACCTGGGGCTATCGTTCGCCGTCGCGTGCGGCGCGCTCACAGAATCGGACGCGAAGCGGTTGCGCGATGAAGGGTGGACGGCGTTGTGTGGCGTCGCCGAACGGCAACACGGGCTTACAGAGGAGCAGCGACCGACCCGCCGCTTTTTGACGGTGATCGCCGAACTGCTCGCGCAGGGCAAGGCGCGCTTGCAGCATACCGATACGCCCGAATCGGGCGGCGACGGCGAAATGCTGGGCTGGTACGACGCGGACTATCTCTACTTGCTACCCAGCGCGGCTTATCACTGCGTTGCCAAGTATGAGCGGGACGAAGGGCGCATCTTCGGGACCAAGCAAAACGCGCTGCGTAAGATGCTCGCCGAGGAAGGGCTCGCGGTCGTGAGCGATGATACCCACCTTGCCGCGCTTGCGCGGATCGGCGGGAAACAACGCCGCGTTTTGAAAATCATCAAACGCGACGCGGAAAAAATTGCTGGGGGTATCCCTCTCGAAAAAGTGGTAACAGTGGTAACAGATACTTAACGTAAAGTGTTACCACTTTGACCACTTTTTCAGATAGGAGGGGGTAGGGATTTTTATGGCATACCAGATACACCTACCAAGCCATTTACAGGCAACACACGGCGACAACGGCGGTTTGAATCGCGATTCGAAGATCGCCGCGCTGTGTGCGGAACGGGATCGCTTGCGGGCGCGCTGGGAAAAGGGGCTTGATTTTCTCGACGCGCTGCGCGAACGCACCGGACAGGACACGCCGGAGTTTGATCGCTACTTCGCCGAATGGGAACGCATCGACGCGGAACTGCGCGCGGTGTTGGATCGGATCGCGTTTGCCGAAATGACCGCGCGGATTAGAGAACAGTCAACAGTGAACGGTGAACGGTGAACAGAGGTAAACGAATGGACAAAGAGACAGGGTTACAAATCAGCGGCACGGCAACGCAAGCGCCGGAGGTTTTGATCGCGCGCTTTGCGGCACTCCCGGACTTTGCGCCGACGACGCAGGAAACCTATCGGCGGGCGTTGGCGCATTGGCTCGGTTGGGTCCGGGACGGCGGCGATCCGCGCGCCGCGCGCGCGTTCAAAGCGCACTTGCGCGACGCGGGGCTATCGCCGTTCACGTCCGGGGTGTATCTCACGGCGTTGCGCCGATTCTACGCCTGGGCGGTCGAGCAAGGGTTTGCCTCGGCGAACCCAGCGCAAGGGGTCAAAGGCGAAAAGAAACCGCGCGGGCATTTGCGCGATAACATCACAGAGGACGAAGCGGCGCGCGTGTTGCGTTTGATTGACCGCGTGACGCTCGCAGGTAAGCGCGATTATGCGCTCGTGTATCTCTTGATGCGTTGTGGCTTGCGCTTGATTGAAACGCGCCGCGCCGACGTCGGCGATATTCGCACGAAGGACGGCGTCAAGGTGCTGTTCGTGCAAGGCAAGGGACGCACGGCAAAGGATGATTGGCTCTTTGGGAATTGCCGTGATGCCCACTAGATCTAGTGGGCATGAAATGTGGTAGAATTGTTGGTATCATCTTGGTCCCACCAAAAAGGAGAATGCCATGTCTGCCGCCCAGATTTCGATTCC
>VGOB01000253.1 GCA_016865935.1 Chloroflexota bacterium | reverse complement strand
TGTGGTCTCTCGTGTGCGAAAGGTTGTTGGTGGGCACCACAATCATCGCACATTTTGAGACCACTTTCAAGTTCACGTTACTGAATTCTGCAACACTCTCAATTAGGGATTGCGACAGATTGTGCCGCGTTTGTAATTCGCAATTCGCCCCTTGCAATTCGCAATTGTTCCGTTAGCCACGCGCAATACGCCATCGCCTCATACCACGTCACCCCGACCACCGGTTGGGATGGATTATTCGCAGCCACATCATCCCAAAACGCCGGTTGATCGCGGCGACGTTCCACGAGGGGCTTGCTCAATGCGGCGCGCACCTCTTCCTCGCTCATCTGGGCAAGTTGTTCCCACTGTGTTACTTCACGCGCAGGCGCTCCAGCGCGTCGCAACTGTTCCAACAGCTTGGGATTCTGCTTGATCGCGCGCCAGATTTCCAGAACCTGCTTCAACGCGCCGCTCTCCCCTTCGCCGCGCCGCCATCGGCGCGCGGCGAAGGTCTGCCAATACTTTTCGTCCGCATAGCCGCCCGCCTGAATGAAACACGCGTACTCGGCATTCGTGACTGGGAATTGCGCAATGTAGAAGGTTGGCACGTCCACTTCGTGGCGCGGCAGTTCATTCGTGACCCAGGTCAGACCGCGCCGCGCCAATTGGAACGCTTCCCAACCTCCCGTCCCCATCTGGAACTTGCCTGCCGGGATTTCGACGAACGGTGGCAACAAGACGCGCGTCCCGTTTGCATCCAGTTCCTGCCAGCGCGGGTCGCCCAGGTTGCCCAGCGCGTCGCCCGCCGTGATGCGGTAGCGCAGATGCACGCGCAGATCGCCCATCTCGCGCAGCAAGGCGTCCTGTGTTTGCTTCTTCACTTCGTCTTGCGCGGCAATCCCTGATTCCGTGAGGCAGCGCGCGGCAAGCACTGGATTCACCGCGCGCACGGCGGCGACAAACGCGGCACAATCTTGGCACAACCCCGCCGCCAGAATTGTCGGCTCTTCCCAGCGCGTCGTGGGCGGCGGCGGCAACGGTTCCCAATCGCCCAATTTGCCAGGGTCGGGCATTTCTTCTTTCAGGCGCGGCATCTGCCAGCGCGCGCTTACCTCTTCGCCGGCGCGCCAGCGTTTCAGCAGGATGCGCGCCGCGAAATATTCCTGGAGTTGGTGGTGGTAAAAGCGGATGTGCTCGACTTCGTTTTGCATTTCTACGTCGAGCAGCGTCGCATCAATCGCATGCGCGATGAGTTTTTGCGGCGAAAGCGTGACGACCCCGCGCGGCGTGTCCACTTGGGTTGGCGCGCGCGCCAGCATCTCGGCGCGCGGCAGGCGCGGCGTTTCGCCCAGCGGCTGCAACGATTCGGCGAGCGCGGACAATGCCGCGTGCATCACATCATCGCCCAGCCAATCCGCGTGTTTGGCGCGTTCGTCCGCCAGACGATGCGCGACGAAACCATCGAACAAGCCCGCGCGGTTGGACGGAAACGCGGCGTGCATCTTGATCAGATAGGCGAGAATGGAGAGATAGTACGGATTGCTCACCAGGTCGAGGAGTGAAGTGCCTTGAAGTTTTAGCCACGCCGCGTCCGCTTGTTCCGGCGCGTACTTGGCAAGAAATTCGCGGATGCGCGGCGCGTCGAGTTTCTCGATCTCGACTTCGTGCAGACCCAGTTTCTCGCTGTAATCGCGGCTGCGGCAGGTAAAGAGGATTTGATTCTTGGAATATTCTTGGGCGAACGCGCGCCACGCGTCCACTTTGGCGCGATAATCGCGATCATCGCGGAACGGCATCTCGTTCAACGCGTCGATCAGCAAGAGCAAATCGCCGCGCGCCAGCGCGCCGCTCAAATCGGCGTTGCCGCGCGCGCTCTGCCATTGCGCGTGCAGAAATTCGAGCGGGGTGAGGTTCGCGCCAAAATCGGACAGCGGGAGCAGCAGGGGCAGGCGCGCCGGCGCGCCGGACAAACGTTTGGTCGCTTCGTCGAGCGCGAGTTTTTGGAGCGTCGTCGTCTTGCCCGAACCGGGCGCGCCGAGCAGAACCAGCGTCGCGTGTTTCGCCAGCGCGTCCATCACGTTGTCGATCTTGGTGCGCTGAACCTGGCGCGCGCCACCCTCGCGCTGAATTTCCAACAACCAAAATTCTGGGGGAATCTCGGGCGGCGGCTCGAATGAGGTGAGCGTGCCGGCAAGCGGGACGAATTGCTTTGCCCACCGCCCGTAGCGCGGATTCGTGCTGAGCGCGACCAGGTAACTCGTCGCGTCCGCTTGCCGCGTGGCAACGCGCCGCAGGTCTTCCGCGATCTCTTTGGTGATCAGCGTCGGGGGCAAATTGGGCGCGCTGATTTCAAGTTGGTCGGCGGTGAGATTGCCGCGCGCGCTGGCTTGCCCGGTCTCGTAGGCGCGTTGCACGGCGGCGATGACCTGCATCAACTGCTCGAACGTCAAGCCGCTGTGAAAATCGCCGGTCAGGACGACGCTGTTGGTCATCCCATCTATGGCGACACTCCGGTCGCCGTCCGCGTGAACTGTCTTGGCATCCGACATCGTCGTCTACTCCTGCGAATCCGCGATCGTCGTTCTGAAGAGCGCGCGGCGCAAGCCCCACGTGTCGCCGTACCGCACGTGATTGACCCAGCCCTGGGTGCAGGCGTTCAATTGCGCCAGTGATATTTTACCCTGAATGTACGCGCAAAGCAAACCGCGCCACTTGCGCTGAAACGCGATGCCCTTGCGCCGCTTGAGCAAGCGATGCGTCGGGAATACCGTGAATCCGAGAAATGGAATGCCGGTTTCGGTCGGACGCACCTGTGCCGCGTGCGTGTGAATCGTCAACCGCACGCGCGCCAAGCGTTCGACGAGCGCGGCGCGCCATTCCCACAGGGCGTGTTTGTCGTCGGCGAAGAGCAGAAAATCGTCCACGTAGCGCAAGTAGCCCGCACACCGCAGGTCACGTTTCACGAAATGATCGAACGGGTTGAGATAGCAGTTCGCCCAGAACTGGCTCGTGAGATTGCCGATCGGCAAGCCGCGCGGACGATTGACCGCGAAGAGGTCGTCGCCGGGGAAATAGACGGGCGTGTATTCTTCCGCCAGCACGCCGACGCCGCTTGCCAGAATTTGATCGACCAGCCACCGCACCGCGTCGTCCTCGAACTTGCGCGTGAGCGTCTCGCGCAGAATCGCGTGGTCAATGCTCGGAAAGAACTGTTTGACATCGCACGGCAAAACGTACCGAAACCGCCGCGCGAATTCCTGACAACGATCCAGCGCGCGGTGCGTTCCCTTGCCCACCCGATTCGCGTACGAATCGGCGATGAACGAACGCTCGAATCGCGGCTCGATCAACTGGCAGAGTGCGTGATGCGCCACGCGGTCGCGAAAGGGCGCGGCGGAGATCAAACGGCGTTTGGGCTCGTGAATGTAGAAACTGTGATACGCGCCCGGACGGTACGTCTGCGTCTGCAATTCGCGCTGCAGTTGCAGGAGATTGTCTTCCAGCCGATGCTCGAAGAGCGCGGCGGGAGATTGCCCGCGCTTGCCTTTGCTCGCGCGGCGATACGCCCAAAGCAGATTATCCCACGAACAGAGTTGGTCGTACATTGGCGTTAAGGTTGCTCCGCCCCAGGGTGATCCCTCGCGTTGCTCGGGACAAGCCCAGGGGGCGGAGCGATTCTATATTTGCCCGGCTCGCTTGCGCGAGCGCGGACAGGAACAGGTCGAGCCATTTTTTGCGCCTCGGCGGCAGATTGTTGGGGCAACCCTATGTGGTTGCCCTGGCAACCCATCGCATTTCCGGCAAACTAAAAAAACGTGAGACAAGACCACACGCACACCCTGATTCCTGTTGTAGTTGTCAGGGTTGTTCCTGTTGCGGTACGCACAGCGGACGTTGTTCTCATTGTTGTTGAAGGACCCGCCCCGCACCACCCGCTGGTCTTGTGCGACCTGCCCCTACAACGGCGACCTTGCGGTCGCGAGTTGCCTACGTAAAGGCGGCGTCCTGCCGCCGAATATGTTGGCGGGAAGACCCCGCCCCTACAAGGATGTCACCTTGCGCCAGCCGCCCAAGAGCCGCCCGATTTCGGCGACCATTTGCGCGGCGTGCTGATATTGTCCCGCCGTGAGCCATTCCCAACGCGCCGCCAGCCGTAGATAGACGCGTACCTTGTCCAGCGCTTCATCCGCGCGCTGCAAGCGTTCGACGCGTTCTTTGCCAAAGCGATGATTCGCTTCTTCCAAACGCTCGCGCAAATCCAGCGCGGCGTCCAGCAGACGCGCCGTGATCGTGAACCGCTGCGCGCGCGGAAAGCGATTGGTGACCGGCAAAAGCCACGTGAGAAAATCGAACGTGCGCGTAAAGATGGGCATTTCTTTTTCCGTTGCCATCCCTTCCTCCAAAAAAAATTTCGACTTTGGGGAAGGGGCAAAGCCCCTTTATCGCAAATCGTCGCAAGCACAGATAATTTTGCTGTGTGCTCGTCTTCCACTTGCGACGCTTTGCGACCCCAAACCCCATCCCCAGAGAACAGCGATCCAGAGTCTCCAGAGTCCAGAGTAATCAGAGTTCAGAGTCGAATGGGAGACAAGACCACACGCACACCCCGAAGCCCGCCGCAGTCGCCAGGGTCGTCCCAGAT
>VGOB01000252.1 GCA_016865935.1 Chloroflexota bacterium | reverse complement strand
GAATCGCACCTGGCGCACCACTGCCACCGGCGTATTGCACTTTACAGTATTGGAGAATGCTCCCGCTGACGTAATTCCCACTCCCGTCAAACGTGGCATCCACACTGCTGTCGGTGAAGTTGAGGAACTGCCATGCACCCGCACTTGGTGTCCCTGCACTCGTCGTGAATGTGATGGGTTGGCTAGCCGTCCCACGCGCTACTAGCGTGCCATCTACTTGGAGACCTTTGGCGTCGTTGAAACGGATCTCCACCCCCGGCTCAATAGCTAGTATTGCTCCGCTGGCAACAACGACGTTGCCGGAAACCGTGTAGGGACTGCACGCTTTGTACCAAGTGACATCGCCAACAATCTGCCCACCCGTCACCTCTGTCGGTCCGCAGGTTCCGGGAGTGGCGGTAGGCGCGCGCGTTGGCACCGTCTGCCGGGCGGGGTTTTGCCCGGGGCTTGCCCAAACTGCCGGGACGGCGCTTAACACGAACAAGAAGAGACCAAACAACAAAAGCCAGAACAGGTTGGTCCGTTTCATTTCTTCCCCTTTGAAGCCAAGAGCATTTGGTCGCATCATCCTTCTTTGATCGTTCTTACAACCTTCTTGTATCCTTCTTATCTTCTGTCCGGCAACAAAAATACCTGCCGCTGGTATCCGTTCATCAAGCGACAGGCGATTTTGGGCGAGCGGGTAGCTTCAAGCGCGAGAATCTCAAGTCGCTTTTCCAACCCAATTCCACAGGCGTGCTCGGCAATCATCACCGATTACACTGCGCATTTTAACACAAACGCGTTGGGATTTCAATAGTTTGAAGGTTGAATTTTGTTAACCTTTACACCATTGTCGGGCGAGTCGGTCAAGTGCGAGAATCACAAGTCGCTTTTCCAACCCAATTCCTCAGGCGTGCTCGGCAATCATCACCGATTACACGGCGCATTTTAACACAAACGCGTTGGGATTTCAATGGTTTGAAGGTTAAATTTTTTAACCTTTATGCCATCGCGATCAGCACCGTCAGCGTGAACATACTCGCGAGCGTCGAAATGAAAATGACGGTGGTGATCAGATCCGGCGCGGCGTCGAATTCTTGCGCGAGCGCGACGCCGAAGATGGCGGTCGGCATACTATTTTCCAGGATCAGCGTATTGCGCGTGATGCCTTGTAAACCCATCACGTTCGCGACGCCGATGGAGATGATTGCCGCGACGACGAGGCGAATGAAGGTGGCAACCGACGCGACGAGCCATTGCCCGCGCAGATTCACTTCGGCGAGTTGCATCCCCAGCACGACGAGCAGAAACGGCAGAATCGAATCGCCGACGAGTTTCAACGGATCGAACAGCGTCGCGGGGATTGGGAGCGCGAACGCGTTGACCGCGAGCCCCAGCGCCAGCGCGTACATCCCCGGCATTTGCGCGACGCGCCGCGCGGCATCGCGCCAATTCGCGTTGCCGCGCGCGGCAAGATACACGCCGAATGTTTGCAAGACGATTTGCATCAGGATCATATAAATCAAGCCGCGCTCGACGGCGCTCGCATCGTACGCCAGGAGCAGAATCGGAAAGCCGACGTTGACGCAATTGGTGAACAGAATCGCGATGTGAAACGAACTCGCCGCCGCGGAATCGAGCCGCAACGCGCGCGCGGCGATTTCCGAAATGCCGTACAGTAGCGCGGACGCGATCACATAAAAGATGACGATCTGGCTGAATTCGATCAGCGCGATCGTCGTGCGCGCCATCGCAGTGAAAACCATGCAGGGCACTAAAACGTACAGCGCAAAGCGCGACAAGGTTTTGAGATCGAGCCGTAAAAAGTGTTGCGCGATGAAACCGATAGCGACTGTGATGAAGACGGGCAGGATGACGCGCGTAAAAATTGCGAGCAGAGTGTCCACGATGAATCCTCGAAGAGAATTTGATAGCGCGATTGTATGTGCGGCGAGTCGGATAGTCAAATAGTCGAATCGTCACGCGATTTTGTGATCGGTGTTATAATAACATCAGGTTTTCGATTTTGGATTTTCGATTGCCGATGGTTCCATCAGAAGTCGGCAAGCGAAAATCGAAAATGGGGTTCTCAATGTCACGTTACGCGCACATCATCGGCTGGGGCAAGTACGCGCCGCCAAACGTCGTCACGAACGACGACCTTGCCAAGAAAATGGAAACGACGGATGCGTGGATTCGCGAGCGCACGGGGATCGCTCAGCGGCATATCGCGTCCGAAAAAGAATCTACCGCGACGATGGCGATTCACGCGGCGCGCGCGGCAATTGAAACCGCGAACATCAGCCCGATGGAAATCGATCTGGTGATCGTCGCAACCGTCACGCCGGAGTATCCGTTTCCCGCGACCGCGTGCCTGGTGCAATCGGCGCTTGGCGCGGAACGCGCCGGCGCATTCGATTTGGAGGCGGGGTGTTCCGGGTTCGTCTATGGGCTGGCGATGGCGGCGGGAATGATTCGCAGTGAGATGTACGATACGATTCTCGTGATCGGCGCCGAAACCTTGTCGCGAATTTTGGATTGGAACGATCGCGCGACGTGCGTGTTGTTTGGCGATGGCGCGGGCGCGGCGATTGTGCGCGCCAGCGACAAGCCCGGCGGGATGATGACGTCGGTGCTTGGCTCGGATGGCTCGGGCGGCGATTTGTTGATCTTGCCTGGCGGCGGCGCGCGTCATCCGGCGGGACCCGAAACGGTGTTATCGAAAATGCATTACGCGCGAATGAACGGGCGCGAGGTGTATCGCTTTGCGACGCGCGTGATGGCGGAAGCCGCGCAGATCGTCGTCCGGCGCGCGGGGTGGTCGCTCGATCAGATCGATCTGTTCATTCCGCATCAGGCGAACGCGCGCATCATCGAGAGCGCGGCGAAATCGTTGAAACTCGCGCCGGAAAAAATATTCGTGAATTTGCAAAACTATGGCAACACATCGGCGGCGTCTATTCCGATTGCGCTGTGCGAGGCGATTGACGCGGATCGCGTCCAGCCGGGTGATCGCCTGGTCTTGGTGGGATTTGGCGCGGGGCTGACGTGGGCGGCGTGCGCGATCGAGTGGACGGCGGCGAAACCCGGCGCGCCGGCGTTGCGCCATCGCGCGGCGACCGGACGCTTGCGCTATCTGTGGGCGGGGCTCAAAGCGTTGGGCTGGCGTTTGCAACGCCGGACCGACGCGACGGTGAGCAAGGTGACGGAAGCGGTGGAACGGAAAACGCCGGAGGAGTAAAACAAAAACCAGAGGTCAGATTGCTTTCTGACCTCTGGCTTTTGATCCCTGATCTTTGAACCCTGCCTTTCAATGCACTTGTTTTTTCGTCACGACGACGAAATTCGCGGTGTGATCCAACACATCGTTCACGTAAATATCCACGCGATACGTACCGAGTAGCCAATCCTTGCTCTGTTGCAACTTGAACGCGAGGTTTTTCGATCCACTCGCGATTTGCTCCGATTCGCCCAGTTTGACATTGCACTGCGCGCCAGCGCCGGCATCCACCGCGTAGAACACCGCGCGGAATTTTGTGTTGGCAGGCGCGTTCGTGATCGAAACGCTCGCGTAGATCACTTCGGAGGGCAGGAATTCGCCGGTGCGATTTACCGGTTCGTTGTTCGCGCCGACACCTTCCGCCATAATCACTTGCGCGAGCAAGCCGGTCGGTTTGTGCGGTTGCGTGGTCGCGGGCGGGCATTTGCTCGCGACGACCGTGTTGGTTTTTTGCGGCGTGCCAACGACGATGAAATTCAGCGTGCGATCCAGTTTATCGTTCCAGAAAATTTCCGCCTTGTACAACCCCGGCGCCCACTGCGCCGATTTTCGTTTGAGCGTGAAGTCGAGATTGCGCGAGCCATCGGTTGTGACTTCGGTTTGGTCAATTTTCGTGTTTGGCGATAGCGCGCTGCCGACATCTATCGCTGTCCACACGACTTTGACGGTGGAATTTTTCGGCGCGTTCGTCAGCGTGACGATGACGTGGAACTCGTTTTGATCCGGCGCGAAATTATCGGTGACGTTGATCGGTTCGAAGGTTGCGCCGTGCGCGCTTTGCGCGGTAACGGCTTTGGTGATGCCGCCCGGCGATTCGAAATATTCGCACGCGGACGCGCTTAGCGCGAGGCAGAAGAGCGCGCCAAGTATTAGCAGAGCAGATAGCCGCAAAGACATCGTGCGCCTCCATAATCTGATCGCGCGTTATTCGCATAGGCAATCAGATATAACAAACCCAATACGTGATTTTTGGAAAAAGAAATACGCTACGCGAATTTCGCGCGTGTGTTATTTGATCACAACTGATCGCTCGATGGTTTGATCTTGGGTTTGATGATCAAGCCCAGCGCGGCAACGCCCAAGCCGATCAGCAGAATGATCGCTGATTGCAGCAGCATCGGGTTGAAAATTTCTGCAAGCAGAACGCCGAACGCGCGCGTGAATTCGGTTTGCACTTCGCGCGGCACTTCGCTCGTATCTTCTCAATAACTTGGGGTAATTCTACGGCGAACTCCAAGACGCATCGAGTGGATCTCGCTGGGCGCGCTCCGTGATCAAATCAGCGAGCTTGGGCAATCGGTACGCGCCAGAAATACGGTCTTGGATGTACGCGTAAAAACTTACCTCCAGTTTCTTGGCCGTGGCGACCAAGGTCATGAAGGTGTC
>VGOB01000251.1 GCA_016865935.1 Chloroflexota bacterium | reverse complement strand
GCAACGGGATCGAGGGTCGTATCAGTGTTATTCGACGCACAGTCCAGTTGACTCGTTGTCCCAATCACGGTCTGGACGGTTTCGAGCGCTGGATTGGTTGGGGGATCATCGTCGCCAACTTGGTAGTGCTTGCCCGAAAACTTCACAACCGTCGTCGCGACTCGAAACGTCAAGCAAATTGAATTTTCCAACAAGAACTACCTAAGGTAAAGATCGGCAAAGCGACGCGTTTTTCGAAGAACGAAATTGAAAAGGATGTGCAGGATTGCGCGTGGCAAGTCAGTCGGCTGGCGCGCGAATTGGGCGGACCCAAATACACAGTGGAGTGAGATGAATGAGCATTCTAATTGACAAGAAAACGAAATTGGTCGTGCAGGGCATCACGGGGCGTGAAGGCGAGTTTCACACCAAGCAAATGATCGAGTACGGCACCAAGGTCGTCGCCGGAATGACGCCAGGGCGCGGCGGCGAAAAAGTGTTGGGTGTGCCGGTGTTCGACACGGTCGCGCAAGCGGTCGCGGCGACTGGCGCGAACACGTCGGTCATCTATGTTCCTGCACGCGCCGCGGCAGATTCGATCCTCGAAGCCGTGGATGCCGGAATCAAACTCGTCGTGTGCGTCACCGAAGGTGTGCCGGTAATTGATATGATGCGCGTCACGCGGCGCTTGCACGAAACCGGCACGCGCTTGGTGGGACCGAATTGCCCGGGCTTGATTTCGCCGGGCAAAGCCAAAGTGGGGATCATTCCTGGCAATATCTGTATGCCGGGTCCCGTGGGCATCGTCGCGCGCAGCGGCACGCTGACGTACGAAGTGATTCACGCGCTCACGCAACGCAAGATCGGTCAATCTACTTGTGTTGGAATGGGCGGCGATCCGGTGCACGGCTTGGGTTTCATCGAAGTGCTCGAATTGTTTGAAAACGATCCGCAGACCAAAGCGATTGTGTTGATCGGCGAGATCGGCGGGACGGATGAAGAAAAAGCCGCGGCGTTCATCAAGAAAAACGTGAGCAAGCCGGTCGTCGCGTTCGTCGCAGGACAGACTGCGCCTCCGGGGAAACGGATGGGGCACGCCGGCGCGATCATCGAAGGGGGCACCGGCACCGCCGCCGAAAAAATCGCGGCGTTCAAAGCGGCGGGCGTTCCGGTCGCGCGCTTTCCCGGTGAAGTGGCGGAACTCGTCGCGCGGAAAATAGTTCAAAGTTCAAAGTTAAAAGTTCGACGTTGAACCTCAAACCTTGAACTTTGAACCTAAAACTGTTCTATGGCAAATCGCGTGCGCGTTCCCAAAGACTTTGACCTGACGCCGTACGCCGGTCGGTGGGTGGCGATTGTGCGCGGCAACGTCACGGGCGTGGGAATGAGCGCGCGCGAAGCGCGGCTCGCGTCCAAACATCAACGTCCCAAGGAAGAACCGCGCGTGGTGTTTGTGCCAGAAGTGCGGACGGAGGACCAACGACCGACGACCGAGTAACTTGCGGTCGTCCGTCGTCGGTCTTTCGTCAGGAGTTTGTGTATGAACGTGCTCGATCAAGTCTTGGCATTCATCGCGGATCAAAACGTCGAAGCGTATTTCGTCGGTGGCTTGGTGCGCGATGAACTTTTAAGCCGCGTCGTCAAACGCGATCTCGATCTCGCGCTGGACGGCGACGCGGCGGAATTGGCGCGCGCGTTCGCCGATCAAAACGGCGGCGCGTTCTATTTGATGGACGAAGAACACAACGTCGCCCGCGTGATTCTGAACGACATCTACGTGGATTTCGCGCAACTGCGCGGCACGCTGCGCGAAGATTTGGCGACGCGCGATTTCACGATCAACGCGATGGCGCGGCAACTCGGCAGTAACGAACTCTTCGATCCGTTTCACGGGCAAAAGCATCTCGCGCTCAGGCAAATTTGCGCGGTCTCCGACGAAGCGTTCCAGAACGATCCCGTGCGCTTGTTGCGCGCGCTGCGCTTTGCGGGCGAACTCAGTTTCACCATTGGCGCGCACACCGAGAAACTGATGCGCCGCGACGCGCACTTGCTCGCGTTCGCTTCGATGGAACGCGCGCGCGATGAATTTTTCAAGATGCTCGCGCTGCCGCATCCATCCGCCTCGATCCGCCAGATGGACGACCTGGGTTTGCTGTCTGCGCTATTGCCCGAAGTGACCGCGCTCAAAGGAGTGACGCAGTCCGCGCCGCACGTGTACGACGTTTTCGATCACACCTTGCGCGTGCTAGACGAACTCGAAGCGATTCAGGCGGACGAGTACGCGAATGTCGCCGACGGCGAATTTACCGCCGAACTGCAAACGCATTTCGCGCAGATCGTTTCCGCCGAGCGCACGCGCGGCATGTTGCTGCGCCTCGCCGCGCTGTTGCACGACATTGGCAAAGCGCAGACGCGTACGGTAGACGACGCGGGCGCGATCCATTTCTACGCGCACGAGCCGCGCGGCGCGGCGATGAGTGAGGCGGTGATGCGCCGCTTGCGCTTCAGCAACGACGAAATCGCCATCGTCTCGCGTGTCATCGCCGATCACTTGCGCCCCGCGCATCTCGCGCGCGAGGCGCGCGTGAGTAATCGCGCGGTCTATCGCTTTTTCCGCGACGCGGGCGACGCGGGAATTGATGTGTGCGCGCTGATGCTTGCCGATCAGCGCGCGCGCGGCGCGACACCGATCGACGCGGAAGAAGACGCGCGTCGCCGCGCGACGATGGCGTTCTTGCTCGAAAAATATTTTCGCGCGCGCGAAACCGTGATCGCGCCGCCGTCGTTGATCGACGGCCACACGCTCATCAAGGCACTCAAGATCGAGCCAGGCAAACGCGTCGGCGAATTGCTGGAAGCGATCCGCGAAGCGCAAGCCGATGGCGAAATCAAATCGCGCGACGATGCGCTGGCGTTTGCGAAAAATCTAATCTCCAATCTCTAGTCTCCAATCTCCAACTCTATGGAACTTCAAGTTGCAGTTGCCAAAGTACCCAAATACGCGATCCGCGAGTCGGGGGATACGCTGGAAATGATCGAGCGACCGCACGGCGGGTTGTCGTTCGTGCTGGTGGACGGTCAGCACACGGGTCGCGGCGCGAAACAAGTTTCGAATCTGGTCGCGCGCAAAGCCGTGTCCTTGCTCGCAGAAGGCGTGCGTGACGGCGCGGCGGCGCGCGCGGCGCACGATTATCTGTACACGCAGTACGACGGCAAAGTGTCGGCGGAACTCCACATCGTTTCGATCGATCTCGTCAGCGAGACGATCGTGATTTCGCGCAACAGTCATTGCCCCGCGCTCGTCGGCGACGCGAACGGCCTGCGCGCGCTGAACGAGCCCGCGGCCGCGATCGGCGTGCATCGGCGGATGAAACCCAGCATCGCAGAACTGCCGCTGGCGCGGCAGACTACCGCCATCGTGTTCACCGACGGCGTTTTCGACGCGGGCTTTCGCCACAATGAAAGATTCGACGTTACCGCGTTCGTCGCGCAGCAATTACGCGACGCGAACATCGGTGCGCAACAACTCGCGGACGCAATCCTCGCGCGCGCGGTGGAACTGGATCGCGGCAGACCGAACGACGATACGAGCGTGCTCGTCGTGCGCGTGGTGCCGCGCGCAAGTGATGACGCGGCGCGGCGGTTGAGCGCGCGGTTTCCGATCGAGTAGCGAGGGGCGAGGGGCGAGGAGGTGGAAATGAAAAAAGTGCGAGAGGCGAGAGCCGCGTACGGCACACATCCCGAGCAGACGGTTGCTTTGCCCGATTCGGTGATGGAGGACTTGAATACGATTGTTCGCTGGGAGCGGATGCCTGTCGAAGAAGCGATCAGGCGAGCCATTGCGCATTATCGCGGAGAACTTGGTCACCGCAAAATCAACGCGGAAGCGGAGGCATACAGGCGCAAATATCCGCGCCTGCGCGCCAAGTATTTGGGCGAGTACATCGCCATGCACAATGGACGTGTGGTGGATCACGATCGCGAACTCGGCGCGTTATACAAGCGTGTGCGCAAGCGATTTGGGAAAACGCCCGTACTGATGCGACTGGTGGAAGAAGTGGTCGAACGCGAAATAGTTGTTCGCAGTCCGCGCTTGGAGCCATTGACGCGATGAGAAATCCATATAGTCAAGACTATGCGCCGCCGATGCCGATTCTCAAGATTCGGCTGAGTTTTCCTGGTCAAGCGCCGATCACGGACGAATTGACCGCCATCGTGGATACTGGGTCGGATGGCACGATTGCTCCACCTCGATTCATAGCGCCGTTTCGATCGGACGAGACGGATCGGACGTGGCTGGTCAGTCCTTGGGGCGAACGCCGCTTGGAGATGGTGTATGTGCTGGATATTCATATTGGTTCACTCTGTTTACCATCGGTTCGTGTGGTGAAAGATTCGCGCGGCAAGGAACTCATTCTCGGTCGCGATGTGCTGAACAAACTGCGCGTGTTGCTCGATGGTCCCGCGCAGACGACGGAAATTCTGGAACCGAAATCGAAGCGGAAGTGAAAATGCCAGCTGAAAATCCTCTCCACATTCTCGTCATCACTAGTACCCTGTCTCAAAAGTAATCCGACGGTGTAATGGTGTATAATTGGCTCCGCATTCGTATTCTTTCAATGGAGGTGCCACCACGAAACCGTTCAAATATGCAATCCGCCTGACCGGCGCGGAG
>VGOB01000250.1 GCA_016865935.1 Chloroflexota bacterium | reverse complement strand
TTGATCCTGCAAGTTGAAATCGCTGAGAAACCAGAAGGGTTGGCGGCTGTTCCCCAAATTGTGGGAGAAAGAATACTTGCCAATTCAACACCCGCCAAACCCTTCTAGGGAAATCAGTGTGGCAGGTAAGTAATCGCGCCGCACGCCTTTGACGAACGCGTAGACAAACATTGACGACGCCGATGACTCTAAATAATTGCCGGGGCGCGCACCCTGATCCAACACCTGCCACCATACACCGGACGCCGCGTCTTGCGCGCGCGCGAGCGCGTCGCACGTTCGATTGAGGATCGCGATGAGCGCGTCGCGCTGGGAATGATCGCGCGGCAGAAAATCGAGAATGTCCACGATCGCCATTCCGTACCAACCGATCGCGCGTCCCCAAAAATGCGGCGAGCAGCCGTTGTTCGGATTCGCCCAGCGCATTCGTTTGCTTTCGTCCCACGCGTGATAGAGCAAGCCGGTCTTTTCATCGCGCGTGTGTTGTTCGATCAGAACGATTTGGCGCGCGATATCATTGAAATTATCAATTGTCAATTGACAATTATCAATTGAAAATTGGTTTTCGTATTGCGCCCAAAACGCGTCCGCCATATAAATTCCGTCGAGCCACATTTGGTACGGGTAGATTTGTTTGTGCCACAAGCCGCCAGAAATCGTGCGCGGATGCGAGTCGAGTTGCGAGCGCAACAGATCGAGCGCGCGTTTGTACTTTTCATCGCGCGTTTTTTCGTACAGCGCGAACAGCGCTTTGCCGGTGTTGAGGCGATCCACGTTGTATTCGTCCACGCGATAGCCGCGAATTGTCCCGTCGGGTTGGACAAAGCCATCAATGTTCGATTGGATGTACGCGAAATATTTGTCGTCGCCGGTCGCGCGCCAAACCTGTTCGATCCCTTTCAGCACGAGTCCCCACTGATAGTTCCATTCTTTCGCCAGCGTGGGATAGCGCGCGATGGTTGAATCTGCCATTCGGACTGACCATTTTTGATTCGACATCCCTTGTCCTTAAACCGAATAGGGGCGACCGACGGTCGCCCCTACGGAGAATCGTCACCGGATTACTTTTTCAACACTCCGGCGTCTTGCAGATTCTTGCGCGCGGATTCTTCCCACGCGTTCGCCTTGACATTCGCGTCGAGCGCCTTGACCCAGTCGGCATAGCTTTGTTCGGTCAAGGGTTTGGTGCCGAGCGCGAACGCCTGAAAGTTTTCATTGTAGAATCGTTGCAAGTCCGCGCGATTCGACGGATTGACGATCAACTGATTTGACACCGAATCCAGCCACGGCTGGGTCGAGAAGAACTTGTAGAAAGCCATCGGCTCAATCGTCCGACCGTTGATGCTCTTGTGGACTGGATAGCGCGCGACGATTTCCTTAGGATTGTTGTCGTAGATCAGTTGGTTGCGCCATTGAGTAAAGCGCGCCATAGATTCGTGCGTCCACGCCTTGGTCGGATCGGGCAAGCCATCGGTGGTCACGTTGCCATCTTTGTCGAATTTGTAGTTGACGCCTTCCACCCCAAAGCCGCACAGATAGTAGCCCTCCGGGGAAGCCATCCACTCGAGCAACCTGGCGATGGCGGGACCTTTTCCAGCATCGGCGGCTTTCTTGGACACGGCAAACGTCGCGCCGACCCCACCGAACGCGCCATAGTACGCCTTCCCCTCGGGTCCCTTGGGCGCAGGAATCGCGATCCACTCGCCATTTGGAAAGTTCTTGTCGAATTTCGGATAGTTGGCTGCCATCGAGAGGGCGGCAAAGTCTTCCCACATAATTCCGTATCGTCCTTGGGGCCAGCGGATGCGGAATTCGTCTCGCTTGATCGTCGCCCAATCGGGATCAATCACTTTGGCTTCGTTCCATTTCCGGAACTCGACGAGCGCTTTGTAAAAGCCCGGATTGCGCACGGACAAGCCGAAATTGCTCGCGTCCGCCCAGTTCCACAAATCCGGCACGCCGTACGCGCCAAAGAAAAAGGCAAAGCGCGAACCGGGTCCCCACGAGTCATCAAAGAATCCACCCAAGCCGTAGGTGTCGTTCTTCCCATTGCCATCGGGGTCCTTTTCGGTAAACGCCTTTGCAACGACGAACAGTTCATCCATCGTCGTCGGCGTCTTGAGACCCAGCTTGTCCAGCCAATCTTTGCGAATGACCAAACCTTCTCGGCGGGGCAGGTTCGGCACTTCGACAAACCCCATTTGTTTACCATCGAGATTGGCTAATGCCATCGAAGAAGAAACGTTGTAGCGCGCTGCGGCGCGGTTCGGCATCAGTTTGAGCAAATCGTCCACCGGCGCGATCAAGCCCTGCTTGTTGAGATCGATCAGTTTGTTGCGCGCGGTGGTCGTGCTGACCGCTTGGAAGAAATCGGGCAGCGCGTTGGCGGCGGCAGCCGCGTTGAGTTTGGTCTCACCATCCGCGCCGGTGGGAAGGATGACGTACTTGAGGTTGATGTTCAGTTTTTCGCGGATGGTTTTGTAGCCGATCCAATCCTCCGGCGGCGCGGGCGCTTGCGTGGACGTGGCTTGCGCCCACAGTTCGATGTCCACCGGCTTGGCAGGCGTGTCGGTCGGTTTGGGCGCGGGTGGAACCGTTGGCGCGGTGGTTGGCGCCGGTTGGGGCGCAGCCGCCGTCGGCGCGGCGGGTGGTTTGGTGGGCGCAGGGACCGGCGTCGCGGTGGGCGCCGGCGCGCACGCGGCGACGATCAACGCCAGCACAATCGCTACTAGCGCGAACTTGACGAGCATTTGCTTTTTCATTTTTCTTCTCCTCGAATCGTTTTGTATTTCGGAATTCCTGTGATTGTCTTTGCAGAATTGATTTGTCGCCTCAACCTCCTTTGTTCCAATCTGAATTCTGAATTCTGGATTCTGAATTCTGAACTCACTCTTTGACTCCGCCCAGCAGAGTTCCTTTGGTAAAGTAGCGTTGAATCCACGGATAGACGAGCACCATCGGCAACATCGTGAGCAAGACGGCTGAAGATTTCAGCGATTCAATCGAGGCGGCGCGCGAGACGTCGTAATCCACATACTCGCTGAAATTCTGTCCGATCAGAATGTTGCGGAGCAGCACCGGGAGTGGTTGCAAATTTTGATCGTTGAGATAGAGAATCGGCGTGAAAAATTCGTTCCAGTAATGCACCGCGTAGAATAAACCGATTGTCAGCAAAATCGGTTTGGACAAGGGCAAGACAATTTGCCACAGCACTTGCAAATCGTTCGCGCCATCCATCCGCGCGGACTCTTTGATCTCTTCGGGAATGCCTTCGAAGAAACGCATCATCACCAGCGTATTTGTGGCGCCCACCGCCGGCGGCACAATCACGGCGAGGATATTATTGGTCCAGCCCAGCGTCTTGGCGACGAGCAAATAGACCGGGATCAAACCGACGGAAAACAAAAAGACGAACAGGATCAACGAGATGATGATTCTCCGTCCGGGCAACGTGCGCGCGGAGAGCGCATACGCCAGCGGTACCGTGAGGAACAGACTGAGCGCCGTCCCGGTTAACGTGATGATGATGCTGTTCAGCGTCGCGCGCGGAAAAATCGGATGGGTCAGCATTTGCTCGTACGCGGCAAACGACCACTCCCAGGGCCACTGAAACATCGGCGTGCCGCCGCGCATATACACGTCCAACGGCGTCAGGGAGGTCATAATCACCCGCCACAACGGAATCACAATGATCAAGAGAACGAGCAAAAGAAATCCATTGACGATGAGCTGAAAGCCCCACTCATCGCGATGAGATGAACGGAACATAGTTCCTCCAAAGTAGGAAGGATGAAGGATGAAGGATGAAAAATTCACATTTCATACTTCATACTTCCGCCTTCATACTTTCAGAATAGACTTTGCTGCGCCACGCGCTTGGCGACACTATTCGCCACCAAAATCAGAATCAACCCGATCACGCCCTTGAACAACCCGACCGCCGTTGCCAGACTGAATTGAAAGTCCAGTACGCCGGCGCGATAAACCCACGTGTCAATAATATCTCCCACACTGTAGACCGGAACCGAGTACAGGACCCAAATCTGACTAAAGCCACCGTCGAGGATATTGCCGAGGCGCAAAAGCGTGATCAGCACGATCACCGGGACAATGCCGGGTAGCGAGATGTGCCAAATGCGTCGCCAGCGCGACGCGCCGTCTACCTCCGCCGCTTCGTACAGCTCCGGGTTAATCCCCAGCAACGCGGCGAGGTAAAGGATCGTGCTCCAGCCGGTCTCTTTCCAAATGTCAGACCCAACGACAACTTGCCGGAACCAATCGGGCGAGGTGAGAAATGAAATCGGCTGACCGCCCATTGATTTCAACGCCTCGTTGACCATACCGCTACTCGGAGAGAACAACGCCAAGAGCAGACCGTACATAATGACCCAGGATAGAAAATGCGGCAGGTAGGTCACCGTCTGCACCAACGAACGGAACTTTAACAAGCGCGACTCGTGAATTGCCAGCGCCAGAATGATCGCCAGCGGCAAACCGAGAACGAGTCTCGCCGTGCTGAAGATCACCGTGTTGACGATGAGCTCGGAAAAATAGAACGACCTGAAAAATGTCTCGAAATGCTGAAACCCCACCCAGGGACTGCCTTCCACACCCTTGAGCGCGAAAAATTCCTTAAAGCACATATCCCAAAAGCAATTCCGGCTTGGCGTGCCGCTGGGGCTGATTAGACAGACTCATCCGCCTCTTGTAAAATCAAGGAAGCACAACCAACCTTGGTTCACAGGAGCTGCGGATGAGCACG
>VGOB01000249.1 GCA_016865935.1 Chloroflexota bacterium | reverse complement strand
ACGGATCACATTTGGACGATGGATGAGTTGCTGAGTTTTCGCCCACCGCCCAGATGTCTTTGGTGAGTCCCCAATACGGTCTTCACCCGTTACAGGGACACTACCGATTCTTGGCGGCAAACTCAAAACAGTGTAGGGATGGCTCTGACCCTGAACAGCATCGGAGTTGGATATCATCAAGACGGGGATTACACTCAAGCGATCCAGGTGTTGGAGGAAGCGCGAACCTTGGCGCATCGCGTGGGGAATCGCCGGACGGAGGCGTTCGCGCTAGCCAGCCTCGGCGATGTGTATCGCGACCAGGGCGAATCCCCGCGTGCGCTCGAGTTGTATCAGCAAGCCGCCGACCTGGGTCGGCAGTTCGATGGTTTTATCCTGACCTATGCGCTCATCGCGCTCGGCGAGACGCATCGTCTGTGTGCAGAGCGCGAACAGGCGTCCCAGTACCTGGCGCAAGCGCTGGAGGTCGCGCAAACCCATCAATCGAACTATGAAGTCGGATTGGCGGAAACGGCGTTGGGCATCTGGGAATGCGCGCAGGCTGAGGTCGACGGTGGGACCAGTCGTCTGAGGCATGCCGTCGAGTTGTTGAAAACAACGCCGCGGGACGAGGCCCGCGCGCGGCTCCACTTGGCGCGGGTCTTCTTATCGCAGCATAAATACGAGAAAACGAAGCAACAACTCAAAGCCATCGCCGACCGGGGCTCGCCCCTCAAAGCCGCTTCGATTCCGTTTCTGGCGGCCGAACACAAGCAGTTGCTACCCGTGCTCCGCTTCGCCGTCGACAAGAAACTGGGCGGTGACTATTTCCACCCTGCCCTGGAGCGGGCTAACGCCGCCAGCCAGCCTGTTCGTATCCCCGCCGATTCGACCGCCTCGAGAATCCAGGTTTGCGCCTTGGGAATGTCGCAGGTTACGGTTGGTGAACGCGTGCTGACCCGCAAGGATTGGAGTACCCAAGGGGTGAAGGAACTCTTTTTTCTCGCGCTCAGCAATCCCGCCGGACTCCGGTTAGAGCAGATGGTTGAAGCCCTCTGGGGGGACCGGTCCGCTGCGCAAGGGATTGCCAGTTTTCACAACGCCGTCTATCGTCTGCGGCGCGTGATTCCGCGCTGTCTCGTCTTTGAGGAAGGAGTGTATCATCTCGCGCGCACATTGAATATCGATTACGACGTCGCGCAGTTCACGCGCTGGATCCGGCGCGCCGAGGAAACCCAGAACGACCTGGAACGCACCGAAAGATATCAAACTGCGCTCGCGCTGTACTGCGGAGATTTCCTGGCCGAATGTTACAGCGATTGGTGCCTGGAGCTTCGCAAGCGCTTGCGCCGTGAATACCTGGACGCGCTCCTCAAACTGGCGCAGGCGTGCGAGCAGCGCGGCGATCATGCTCAAGCCATCGGATTCTATCAGACCCTGCTCGAAAAGGATCGGGATCGTGAGGAGATCTATCGCGCGCTCATGCAATTACACTATCGAACCGGTGATCGAACGAGCGCAGTCAAAACGTATCAGGAATGCGCCCGCGTGCTGCGCGAAGAATTGGACGTTCCCAGCCCCAGTCGAACGACGCTGGCGCTCTACGAACGGATTGTGAACGAAAGGTGATCTTCTCTGGTCATGAGGATCAAGGCGTCGATCGAAAGGTCTGCGCCTTTTTCTTTTTTGGCTGATCCCAAGCGTCTTTTTTCAATCGGTTTTCAGTGAAATTTCGGAGGGGGCTGTCATAATAGAGCCAGATCAACACTCGTTCTTTTCTGGGGGAAGACTCGATGCTCCGATCCGCCACCTTCACGATTGGAATTTTGCTGGCGGTTCTCGCCTTCGTCGGGTTCTTGATGCTCGGCGGGATGATGGCGCCGCCACCCTATTCGGTCGTCGTCGCCGTGCAAGACATGCCGGCGTATTCGACGCTCGATCCGAACGCGCTTGGGGTGGACGCCCAACGCATCAATAGCCAAGTCGCGCAGACCCTCATTCTGCGCGAAGAGGTTGACCAGTACGTTGGCGGATTCATCTTGGAGAACATCCGCGCCGGCGAACCGCTACGGAAGGGCGCGATTGTCGCACCCAACAATCCGCAGGCGGTGAATCGGCTCGCGCTCGTGATGACCGATCCCGACAAGGTCGCGATGGTGATTCCGGTGGATCCCAAGACCGCGCCAAGTCAGATCGCGCCGGGGGATTGGGTCGATCTGATCGTCGGACTTGCACCGGGCAACATTTCTGCCGGCAGCAATTCGACCTTCGCGAATCTGCTTGCGCCGCCAACTCCGGTCTCGCCGATCGTTTCGTTCGGTCCAACGCCGTCAAGTGGTTCGCGGCCTGTACCAACTGTGCCACCGAATCCACCACCGTTGAATCCGACGACGAATTCTGGCAGTGTCGGCGCGAACGACATGAACCTACCGGCGGACAAGGTCGTGATTCAGAACGTGCCGGTGCTTGCGGTTCGATTCCAGCAAGTCCCGAATCCCGCGTTCACTGGATCAGGTGGAAGCTTTGGACAGTCACAACAGTCACAAGGCACATCGCAACCCGCCTACATTCAGGGCGATATCCAAACGATCACCGTGCTCGTGCCGCGCGCGAGCATCGAACTCGTCACCTTCGGGAAGGACAACGGACGCGTCCACGTGGTTCTGTTGCCCGCGAAGACGGCGGAAGCCGCGCAGGGCGCGCAAGCGCCGACCTTCGGCATCACCTTCAACGACGTGCTTGCATGGATGATGCGAGAGCGGTCGCTAGTGGCAAGCGGGCAAGGTCAACCTGGCGGCGCGCAACCAACTCAAGTCGCACCTCCGCCGCCACAGCCCACACCAATACCTGGGATAGGTCAACCAACGCAACCCACGAGTGCAGCACCAACCGCGCAACCAACTCGTACTTCGGCGAGTCCGCCCAAGGCGACTCCCGTGACACCCGCGACGATTCCGACTGGTCTCGACATCGGTGCGCTCCTTGTTCCCTTGCTCTGTGGAGTAGTTCTGCTCTTTGTCTTTGTTGCCGTGGTGCGATTCGTTCGCAAGCGGAGACGCGATAGTGGACTCGTTTAGTTCAAGAGTTGGATGGTTGGGTAGTTCGATAGTTGGGTAGTTGGGTAGTTCGATAGTTGGGTAGTTGGATAGTTGAGTAGGTGCATGTCCGATAGTCAGGCGGGCAACCAGCTCACTATTGCACCAACGCACCATCGAACTGACAAACCATCGAACTAACGCACGATCAAACTATTGAACTATCGAACTAACAAAACTATCCAACCAACAAACGACCTATGGCAAATCTCAAACTGCTCCTTGCGCTGCGCCAATGGGGTGACGTTCAACAACTGAATGCCGTCTTCGGACCGGGGAATCCGAACGGGATCGAGATCGTCACGTGGACGTCAGACGGCGCACGCATCTTCAGCGATGCAACGTCACTCGATGCCGACCTCGTCCTGAGCGATCCGACGCTGCCTGCGTTCGAGCCGAACGACATCCAGCGGCTTTACCATCACGCGCAAAAGCCGATTGTCACGCTCGGCGCGATCCCACCCCAAGGCGATTGGGGCTCGAAACTTTACCAACTGGGGATCAAGGGACACATCGACCTGCCAATTGGCGAAGCGCAGGCACGCGCGCTCGTCGCGATGGGACACCAGGCGGTGCAGGATGCACTGCGCGAACGCTCCTCGCCGTCATACATTCCCCAAGTCTCGACCCAGGTCGCGCAAATCATTGCAACGCATGGTTGGGAAAAGAGCATGGTCGCGGTGTGGGCCGCCAAAGGGGGAGTTGGGAAAAGCACGATTTCGGAGAACCTTGCCGCCGTCCTGGGTGTGATCGCGAATCGCAATACGGTGCTCATGGACGCCAATATGGCGGGTGGAAATGCCCACATCCATCTCGGTTTCCCAGAGTCGGTGATCGCGAAGAATATCGCGGCACTCGCGCGGCGCTTTCAGATGAACCTCGCAACCCAAGGGCATCGCAATGGAGGCAACGTCGGGATGCTCTCGGCGCAGCCGGTGCTTGCGCCGAGTGAAGTGCAGGGACACCTCACACCCTTTCGCAATAACCTGCGCGTCCTCGTCGGAATCCCGAAACAGTTCATGGGTGGCGACGAGTGCTTTCTGGCTGAACAAGGACGCGGCTTTATGCACGAGCTCTTGACGGTCATCGCAGGGATGTCCGATTTCGTCGTGATGGACTTGGGACAGGACACGAATGCGGCAGTACACCTGCAGGCGTTGCGCGACGCCAACTATGTCTTTGTCGTCATCAATCCGGATGCCGCGAGCGTACGCGCGACCGGTGAAGTGATGGAAACCTTGTTCAAGCATGCCAAACTCGACCCGAAGAAATTTCGTCTCGTCGTCAATCGGTTCCATCCCGAGCATGGCATCGCGCGCAAGGACATTGTGAACGCGCTGCAAATGCCCGAAGTCGGCGTTGTTCCCGACGGCGGACCGAAAGTGACGGCGTCGCTGAATCGCGGTTATCCGTTGGTGATTGATTCGCGGGGCGAGATTGCGCGAGCCATTGTTTCGATTGCGTCGACGCTCTACCCGCCGGTGACGCAAGTGTGGACGCATCGCGGCAAACTGGGTGGTGAGAAGCGAGATGGATTCGGCAAGAAGCTGACGGAACTCGTGTTCGGCGCGTGAGAGGCAAATGTGCCAAAGCCTGCCCTGATCGTAGTCGAAGGGATGCCGAAGCAACAAACGTGCCAAACAAGCCAAAAGGGGGGACGGTTCCCTAATCTGTGACATAGGCGAAAGATATTTGCGGTTTGGGTAGCCCGACCGCCGAGAAAAAATCAGTCGCTCCCAAGTCTTCCAAGTTGATTTCAGCGCGTTGCATTGCACTGGTGC
>VGOB01000248.1 GCA_016865935.1 Chloroflexota bacterium | reverse complement strand
GCTCATAGGTAGAATGTCGCTCACTTTCTGCTGGGTTCCTTTCTGTGATGTCAAAGCAGGTTGTTATATCACAGAAAGGGGTGACATTTCTATTTGGCAGAAAGGTGACATTTCTACTTGGCACTAACACCGCCCGATAGGGTTTTGTCATTGCGAGGAGGCGATTTGTGCCGACGAGAAATCTCGGCTGCCCGCGCGGAGATTTCGCGCTCCGCTACCCAGAAACTTGCGCAGACTTGCGACGCCGCCGATTGGAAATCGGCGGCTCAACGAGGTGAAAACTCGATAAATCGAGTTGCGCGAAGCGAATCGGTTGCAACCGATTCGCTTCGCGCCTCGCTGAGACCCCGAATTCATTCGGGGGCGTTCTCGCAAGAGCAAGTTTCTGGCGGCAGACATACCGCGTATCGGCGGTATGCGCGAAGCGTCTCGAAATGACACGGGGGCTCGACTTTGACAAAGCCCTAATCGCACGATAACTCGGCACATTTACGCATTCGCCATTTTGTTGTATAATTGCGCCAGAGATCATTTGGAAAACCCGCTGCAATCATTCGCGCACAGGCAAACTCAATGGACGATTCTGGAACACAAAAAATTCGCGTGCTCTTCGCCGATGCCGATGCCGCGTTTTGCGTTTTCGCGCGTTATTCGCTCGAACAATTAGGATTCGAGATCACGCTGGCGAACAACGGCGCCGATCTGGTCGCGCGCTTTTTGCCCGAAGTCTGCGACGTCGTGGTCGTCGGCTTGGCGACGCCCTTTTTCGACGGGATGCAAGTTTTGCGCGCGATCAAACAACGGCGTCCCGCGACGCCGGTGATCTTGTTGTGCGACGACGACTGCGCGCATCTCGCCGAACAAGGAATGCAGGAAGGCGCGTTCGCCTACTTTCAAAAGCCGCTCAACGATTTCGCGCCCCTGAGCGACGCGATCACGCGCGCGCACACGCGGCAAGCCGCCCCGCCGCCCGCCGCCGCGTTGCCCGCGCCTGCGGCAGACCCATTTGCCGAATCGCTCTACGCGCTCGTCGAATCTACCCGCGTCGAACCCTTGAGCGTATCGCTGCAAATCGTTGCCAAGACCGGCGCGCAATTGATCCAAGCCCCGTCGGCAATCGTCCTGCTTGCACATGCGGCGGGCTTTCAGGTTTTTAGCGCGTCCGGCTTTGCCAACCTGGAAACCGCGAGCCGCGATTTGGCAACGCGCGTCGGCGACGCGTTCGGCGCGCGCGTCATCGCCGAACGCCGCGCCGTGAGCGAACCGTTGCCGGACGATCCTGCCGCGTCGATCGCGCTGGGCATTCCGATTCAAACCGCCGAACAAACCTTGGGCGCGCTGATCCTGTACCCGCTCGCGCCCACGTCCATCGATCCCGCGCGCCTTGCCGAACTGCAAGTCCTCGCCGCGCACGCCGCGCTCGCCATCGAATTCGCGCGCTTGCGCGAAGAAAATTTGCGGCTCATCTCCTCCGATCCGACGACCGGCGTGCTCAAGCGCGAACCATTTTTGGAACTCGCCGATCGCGAATTCCGGCGCAGTTGGCGTTACAACCAGCCGATCACCGCCCTTATCGTGGACATTGACGATCTCGCGGCAATCAATCACAAGCACGGGCACAGTTTCGGCAACCAGGTTTTGCGCGCCGCCGCCGATGTCTGCGTCAACGTCGTGCGCTCGATCGATCTGGTCGGGCGGTACGAAAGCGACGCGTTCGCGCTGCTCCTGCTGATGACCGGCAACGATGGCGCGCAAAGCGTCGCCGAACGACTGCGCGTCGAACTGGCGGCGCTCCGCCTGCCCACCACGCAAGGCGCGATCCAGGTCACCGCCACGATCGGCGTATGCTCGTACCCGCGCGACAGCTGCACGTCAATTTTCGATCTGCTGGCGCTGGCGCACGAAGCGCAGCGCGCGGCGCGAATCAAATCGTCTATGGTTGAAATGTCCGATTCGTTGAAACTCATCCCAAGCGACGATCCGTTCGCGAATAATCTACCCGAACCCCCCACCCTCCCCGAAACGCTTTCGGTGCGCGATCTCTCCGCGCGCTTGCAGCGCCGCTACGCCGATCTGGTCGCGATGTACACCGCCAGCGCGCGACTGGACGCCACGCGCGAAGAGCGCGAACTGCATCGCGAAATTCTGGCGACGGCGCAGCATCTCACGCGCACGCACGGCGGCTCGCTGATGTTGCGCGATGAAACGAACGGCGATTTGGTGATCGCCGCCAGCAACAATCTGTCCGATCAAATTATCGAAACGACGCGCGTCAAAATCGGCGAAGGCGTGGCGGGCTGGGTCACCGCGTACGCCCAGCCCTTGCTACTGATCGGCGGGATTACGACTGCCAAGTATCCCAAAGCATTTCCCAAACCCAACGCCATCGGGTCCTCCATTTGCGCGCCGCTGGTGTTGCTCAATTCGGAAAAAGACACGGCGGAATGTTTGGGCGTGCTGAACTTGAACCGCGTCATCTACTCGCCGGGGTTGACCGAAGAAGATTTGCACTTGGCAACGGCATTCTGCGCCAGCGCCGCCATCGTGATTCACAATGCGCGGCTCTGCAAAGTGATGAAGCGGCGCGCCCAGCATTTGGAGCATCTGATCGAAATCAATCGCCACTTGTCCAACAGTCTGCGCCTGGACGACGTGCTCCAATCGGTGATGACGACCGCCGTCGAACTGTTGCGCTGCGAATCCGGATCGCTGTTGTTGGTGGATACGGAAACCAACGAACTGGTCTTCCGGGTGGTCGTGGGTCCCGCCAGCGCGCGCTTGCAAGGGACGCGTTTGCCGCCCGGCGTGGGCGTCGTTGGAGATGTGGTCAAAGAGGGCAAGCCGCTGATCGTGAACAACGCGCAAAGCGATCCGCGTCATTACAAAGCGATTGACGATCAGGTGGCGTTGCAAACTTCGACCCTGATGGCGGTGCCGCTGGTCACCAAAGAACGCGTCCTGGGTGTGCTCGAAGTGCTGAACAAAACCGACCGGACTCCGTTCAACGACGACGATTGCGCCGCGCTCACCGCGCTGGCGATTCAAAGCGGCATCGCGTTGGAAAACGCGCAACTCTATTCCGATTTGAAGCAAGCGTTCACCGACACCGTCAGCATCATCACGAACGCCGTCGAAGCGCGCGATCCGTACACGGCGGAGCACACGGATCGCGTGACGATGATCGCGTTGGAAATGGCGCGCGAACTGCATTGGTCGCGCGAGCAAATCGAAAATCTGCAAATCGGCGCGCTGTTGCACGACATTGGCAAAATCGGCATTGCGGATGAAATCCTCCGCAAGCCGGACAGTCTGACGCCGGACGAGTACAAGGAAATGCAACAACATCCGATCGTCGGCGCGCAAATGTTAAAAGGCGTGAGCGCGCTCCGTCCGGTGTTGCCGTACATTTTGTATCACCAAGAACGCTACGACGGCAAGGGCTATCCGTTTGGTTTGGCGGGCGATCAAATTCCAATCGAAGGACGCCTGCTCACCGTCGCAGATACGTTCGACGCGATGACGTCGACGCGCCCCTACCGCCAAGCCCTGACGAGCCAAGAGGCGCTGGCGGAGATCGCGCGCCATCGCGGCACGCAATTCGATCCGGAAATGATGGACGCGCTGCTCGGCGCGTACGCGCACGGTCGCTTGAAAGATGCTCTCACATCCGAAGTTTGATCGCGCGAGGAAAACAACTCTTGGCTGCGCAAACTGATCCAACAACCATCAAAGGCACGCCCATCCTCGCCCAACCCTGGGGGGATTTCGACACCGTTTTACGGCACGCGGACAAAGCGCGCCGGGGCGGCGACCGGGGACGCGCGCATACTCTTTTCGCGCGCGCGATCGAATTGAATCCGAGTGACGCGCGCGCGTGGGCGGGAATCGCGACCTGCGCGCCCACCTCCGACGAAGCGATCATCAGTTGGGCGTATACGCTCGCGCTCGCGCCGGACAATCTGGACGCCACAAGCGAATTGGATACGTTCGTGCAGGATCGCCTGATGCGCGCGCGCCGCGTCGACGCGCCGGTGCTGTGCGCGCTGGGACGGACGCTCGCGCAAGTAGGGCAAAAGCCCTGGGCGTATCGTTTGTTGCAGCGCGCGACCGAACTCGATCCGCGCAGTGAAGAGGCGTG
Source organism: Chloroflexota bacterium (assembly GCA_016865935.1). Classification (GTDB taxonomy): domain Bacteria; phylum Chloroflexota; class Anaerolineae; order UBA4142; family UBA4142; genus VGOB01. The sequence continues at coordinate 810 of VGOB01000248.1, read as the reverse complement.
GCTCTGGCGCGCGGGCGTAGCCGCCGACAACGACGAAACGATCGCGTGTCTCAAGCAAGTTTTGCTGAACAATCCCGATCATCCCCAAGCGCGCGCGGGGCTCCAATGGGCTGAAGCGCGCAGCGCGCCGCCGCCCGCGCCGGTTTCGGCGGACGTGGCACAAGAAGCCGAATCGTTTTTCGAGCAAGGGCAACACGCGTTGCGGACGGGCAATCTGGCGCGCGCGTACGATTTCTTTCGCGGCGCGACGAATCTGAATCCGCAGCACGAATCGGCGTGGTATTGGCGCGGCAGCGCCGCGCCGAACACCGACGACGCGATCGCGAGTATGGAGCAAGTCCTGGCACTCAATCCAGAAAACGCGACCGCCAAAGACGCGTTGTGGTTGCTCCGGATCAAAAAAATTCGCGAGAACGCCAAGCGCGTCTCCAGTCAAGGGGAGAACGCGCCCAGCGCGCGCGAGATGCAACGCCGCTCCGGTGCGGCGCGGTGGTGGCGCGGCGCGATTCTTTTCGTTCTTGCCGTCAGCGTGATCCTCTTGCTCGCGCTGATCGTCGCGGTGTGGGCGCAAGGAATTGGGATGCCCTGACCGAAATCGAGTAGGGAGCGGTGACTAGCCGCCCCCTCTCACACCTCCGTACGTGCGGGTCACGCATACGGCGGTTCGTCAAGTTGCCCGTAGTTGGTGATCGCGTTCGGTGATACTCAGCAAGCCCTGACTGCGCCAGTAGGCGTTGCTCAGGGCTTGTTGCACAGGCGGCGACGCCGAGAGTCGCCACGTTCCCTTCCCACTCCCCGCCGCACGTGCCG
>VGOB01000247.1 GCA_016865935.1 Chloroflexota bacterium | reverse complement strand
TTTGATCCTGCAAGTTGAAATCGCTGAGAAACCAGAAGGGTTGGCGGCTGTTCCCCAAATTGTGGGAGAAAGAATACTTGCCAATTCAACACCCGCCAAACCCTTCTAGGGAAATCAGTGTGACAGGGGACTTGTGTTCGTGTACGATGGGTGTTGCAATTCCGGATTGTGTGATCTTCGTGGAAACGCCGATTTGGAGGGGGCTATGTCTCTGCGTTGGAAAGTTCTTCTTGCTACCGGGGCGATCCTGCCGAGTTTGCTGATCGTCACGTACATCGTTCAAAAAACTGTTTTGGCAGATAGTTTTGCGCGTCTAGAAGAACAACACGCGCGCGCAAATACCACCCGCGTCGTGAACGCGCTCGCCGTCGAATTGGCGCAACTCGAAAGCGCGGCGAGCGATTGGGCGCGCTGGGACGATACCTACACGTTCATCGAAGACGCGAATGCCGAGTACGTCAGATCGAATCTTACGGAATCGGCGTTCGGCAATCTCAGACTCAACGTGATGGTGTTCATTCATTCGTCAGGACGCATCGTCAGCGCCCAGGCGTACGATCTGCAAAATCAGCGCGCCGCGCCGGTCCCCGCAAGTCTGTTGCGCCATCTCGCGCGTGAGAGCATCCTGCTCACTCATTCCGATCCATTGAGCGTCACAACCGGCATCTTGGCGTTGCCGGAGGATCCATTGCTCGTCGCCGCGCTCCCCATTTTGACGAGTCAAAACGAAGGTCCCAGTCGCGGCGCCCTTGTCTTTGGACGTTTCTTGACTGACGATGAAATCGCGCGCCTGGCGGAGACGGTTCAGTTGCCGCTTGCCGCGCGGCAATGGAATGACGCGGCGCTCCCTGCCGATTTTCAATTCGCGCGCGCCGAGCTCTCGACACGCGCGCCAACGATCGTGCAGCCGACGAGCGCACAAGCGATCGCGGGCTATGCGCGCTTGTCCGATGTGTACGATCAGCCCGCGCTGATCTTGCGTGTGGAAACGCCGCGCGATATTTATCAACAAGGGCGGTTGAGCCAAACCTACTTGACCGCGTTGACGGCGATCTTTGGAGTTGCCACCTGCGTGTTTCTCTGGTTCGGATTGGATCGTTTGATCTTGGCGCGGCTCGCGCATTCGGCGCGTCAGATGCGGCGTATCGGCGAACAGGGCGTTGCCACGCAACGCGTCGTGGTGACAGGCGACGACGAACTGGGGATGCTGGAGCGCGAGATCAATCGAATGTTGGACGCGATTCCCGCGAGCGAAGAACGTTTTCGCGCGCTGATCGAACATTCCAGCGATCTCATTCTCATCCTGAATCGCGACACGACGATCCGGTACGCCAGCCCCTCCGTCCAAACGATCTTGGGGTATCCTGCGGATCGCGTCTGCGGACATTCCGTCCTGCAATTCATTGATCCCGACGATCACGCCGTCGCCCAGGAAGCGTTCGCGCATCGCCTGACGCGCCCCGGCGCATCGGACGAAATGATGCAAGTGCGCGCGCGGCACCGCGACGGATCGCTCCGCACGATCGAATTGATCGGCAGTAATTTGCTGGATAATCCGGCGGTGGCGGGCATCGTCGTCAATTGCCACGATCTTACGGAACGCGAGCGCGCCGACGCCGCGCGGCGCGAGAGCGAAGAGCGCTGGTGGACGTACATCGATCAGGCGAACGATCTGATCTTTGCGCTCGACGCGTCCGGACGGTATACGCTGGCGAATCGCGCGCTGTGCAGTACGCTCGGCTATGCCGCCGAGGAATTCATCGGCAAAAGTCCACTGGAGTTCATCGCGCCCGATGCGCGCGATTTTGCAGTGTCCGCGCTCGCGCGCGTTTTCGGCGGCGAGGAGATTGATCGGTTCGAGGTGGATGCGGTCACGCGCGATCAACGACGCATCACGCTCGAAATTCGCGGGCGCACGTTTCGCAAGGGCGGCGCGATCGTCGGGACATTGCACATTGCGCGCGATGTGTCGGAGCGCAAACTTGCCGACGAATGGTTGCGCCAGCAAAAGCAACAATATCAATCGCTCATCGAAAATGTCTCGGATATTATCGCGCTGACGGATAGCCACCGGCTCATTCGCTACGCCAGCCCGTCGCTTGAACGCGTCCTCGGCTACCGCCCGACCGACGTGATCGGTATGGACGCGTTTGCGTTGGTCCATCCGGATGATCTGGCGGCGACGGAAGAAGCGTTCCGGCGCGCGCTCCAAAATCCGTGGCTCGCTCATCGGATCGAACATCGTTTGCGGCATCAGGACGGTACGTGGCGGAGCGTGGAAACGATCGCGCAAGCGCATCAGCGCGAGTTCGGGATGGATGTGGCGATCAGCACGCGCGACATCACGGAACGCCAGCGCGCCGCCGAACTGTTGACGGCGGAACGGAATTTCCTGCGGACGATCATCGACGCGATCCCGGACGTGATTTTTGTCAAAGACACCGCAGGCAAGTTCGTGGTCAACAATGCCTACCACTTGCGGACGCTCGGCGCGACGACGCAAGCCGATGTGTTCGGCAAAACCGTTTCCGATTTCCATCCGCTCGATCTGGCGGATCAATACCTCGCCGACGATCGACACATTCTGGCGACCGAGCAACCGCTGATCGAAAAAGAGCAACCGTACCTCAACTGCATCAGCGGCGAACGCCGCTGGCACTTGATGACCAAAGTGCCGCTGCGCGACGCGTCCGGCAAAATGATCGGCATCGTCGGCGCGGGACGTGATATCACTGAACGAAAAAAGATCGAAGCGGAATTGCAACGCTCGCAAAAAGAGTGGCGCGATATTTTCAACGCCATCGGTCATCCGACGTTTATTCTGGATTTGCACCACGGCGTCATTGCGGCGAATCCAGCCGTGCTGAAGCAGTTGGGCAAAACCGAAGGCGAGGTGTTGGGGCGGCGATGTTTCCATCTGTTCCACGATAACGATTGTTCGCCGGTATGTTGCCCGGCGGAGACACTCATCCATTCCGGGAAAGCGGAAGCGGTTGAGATGGAGATGCAAACGGTCAACGGAACGTTTTTGGTTTCGTGCACGCCGGTGCTGGACGATCAGGGCAAACTGGAAAAGATCATTCACATCGCGACGGACATCACCGAACTCAAGCGCGTCCAACTCGCGTTGCAAGAATCGAACGCGCGCTTTTACGCGTTGGTGGAAGGGATCCCGGACGTCGTCTATCTCAAAGACGCGCAAGGGCGCAATCTCTACGTCAACAAGGCGTATGAAGATTTCGCCGGAACCAGCCGCGCCAATATCGTCGGCAAAAATGACGATGAGATTATGCCGCCCGAATTGGCGGCGCGTTGCCGCGAGAGCGACTTGCGAACACTGGAGCAAGGCGGCACATTGCGGAGTGAGGAATGTACTACAGACCGTCACGGCAATCTGATCTGTTACGAAACGATCAAGAGTCCGATTCTGGACGCGGCGGGCAACGTGACCGGACTGGTCGGCGTCTCGCGCGATGTGACCGAACGCAAGCGCGCGGAGCAAATCCTCGCTGAGAGCGAGCGGCGTTTTCGCGCGCTGATCGAAAGCGCGCCGGTCGCGATTTCGTTGGGACGCGACGGCAAATTGATCTACGCGAATCCGGCGTACGTCCAGATGCACGGTTTCGCCGCTGCCGATGAGTTGATCGGCAGTGAGATCGCGGCGCGCGTGGCGCCGCAAAGCCGCGACGAGTCGTTCGAACGGTCGCGTCTGCGCGCGCAAGGAATGTCGGTGGAGACGCAGTACGATCTGATCGGTTTGCGGAAAGACGGTACCGAGTTCCCGATGATCGCGACCGTGACGCGCGTGCATCTCGCGGATGGTCCCGCCAACATCGGATTTTTCCAGGACATTACCGAACGCAAGCGCAACGAAGCCGCGCTGCAAGAGTATTCGGAACGCTTGCAACAAATGGTGGAGGCGCGCACGCGCGAATTGCGCGACGCGCAAGATCAGCTGGTGCGGCAAGAGCGTCTGGCGACGCTGGGGCAACTGGCGGGGAGCATCGCGCACGAACTCCGTTCGCCGCTCGGCGCGATCAAGAACGCGGCGTACTATTTCAAAATGTGCGTCGAGAATCCATCGGCGGACGCGCGTGAGATGATGCAAATTCTCGATCAGCAAGTGGACATTAGCGCGCGCATCATCGGCAGTCTGCTCGATTTTGCGCGTCCCAAAGCGCCGACGCTGCAACGCGCGCATTTGCCCCACGTGATCGACGCGGCGGTGCGGCAATGCGAGATGCCGGACGATATCGCGCTCCAATGGCAAGTCGCCGAGAATTTACCGGCGGTAATGGTTGATGCGGGGCAAATGCAACTTGTCTTTCGCAATTTCGTCGCCAACGCGCTGCAGGCGATGCCGGAGGGCGGCACGTTGACGATCGGCGGTCAGCGGTCAGCGGTCAGCGGTCAGCCCTCAGCAATCGAAATTCGGATCACCGATACCGGCGTTGGCATTCCGCCGGAGGCAGTAGACAAAATCTTCCAACCGTTGTACACTACCAAAGCGAAAGGGATTGGCTTGGGGTTGGCGTTGTGCAAAATGATCATCGAGGCGCACGGCGGCACGATCGGCGTGACGAGTCAAGTGGGCAAGGGAACGGCGTTTACAGTGACGTTGCCGGTGGAGTAATTAGAAGTCAGAGGTCAGAAATCAGAGGTCATTTGAGGAATAGTTGTGGAGGGTTAGCCAATGTTTACGCCATCTTCGAAAAATGCATCTGTAAAAATTCCGTTGTGCGTCGTTCTCATCGTGCCGTTCGTCGTCCTCGTTGTGGCGACTGTTGGGCTGGTGAGTTATCTCTCCTTTAGCAACGGTCAGCGCGCGGTGAACGACGTGGCGCGCCAACTCTGCGGCGAGACTGGCGCGCGGATCATCGATCACCTACGCGCATTTCTAGATACGCCACCTGATGTCAGGACACATTTGTAATTTACGTAAAATTGTCTTGTTGTGGCATAATCGATGGATGACCACACCAGACGATACCATAGCCGTTCAAGAATATATCCAAGCGATGTTGCCCTGGGCTCA
>VGOB01000246.1 GCA_016865935.1 Chloroflexota bacterium | reverse complement strand
TAGACGAGGTGGAGCGGATTCAGAAACGCAACCGCGCGGCTTATCGTTCCCACCGCAAACGCAAACTGCGGGAACTTCATGCTCAACTAAAGTAACGTTGTAATACTAGTCAACTAGTTGACCAGTTGACCAATTGACTTGCGATGAACGTATTTTTTGCGATCCTCTCCCTTGGCAATATCATCTTTTCCGCCGCGATCATCATCATCGCGTTTTCGTTGTTCCTCTATCTGTTCGCCCACAATTTTCGCAATTCGGTCGCGCGATCGTTTTCGGGCTTGCTCGCATTTCTGACGATCATCTACATCGGCGATGTGTTTCTGCAACGCATCGAAACGTTCGCCGATGCGGTGATCTGGCTCAAGTTCAAATGGATCGGACTGGCGTTCGTCCCCGCGGCGTACTTGCATTTCTCCGACGCGTTGCTCCGCTCGACGAACGCGTACTCGCGCCGCCGCCGCGTCGCGGTGTTGCTGTCGTATCTTACCAGCAGCACATTCCTTCTCTTCGTCGCGTTCAGTGAACTGATCGTGCAGGGCAGTTTTTTTATTCCCCAGCAAATCGCGCAGTTCGAAGCGGGACCGCTTTTTCCGCTGTTCGGCATTTTCTTTTTCGCGCTGACGGGCTGGGGCTTTTACAACACGCGCCGCGCGCGCGCGCGCTGTCTCACCTCCACCACGCGCCGCCGGATGACGTATCTCGAAATCGCGTTCTTTGCGCCCGCCTTCGGCGTGTTTCCGTACTTGCTCATCGCGAGTTTCCCCGCGACCTTTTCGCCGCCGTTGCTCGCGCTGATCGCGCTCCTCACCAAAATCGGCATCGCGGCGATGATTATCGTCATGGCGTACACGGTCGCGTATCAAGGCGCGCTTTCGCCCGACCGCGTGATCAAGCACAATTTGGTCCACTATTTGTTGCGCGGTCCGCTCGTCGCGACCGCGGTCGTCGGCTTGATGTTTTTCGTGCCGACGGTCGAGCGCTGGTTCGGGTTGACGCGCGAGACGATTTGGTACGCGATCATCATCGGCGCGATTGTGGTGCTGGAACTGGCGATCAATCTGGCGAAACCCTGGATTGACAAGATCGTTTTCTGGGGCGACCGCGAGGACCTTGAACGCATCCAGGAAATTGACAAGCGGCTGCTGACGACGAGCGATCTGCGCCAACTGCTCGAAAACATTTTGTCGGCGGCGTGCGATCTGTTGCAGGTGCAAACCGGGTTCGTCGTCGCGCCGCGCGACAACGAATGGAAAATCGAAACCTTCGCGGGGGCGCGCGACCAGGTGCGCCAATTCATCGCGCGCACGAATCTGGCGCAATTGATCGCGGGCAACGGCGGCAACGGGCACGGCGTGATCGCGCGCGATGGTTTTTGGCTGTGGCACTTGCGCGCGCAATCGCGCGACGATGTCATCGGCGTGCTCGGCGTCGTCGCGCGCACGCCGGAACCAGAGTTGTCGGAGCGCGAGCAAAAATTGATCGCCGCGCTCATCCGGCAGGCGGAACTCGCACTCGAAGATCGGCAATTGCAACAGGGTGTCTTTGCCGCGTTCGAGCAGTTGACGAGCGAGATCGAATTGCTCCAGCGCGCGCGCGGCAAACCGCGCTACGTCGGCACGATGGCAACTGAACGCGTCGAAGATGAACAGATCGCGTCGCCCGATTTCCACGACGTAGTCAAGGATGCGCTCGATCATTACTGGGGCGGTCCCAAACTGACTGAGAGTCCGCTCTTGCAATTGCACATCGTCCAAAATTCGCTCGACGAGTACGAAGGCAATCCCGTGCGCGCGCTGCGCGGACAAATCGCGCACGCGATCGAAACGCTCAAGCCCGACGGACAACGTTCGTTCACCGCGCCCGAGTGGCTACTTTACAACATTTTGGAATTCAAAGTGATCCAGGGAATGAAGGTGCGCGAAATCGCGCTGAAACTCGCGATGAGTGAGAGCGACTTGTACCGCAAACAGCGCATCGCGATTCAAGAGCTGTCCAAGACGCTGGCGACAATGGAAGAGCAGAGTCAGGAGAAAGGAAATGGGGTGCGGCTGGACGCGGATAGAAATAGCGTTGACAAATAACCGAATGTCAAATATGATGTTTACGAAAGTAGCGTAACTTGAGGCACACGATGCCAGACAGAATCGCGCGTAAACGACGCGAGGAATTTTCCATCCGCCGCTCCGAGACCGATCTGATCCATGTCGTTTTCGATAGGGAAAACGATCACATCGCGCGTTTTTCAGTGCAGTATCTTGCCTTTTTGCAAAACGAGTGGCGACCGGTTGTGCGTTTTGATACCGCGCACGGACGCGCACACATGGACATTAGCCATCCTGATGGTTCGCAAGACACGCGCGAGTTACACACCCAAGATTACCAAGTGGCTTTGGCGTGGGCTGTTCAGGAATTGAAGGAGCGGTGGGAATTTTACCGGGAACGCTACCAAAGGGAGATGCAATGACTCGTCAAGAACAAACTCGGCGAAATGATGAATTGTTCGCGCTCTTTATGCGCCAAGTCCTGGATCATCCGACGCTGACAAAAAAAATTCCAAAGGGCGCGCAAGTGATTTTTCTGCCTGAGAATGATCGCGATTTGTCCAACGCCAATCTGCGTCTGGCGCAGACCGTTCGCAAGCAGGGCGGCAAGGTCGCGCTCATCAAAATCACACTCGTGCCGCAAGTGGTGACGGTGTATACGCCGCGTCTGGAGTTTGCGGAGGCGGCGTAAAGTAAGTTTGTCAACCGCTCATCCAATTTTCTTATCATTCGTCCGCACACTGAAAAGTTTCAGTGTGCGGCGTTTGTTTTATCACGCCCAAGCGCAAAATGATAGTAAAACCAATGTCCTTGATAGTCTTTGATAGTCCGATTGTAGTATAATTTGCATCGTAAGATGCAGGAGACACCAAAATTGACTGCCACATCCCGCCTCGAAGGGTTCTATCGCCTCAGCGTTTCTGAACGACAACGCCGTCTCACAGACCGCTACAACTTGACAGAAGACGAAATCGCCGCGCTCACGAACGGCGGTCTTTCGCTCGAATTGGCGAATCGTTTGATCGAAAACGTCGTCGGCATTCACGGCTTGCCGCTCGGCATCGCGACGAATTTTCAGATCAACGGGCGCGATTATTTGATCCCAATGGCGATTGAAGAGCCGTCGGTTGTCGCGGCGGCATCACACGCGGCGAAACTTGTCCGTAGCGCGGGCGGGTTTTCTGCGAGCGCGGACAAGTCTTTGATGATCGGCCAAGTCCAAGTCGTTGATCTCGACGATGTCGACGCGGCGCGCGAGAAAATTATCGCCGCGCGCGATGAGATCATCCAACTTGCCGATTCGAAATCCACGCTCGTCGAATTTGGCGGCGGCACGCGCGATGTTCAAGTGCGCGTGATGCGCGATACGCGCGTCGGTCCGATGCTGATCGTGCATTTGATCGTTGACGTGCGCGACGCGATGGGCGCGAACTCGGTCAACACGTCTTGTGAGACGATTGCGCCGTTCATCGAAAAATTGACCGGCGGGCGCGTTGTGCTTAGAATTTTGTCGAATCTCGCGGACAGAAGAGTGGCACGTGCCAAGTGCCGGGTGACAAGGGAAGATTTAGGGGAAGAAGTTGTACGGAATATTGTTGCGGCAGATGCGCTCGCGGAAGTTGACCCGTACCGCGCGACGACGCACAACAAAGGCGTGATGAACGGCATTGACGCGGTCGTCGTCGCCACCGGCAACGACTGGCGCGCAATTGAAGCAGGCGCGCACGCGTACGCCGCGCGCAGCGGGCAATATCGCGCGCTGACAACCTGGGATCGCGATGCCAATGGCGATCTCGTCGGTTCGATTGAACTGCCGATTGTCAGCGGCGTCCTCGGCGGCACGGTGAACGCGCATCCGCTCGCGCGGATCGCGCTGGAAATTTTGGATGTCAAGACCGCGCCGGAATTCGCGGGCGTACTCGCATCGGTTGGACTCGCGCAAAATCTGGGTGCGCTGCGCGCGCTCGCGGCGGAAGGAATTCAGCAAGGACATATGGCTCTGCACGCGCGCCAAGTCGCGATTTCGGCGGGCGCAACCGGCGCGCAAATTGATCGCATCGCGGAACAACTCGTCGCAGAAAAGAAAATCAGTTTGGCGCGGGCGAAGGAATTGCTACAAACCGCGTGACGGATGACCGACGACGGACGACGAACGTTTTCCGTCTTCGGTCTTCCGTCGTCCGTCTGGAATACGGAGATTGTGAACGAAATGAAATTGATGAAACCCAAACGCGATGTCGGCATCACCGGCTACGGCGCGTACGTGCCGCGCTTTCGCATTCGCGCGGAAGAAATCGCGCGCGTGTGGGGCGGTGCGGAAGATGGCTTGCCGATTGAAGAAAAAGCCGTCCCAGGTTTGGACGAAGACACGGTGACGATGAGCATCGAAGCGGCGCGCAACGCGCTCGCGCGCGCGGGCATTCAGCCACAGCAACTACGCGCGGTCTGGGTCGGCAGCGAATCGCATCCGTACGCGGTCAAGCCGTCGTCCACGATTGTCGCGGACGCGCTCGGCGCGGCGGGCTCGATTCTCGCGGGCGATTGGGAATTCGCGTGCAAAGCCGGTACCGAAGCGCTGCAAGCCGCGATTGGTTTGGTTGGCTCGGAGATGGCGGAGTACGCGCTGGCGATTGGGATGGACACCGCGCAAGGTCGTCCGCACGACGCGCTCGAATACACCGCAGGCGCGGGCGGTGCGGCGTACATCGTGGGTCCCGCAGAAAACGCGCTGGCGATCCTCGAAGGATCGTACTCGTACGTGACCGACACGCCGGACTTTTTCCGGCGCGAGCATCAGCACTATCCGCAGCACGGCAATCGTTTCACCGGCGAGCCGGCGTATTTCGATCACACGCTGCGCGGCGCGCAAGGTTTACTTGATGAACTTGGCTACAAGCCAAGCGATTTTGCGTACGCGATTTTTCATCAGCCGAACGTGAAATTTCCGCAGACGGCGGCAAAGCAACTTGGATTTACGAAAGAACAAATCGCGCCGGGCTTGCTCACGAACAAGATCG
>VGOB01000245.1 GCA_016865935.1 Chloroflexota bacterium | reverse complement strand
TGGCAGTCCACACGGTATTCGACGCTTTTGATCTACCTGGCGCAATATCGGACACGGTTGACTTCACAGAACTTCCATTGGCGGTGTGAGCCGAACATCCGTGCTCACAGTTTCAGAGATGCACCCAAGAGATATTGAGCAACGCCGGACGCGCCTCGTCATGTTCAATACGGTCAGCAATCACGCGTAGGGCGAGTGACTGGACGCGCGCGACAGCATCTTCGATGGTTTTGCCGTATGCCAATACGCCCGGCATACCGATCACTTCGGCAATCCAGCGTCCGTCGTCTTCTTGTTCGGTTTCGATTTGGAACTTGAGTACGTCAACGCCCATTTTGTCCCTACTCGCCCAGCAGTCGCACAAATTTCAATTTGTCCTTCACGCGCTCGTGAAGTTTCTTATCAGCGGTCCAAAACTCGCAGCCGTTCAGTTCTGCCAACGCGAGGTATGCGGCATCGTATGCTTGAGGAAATTGGAATTCCTTTGCGATCTCCCAGGCGCGTTCACGGTAGTTGGTTTCTGTATCGAACGCGACGGGCAGCCGACATGCCAATCGAAATGTCGTATCCGCCACCGCTTGTGTTAGTTCGCCGCGCGTGATCTTTTGGCGCAATACGCTGTCTATCTCTGCCATCGCGAACGGCGGCGCTATCATTTGCGTACCATTGGCTTTCCAATGTGCGAAGAGAGTCTCGGCGAGCGCGCTATCTTCTTCAGGTGTGATGAACTTGATGGCTAGCCCTGCGTCAACACAGACGCGGTTCATCACAATTTGCCTTCACGCAACGCGCGCAGAATTGGAGTGGAATCAGATGTTTGGGGGGAGAGTGCGCGGATGCGGCGCGCCTCCGCCAACCAATCGAAATCAACCGGACGTGGCGCGCGCTTGACGTCAAGCAACCGACGATACTCAGCGAGATCGATCACAACAGCAATACGTTTGCCTCGTTCATTCACCAAGTAACGCGTGCCGACGAGTTGCTGGTTGACCTTGCGCGCCGTTGCGCGCGGTCGTTTGCGCGAGAGTGTGCTTGCCATCAGCGCGCCTGGAGGGACTCGAACCCCCAACACTCAGTTCCGAAGACTGATGCTCTATCCGTTGAGCTACAGGCGCAAAAGCAATGAGCCAATTGACCAATGAACCAATGAGCCAAACTCATTTCAACTTTGGTAAATTGGCACATTGGTTCATTGTCCAAAGGGTGGCCAACGGGTGTCGAACCCGCAACCTTCTGATCCACAGTCAGACGCTCTGCCATTGAGCTATGGCCACCATTTACGCGCGCTATTTTAGCACGAAAGATACTTCAAGTCAAAAGTGAAAAGGCAAAAATAAAAAGTCAAAAGTGAAAAGGCAAAAATAAAAAGTGGAAGACACTCAAGCGTACTTTTTACTTTTAGCTTTTTACTTTTAACTTGACCGCGTCAGCCAGTTCGCTTTGCGGAATCAATGTTTGCTCGCCGCTGGTCAGATCGCGCAAGGTCGCTTTTTGCGCGGCGGCTTCGTCGGGTCCGATGATGAGCGCGAATGGAATCGCTTTTGCCGCGGCGTACTTCAACTGCTTGCCCAGTCCCTCCGCGTCGAGCGCGAGTTCGGCGTTGATGCCCGCCGCGCGCAGCGCGTTCGCCGCGCGCGTGGACGCGCCGATCAAATCGCGATTGAACACGGTGACGAGAACTTGCGTGACGGTTTTGCCGATGCTCGCCGGGTACATCGCGAGTTCGTCCATCACGTCAATGATCCGCTCGATGCCCAACGACGTGCCGGTGGTCGGAATGGATTGGCTGCTGAACAAGCCGACAAGTTCGTCGTATCGTCCGCCGCCGGTGAGCGATCCGATTTTCGGTTCGGTGACGACGGTTTCGTAAATCGGGCCCGTGTAGTACGCCAAGCCGCGCACCATCGCGAAATCGAATTGATAGTTCGCGCGCGGCACGTTCGCATCGCCCAGAAACGTCGCGAGTTGTTCGAGTTCGCCCAGCCCTTCCGTCGCGATCGGAAGATCGCCCAGGCGTTCGCGCAGTTCGCCAAAGTTGTCCGGCGGAATCGAAACGAGATCGATCATCTTGTCTACGACGTTCGCAGGAATCGCGCTTTTGGTCATTTCTTCGCGCACACCGTCCGCGCCGATTTTTTCCAATTTGTCAATCGCGCGATACAAGCCGCCGAGCATTTCGTTCGGCACTCCGGCGTACTGCCCGATGCCGGTCAGGATTTTGCGATTGTTGATTTTTGTGACAAACGATTTGAAACCGAGCGTTTGCAAGACGGTGTAAATCATCGTCACGATTTCCGCGTCGGCGAGCATTGATTTACTGCCGACGATGTCCGCGTCGCATTGATAGAATTCGCGATAGCGACCTTTTTGCGGACGCTCGGCGCGCCAGACCGGCGCGATCTGGTAGCGCTTGAACGGTTTGACGAGTTCAGGATACATCGCGACGACGCGCGTGAGCGGCACCGTCAAATCGTATCGCAACGACAAATCTTCTTTGCCTTCGCGATGTTTCGCGTCGTAGATCAATTTTTCCGCATCGTCGCCGTACTTGCCCATCAGCGTCTCGCGCAGTTCGAGCGCAGGCGTTTGGAGCGGCTCAAAGCCAAACCGCTGAAAAATGTTTTCCACTTTACCAATCACGTACTGACGTTGCAACATTTTTTGCGGCAGAAGGTCGCGCATTCCGCGCGGCACGCGGGGTTGAATTTTAGTTCCCATCTACCACCCATAACTCAAGCGTGTGATCAAGCGCATCGGCAAGTTGGCTTGCCCCATTTTCAATTGCGTCGAAAGAATGTTGTACTCGACGCGGTGATGCGTCAGCGTCATCGTGTCGAGGTCGAGCAGGATGAACGCGGCGCGCGCGTCGCCATCGCGCGGTTGCCCGACGCTGCCGGGGTTGATCATCATCCGCTCCGAATCGAGCGCGACCGGAATGTCTTCCGGCAACGGCTCGGCGGTCGCGGTATGCTCGTCGCGATGATAGCGATACAACACCGGCACGTGCGTGTGACCCATCAAACAAATCTGCGTGTCGAAGAAATCGAAATTGATGCGCGCGACGGCGGGCGTGAGCACGTATTCCCAGATCGGATAGCGCGGACTGCCGTGAATCAGCGTGAACTTGTCGGCTTGCGCCGGCAGATATTCCGGCAAGGAGTGAAGCCAATCAAGATTTTGCCCGGCGAGTTGATCGCGCGTCCAGATCGCGGCGCGGCGCGCGTCGGGATTGAATTCTTCCAGATCGAGTTTGTCCAGCACCGCCCAATCGTGATTTCCGGCGACGCAAACCAAATCGTACGCGCGCAAGCGTTCGACGCACGCGTTCGGTTCAGGACCATAGCCGACGATGTCGCCCAAACACCAGATGCGATCAAACTCGCCGGCGTTGCGCAACACCGTTTCCAGCGCGATCAGGTTCGCGTGAATATCAGACAAGATGAGGATACGCATAGATGCCTGCCGCGTATTTTACCACAGAAAAGCGAAATGACAAATGGCGAATAGCGAATTGCGAATAGCGAATAGCGAATTGCGAATAGCGAATTGCAAATTGCAAATTGCGAATTATGAATTGCTGATGGCTGATGGCTGACGGCTGACGGCTGACGGCTGATGGCTGACGGCTGACGGCTGATGGCTGACGGCTGACGGCTATCCGCGATTTGCCATTTGCCATCCCGCGCGATTTGCGCTAAAGTGAACGCGAGGTAACTATGCTGGCAAAACAACTTTGGCATCGGATCGCCCGCCCACGCGAGTCCGGCGACTTGAACGAATTGCGGCGCGGCACGATTTGGGAAATCAGCGCGATCGTTTTCGTGCTGGCGTGGGGAATGTTGATCGCGGTGTACGAGCATCCGCAATATTCGGTCGTGCCGTTCGTTCTCGGGCTGGGCTCGCTTTTGGCGATCGGGTGGCGCGAACGGAATTTACGCTTGGCGTTGGTATGTCTGATCGGCGCGCTGATCGCCGCTATCGCGTTTCAGAAACTCGCTTTTCCTGCGAGCGCGGCGCAGTACTTTTTCCCGATCGTGATCGTGATCGCCAGCGTCCTGGTTTCCAGCGCGAACGTGTTCGTCGTCGCCGGGATCGCGTGCGCGGTTTTGCTCGTGGTCGCGCGCGCGCAAAATGTGGATTGGTTGGACGAGCCGGTGATCGCGCCGGTCTTGCTGACGCTGCTGACCGGCTGCGCGGCGTGGATCGGCTCGCGGCAAATGCGCCTCGCGCTCGATTGGATGCGGAATAGTTACACGCGCGCGAATACGTTGTTGAGCCAGTTGCGTAACGAACGCGCGTCGCTGGCGAGCACGCTCAAGATGTTGGAAGACGCGTACATCCGGATCGAAAAAATGAATTACGCGCTGATCGAAGCGCAGAGCGCGGCGGAAGCCGCGCGGCGCGCCAAAGCCGAATTCGCGGCGAACGTCAGCCACGAACTCCGCACGCCGATCAACATCATCACCGGTTTTAGCGAAACGATGGCGAACGCGCCGGAGACGTACATCGGCGCGACCTGGTCGCCGGAATTATCCGCCGACATCGAGCAGATTCACCAGAGCAGTCGCCATCTCGCGGCGCTGATTGACGACGTGCTCGATCTCTCCGCGCTCGACGCGCGCAAACTGGGTCTGACGGTGGCGGCAACCGATATTCGCGCGGTGCTGGATGACGCGGTGAGCGTCGTCAACAATTTGTACCGCGCGAAAAAACTGGAATTGGAAATTGACGTCGCGCCGGATTTGCCTGCCGTGCAAATTGACGCGGTGCGAATTCGCCAGGTGCTGATCAATTTGCTGACGAACGCGAGTCGCTTTACGCCCCAAGGCGGCGTCACGCTGAGCGCGCGCCTGATCGACGACACGATTCGCGTCGCGGTCGCGGATACCGGCATCGGGATCGCGCCGGAGGATATTTCCAAAGTGTTCGAAGATTTCGGGTAGTGTCCCTGTAACGGGTGAAAGCTTGATTCACAGTTGTTGACGTTCGGTAATGCAGTTATCCTGAGGTCAATCGCCTCTGGGAGAAACTGCATCCATGAATGTTGACACTTGCTATTGCCGCA
>VGOB01000244.1 GCA_016865935.1 Chloroflexota bacterium | reverse complement strand
CGGGAACGGTACTCCTTTCGGTGTTGTGGCGAACATCCGAAAGTTTACCGTATTTCCGTTGCCGTGTCGTCCCCCTCCCCTAACCTTTATATGCGCCCAAAGGAAATGATTCCCACTCTTCAGAGATCATTTGGAACTACCAAGCCATTGAGAAACGATGTGGATGTGATGGGGGTCAATCCTGAAGCGCATAGAATAATCCTGATGCAGCTGCGCTCTCGCGACGACACGGGAGGCACCACGGCCAAAGGATCGTTGGTGGATTTGTTGAGGGCATTATTGCGTTTTCAGAAGGTGCCTGCAGATCAAATTTTGTATCTTGTCTGCATCTGGGATCAGCGCGATGCTCAACAGAGAAACTCGACGATTGAGAAAATATACGCATCGCTAAGAAACTTGACCAATTTGGATCGTCAGGCGTTCGAGAAAATAGACGAAGGAATCACCGTGGCCAAGCGCATCACTCTGAAAATGGCATACGGTATTGACGAGATTCTCACCAGTATCTTTGAATGGGACCACTCCCAGTCAGGTAACCTCAACGCGGTAAAAGAAATCATCCAAGCGGTAGAAAAATGGGATGACTTGTGGGTCGCCTATGCTTTGGCGAGTCTCGAAATTGAGGCTCAAACTTTGCGCGGGGCATCCAATATTCAACTGCTCAATCAGAAATGTGCTGCACTGAATTTTGAATACGATTTCACCTCGTATGCCACACTCCAGCAATCTATCGATCAAGTGACGCCGCAGGTTGCAACTTTGTGGAAAGAAGATACTCTCCCCGTCAGGTCTCCTGCCGATCAGACCTTGTATATCCGAGATTTGCTCTTTCTGCGGGCGATATATCAAAAAAGCCAGCACAGAAGTAAAAAAAAAGTTGCGCGTGATGTACTCGCCACACCCTATCAAATTCGTCTCCTAGAAACTACACCGGAGCAACACCTCGCTGCGGAACCCCAGTTGGTTAGTTTCCGCGCGCTAATTCCTGAAATCGAAGATACGACGTATTTGACCCATGCGTTGTACTATTACCCCGCCAAATTTATCCCCCAAGTTGTTCGATATTGCATCCGCGAGTATTCTCCTGAAGGTGGCTGGATCATCGATCCATTTGCAGGTTCGGCAACAGTAGGGCTAGAAGCCCTACTGTGCCAACGCAACGCGATCTTGCTCGATCTCAATCCGCTGTTGGGGCGAATCGTTCCACTCAAGTTGCAGATTCGACACACAGCTCTAGATCACAATGTTCTCAGACAATCCGTCGAGGCAATGAAGCGAAGCCAAACCCAATATTTCCCAGAGTGGTCCAATCTTTCGTACTGGTATCCACCCCAAGTATTGGAACGACTGGGATGCTATTGGGGTTGGCTGAAGCAAGCGGAGCGTACGCCGTACACAATGCTCATTGAGGCATCGTTACTCAAGGCGAGCAAGCAGTTTTCATACGCAGAGCATCGGACGCCCAAATTGTTCAAATCGAAGTCCAAGCTTGCCGAGATCGCAACGCTTGTACAACAAGATTGGCAAGCACAACTGGACGATGCAATTGCCAGTGTGGCTTTCGATGCGTTGAAGCGCGTTCAGCAAACAGCACTATTGCTCAAGGGAAATGCAAACCAAGTGATCGCCTACGCGGGGGTAGATTCAGCAACGATGCGTTTGGATAGTCAGTACACGACGGATTGTGTACTGACTTCGCCGCCTTATCTCCAAGCGCAAGAATACATTCGCACGTCGAAATTGGAACTGTATTGGTTGGGACATAGCGAAGATGAAATCAAACGATTGGGCAAGTTAGAGATTCCTTATCGCCGCGCGGATCGAATTGTCGAAACGCCGACCTTGAGTCGCGTGCGTCAACAGATTACCCGCGCCGATCTGAGAGCGTTGCTCGATTCGTATTTTTGTTATACGCTGCGCGCGCTGGAGAATGCGATGCAGACTTTGCGCCCGACCGGTCGCGCGTGCATCTTTATAGGCAGCCCCAAAGTAGATGGGATTGAAGTCGAAGCGTGGCGAATCATTCTCGAATACTTTGGCGAGTGCGGTTTCTCATTTGTCCACATCTTTGAAGATCGGATCAAGAATCGGCAGCTATTCGGTCGGCGCAAAAACAAAAATCCAGAAGGAATGAAATCTGAGTTCTTGCTGGTGCTTTCAAAGACAGCACAATAATTCTTCGACACTGTCTCGCTAACGCCACTTGCGCGCACAGCCGACGGTTCCAAGCAACGGCACCAAAAAAATTAACACTATGCCAACCACTTTACCGCCCCTCCTCCTCAACTCCGAACCCGGCTCGTTCGCGCAGAAAACATTTCAGACGCGCATCCCGCGGATCGTAGACAACGTCATTGCGACGAACGATTATCCCGCCGCAATCGTCGCGGCGTTGCGCGCGCTGCGCGAGGAAATCGTCGGCGGAACGATGCAACTCGTGCGCGAAGACGCAGACGATCAGGCATTTTGGAACGCGCAAGCGCGCGCACATCTGGGCAAGACCTGGCTCGATCTGCCGTGGTATTGGGCGGAAGCGTTTTTCTATCGCCGCGTGTTGGAGCATACGCGCTATTTCCAGTCCGGCGATTTTTACGCGCGCGATCCCTTCGCGCCGGTCAAGCGCGCGGAACTGCAACCCGAACGCGCGCCGCGCGCGGTGAATGCAACACTAGAGCAACTGCCGCGCGAGACCGATCGCGCGTTTCTCACCCTCTTGCGCGCAAGTCTGTGGGGCAATCGCGCCGATCAGAGTCATCTCGCGCTGACGCGCGTCGCGCAAGCGTTTGCCGACGAGCGCGCGAACTTGCTCGTGGACGATAGCGCGCGCGTATGGGAATTTTTGCGCGACCCAACCCCCAGCCCCTTCCCTACAAGGGAAGGGGAACAACTCTCCCGCATTCATGCAAGGGAAGAGAAGCAACTCTCCCGCATTCATACAAGGGAAGAGGAGCAACTCTCCCGCATTCATGCAAGGGAAGAGAAGCAACTCTCCCGCATTCATGCAAGGGAAGAGAAGCAACTCTCCCCCTTTCCTCGTAGGAAAGGGGGCAAGGGGGATAGGTCGGTCATTCATTTCATTTGCGACAATGCGGGAACGGAATTATGTTTCGATCTCGCGCTGGCGGATTTTTTGTTGCGCGACAATCTCGCCGCCGAAATCGTGCTGCACTTGAAGCCGCAACCGCTGTTCGTTTCGGACGCGCTGATCGCGGACGCGCTCGCATCGGTTGACGCGTTTGGCAAAACGGACGCGCCGGAATTGCGGCAGCTCGCGCGCGGCTTGGCAACCGCGCTGAATGCGGGACGCCTCGTCTTGAGCGATCATCCCTTCTGGGTGACCGGATTTTTCTTTCACGATCTGCCGGACGATTTACGCGCGACGCTCGCGCGCGCGACGCTCGTGATCTGCAAGGGAGACGCGAATTACCGGCGGCTGATCGGCGATTGTCATTGGGATCCGACGACGCGCTTTGAAGACGCGGTCGCGCATTTTCCCGCGCCAGTCGTCGCGGCGCGAACGTTGAAAGCGGAGTTGATCGTCGGCTTGCGCGCGGAGGAAATCGCGCGCTTGAACGCGGAGGATGCCGAGTGGCTGGTGAATGGCAAACGCGGGGTTATTCAGTTTGCGCCGCACTAAAAAACCTGTGAGGTTTCCAAAACCTCACAGGTTCATCCGTCCTTCGTCTATTCACCCTGCGTCTTCAAAAAGTACGGCAGGCAGGCGAGATCGATCATCTCTTTGGACATTTTCGGCGCGATGCCGCGAAAGCGCGCGAGATGCGCCAATCCTTCGAGCAGATCGCGCGGATGACACCCGCGCGCAGGGCGCCCTGGTTTTTTGTAGTACTCGGCGATCAAATGCTGCAAACCTTCTTCCGAGTACGGAATATTGCGCTTTGCCGCTTCCCGCTTGAAAATCTCGCGATACTCGTCCCAGGTTGGATCGGGCACGTTGATCTTGTAACGGATGCGACGCAGGTACGCCTCGTCCACCAAATCTTCGGGATTCAAGTTGGTCGCAAAGATCACCAGCACGTCGAACGGCACGTCAATTTTTTGTCCGCCCGCCAACGTCAAATGATCGATGTGTTTTTCCAGCGGCACGATCCAGCGATTCAACAAGGTGTGCGGTCGAATCCGCTGGCGTCCCAGGTCGTCCACCAGAAATACGCCCCCGTTCGCTTTCAGTTGGAATGGCGCTTCGTAAAATTTCGTCACCGGATCGAACACGGCGTTGAGATTCTTGAGCGTCAACTCGCCGCCCACTTCGATCAAGGGGCGTTGGATCAACACCCAGCGTTGATCGAATTGCTCGCCCTGGCTGGGGAGATAACGCAGCGCGCCGGTCGTCCGTTCGGGCGCGGCTTTTGCTTCGACGGCGTGATGATGCGCGGGATCGTACAATCGAATGATCTGACCGTCCGCGTCAAGCGCGTGCGGAATCCAAATCGCGCCGGGCAGGATCGTGCCCAGCGATTCCGCAATCGTCGTCTTGCCGTTGCCGACGTTGCCGAAAATGAAAACGGCTTTGCCGGAATTGAACGCCGGACCCAGTTGATTGATCAGCGCGTCGTTCAGCACGAGTGGCGCGAGCGCGCGGCGCAGCGACTCGTCGCTGATCGTTTGACCGGACAATGCTTGCGCGGACACGCGTGCGGCGTAGGTTGCCAACGGTACGGGCGCGGGACCGACGTACTGATTTTGCCGCATCAGTTCGCGCGCGCGCGCCCGCCCTTTTTGCAGCATCGCGTACCGATATGCCGCTTTGCTGACGGAGGTCGCGCCTTTCACTTCGACGAGGCGTTCGCGGCGCAAATGCTCCAGCACTTCGTCCACGACGGTCGCGTACGGCAATTTCAAAATGTCGGCGATCTCGTGACCCAGGAGTGTGCCGTGCACGTAGAGCGTCTTGAGCGCGAGATTTGCGATCGCGCCCAGCGTCAAGCCGGTCGCGTCAATCGAACGCGGTTGGAGTGGAAAATCGCTGATTCTAACGGATTCTGTGGTTTTTGACTTCAGACACGCGCGAGTTGGATTCTGGACGGATTTCTGGTAGGATTGACGCACCGAATATCGCGATGGAGTCAATATGCCCAAGTCAACTCATTCAA
>VGOB01000243.1 GCA_016865935.1 Chloroflexota bacterium | reverse complement strand
AATGACACCTGAACGATTACGTTCAAAGATCCGCAAACCCATCAATAATTCGCGCGATGTGACGCGACGCGTTGAGAAAATCGCCGAATCGCACATGCTCGTTCGGCGAGTGCGTGCGATTGTCGGCATAGCCGACGCCTGCGGTCACAATCGGAATGTTGCCAAGCGGCGCGGCGAACGCGTACATCGGACTGCTGCCGCCGCCGATTGGTTCGATCTCGTACGGAAGTTGGTACACTTCTTCAGCAGTGCGCGCGGTGAGCGCGATGAATGGATCGCCGGGCGATGCTTTGTAGGGCGACATTGCGCCGAGCCAAGTGACGGTCACATCGGCGAACCCGGCGGCGTCAAGGTGCGCGCGCAGTTTCTTGAAAATGTCGTCGGGGTCTTGATCTGGCACGAGACGGAAATCTAATTTTGCTGACGCGTGCGCCGGGGTCACCGTCTTCATTCCCTTGCCCTGATAACCGGTCGTGATACCGGCGATGTTGCACGTCGGTTGGAACACCGCGCGATTCAACGCCTTGTTTTTTCTGCCGCCGACAAATTCCTTGACGCCGAAATTTTTCCGCAGCCACGTCTCGCGATCCGGCAGCGCGTCGCACAATTCCAGATCGCGCGGCGACGCCGGACGCGCGTGATCGTAAAAGCCGGGGATACGCATTCGTTCGTCGCCGTCTTTGAGCGATGCGAGCGCGTTGACCAACCGCCACGCCGCGTTCGGCAGCATCGAAGCCGCGCCGGAATGCGCGTCAAAGTTCAGCGTTCGTGCCGCAAGTTCGACGGAAAGAACACCACGCCGCCCCAGCGCGGTGCCGGGATGACCTTCAAAGTTGACGCCACCTTCCTCCCAAATCGCCGCGTGACATTTCAGCAGATCGGTATGCTCGCGCACAAACTGCGCGATGTGCGGGCTGCCGATTTCTTCTTCGCCTTCGAGGACGAACGTGATCCCGCAGGGCAACTTGCCAGAGTTCGCGGCGCGTATCGCATCCACCGCCGCCAAGCGCGCGACGAACTCGCCCTTGTCGTCTTTTGCTCCGCGCGCATACAGCGCGCCATCGCGAATCGTCGGTTGGAATGGCGGCGTCGTCCAAAGTTCGAGCGGCTCGGGCGGCTGTACGTCGTAGTGGTTGTAAAACATGAGCGTGCGCGCCGATTCGCCGTCAAGGTGTCCGACGATGACCGGCTGACCGGCTGTCTCACACGTCTGAACGCGAAAACCGTGCGACTCCAAGGTTTGCGCGACGAGTCCCGCACATTCGCGCACGCCTTCGTTCTTGGCGGAGACGCTGGGTTGCGCGCAGAGTCTTGCCGTCTCGCCGATGTACTTGTCGAGGTTCGCTTGCAAGAATGTATCGAAGTAGGTTGTGTGGTTGGTCAAGTTGTATGCTCCTGTTTGGGAAACGTGATGCGTGGTGCGTGATGCGTCAAATCAGAATGCTACTCTCAATACACTGAATGACGTTCATCAAGCATGATCTATTTGATCCTTTCGGCTTTTACCACTTTCCAGTCTGTCCGCTTCTCCAACCATAACGTATATGCAGCATCCTTCCACTCCGCTGCTTGCGATTCGCGATAGATAAACTGGAGAGGTACTACCAGCTTCTCTTTCACTCCATTTGCTTTCTCCGCTTCCGAAACAGGATTGGTAAATTGGTTCAGCCCGAGAAACCGTCCACCAAAGTTCACTTCCAGTTTGTCGTATTCTTGGGGCTTGATGGATTCGTTGAAGTAGGTACGTACAGCACTTGCGACAGGTGCCGCGCTTGATGCATCCTGTCCAAGCAAAAAGCTACCGCCCAATACTGGGATACCCAAACATAATAGCAGACCAATCGAATACAGGACCCACTCCAATGCTTTGGCTAGGCCACGATTACGTGATCGTGACCCGGGTAGATCAGGTTGAGTATCCCCGACGATGACTTGCTTTGGCTCGCGCATCGTATCCTCCTACATATCGAAATCGAAATGTTGCTCAACTTGCTATGGCTCGATTGATGGTTGGAATCCAGAAAGGGGATCCTCCATCACTTTGGGAGCAATTTGATCACGCATCACGTATCACCACGCGCGTCTCCCGCAACACCACCGCCACCAACACCGCGCCATCAGACGCGCAACACCTTGCCCACGCGCGCGGCGCGTGCAATTCGCCTTGCGCCATCGGTTTTGCTTTGCGCGACGACGGGCTTGACCACATCCCACACTGTTTCGGGATGCTTGGCGGCAACTTGAAGCAATACGCGCGCCGCGCCTTTGGGCGCTCGGCGTCCCTGCTCCCAATTCTGCAGCGTCGCGACGCTGATGCCAAGTAGCGCGGCAAACCGTCCTTGCGAGAGACGATAATTTACGCAAATGCGTCTCACGTCAGTTTTGTTTACAACAAACTTGCGTGAAGGCGCAACCTTGCCGCGCAAAATCGCGCCGCCTTCACGCACGCTTGCCTCAAGTTCCTTAAACAGTTTCGATTTCATATCACGCACCACGCATCACGTTTCACGTCTCACACCCCGCGTCTCGCGCAACACCGCCGCCACTAGCACCGCGCCGATGAGCAAGACAATCGTGTTGAGATAAAACGGCGTCGCGGGACTGATGTTGTCGTACAGCCAGCCGCCCGCGAGCGGTCCCACCGCCGCGCCGAGAAAATACGCGAACGTGTACAGCCCGTAACTGCTGCCGCGCACATCCTCGCCCGCAATGTCGGCGACGAACGCGCGCGTGGCGGGCGTTGCCGCGGCGTAACTCGCGGATTCGACTGCCCATAAAAGCGCGAGCGCGATGAGACTGCCCAGGTGCGGAATCAGCGCGGACGCGAGCGCGCCGACGATCAGTCCGGCGATCATCGGCAGTTTGCGCCCCCAACGATCCGCGATGCGCCCAAGGCGCGACGGCAGAAACGAACTGAGGAGCGCCGCCGGGAGATACGCGAACCCGAGCGCGCGAATATCGGCGTGCAAGTGGTCTTGCAGAAAAATCATCAGCAGGGGCCACACCATCGCGCTGGATGCGCCGGTCGCAAAGACGATGCCCATCAACGCGACGAGTTGCCGCGAGAACGGTTGTTTGGCAATCGGCGCGCGCGTCGCGTCCGGACGCGTTTCGCCGATGCCGCGCCACGCGATTGCAAACGCGATCAGCGCGGGAATCGTGTACGCGAGAAAAAGCCAGAACCACGCCTGCGCCAATTTCAGTTTGAAACCAGCCAGCGTGAAAATCGCCGCGAATCCCAGCATCGTGCCGATCAGCGCGCCGCGATTCACACCCTCGTCAATGTGACCGAAATCGCGTCCGCGTCCGGTCGCGCTCGCGATATCCGCAACGATTGTGATCGCGGCGAGCCAGAGAAACGCTTGCCCCACACCTTGGATGAAACGCGCAGTCGTCAACAGCGGCACCGTGTTCGCCAAACAAAAGACGATCATCGCCGCGACGTAGCCACCCAAGCCGATCAGCAAAAACGGGCGGCGTCCCCAGCGATCCAACGCGCGACCCAGGAACGGACGGATGACAACCGGCACGAGCGCGAGCGCGGAGAACAGTCCGCCAATTTCAACCGCCGACGCGCCCAGTTCCTTGCCGTAGATCGGCATTACGAATCCCAGGATGCCGAAGGGGAGCGAAATCAGAAACATCGCCCACCAGAGCGACGGTAACGTGCGCGCGCGTGGCGGCTCCAAAGTGAGTTTCATCTGAGTTTAAGGTTCAAGGTTCAAGGTTCAAGGTTCAAGGTTCGAGGTTCGAGGTTCGAGGTTCGAGGTTCGAGGTTGTCCGGCGACTCAACTTTGAACCTTGAACTTTGAACCTGCAACCTCTTCAATCGCCCGCCGCGTCAGCGCACGCACCATCGCGCGGCGATATTCCGCGCTCGACCGCACGTCGCTGATCGGTTGCGCGGTTTCCATCGCGGCAGTCGCGGCGCGCGCGATCACTTCCGGCGTGAGCGGCGCCGACGCGAGAATCGCTTCCGCTTTTGGAACGCGGAGCGGCGTCGGCGCGACCGACGCGAGCGCGATGCGGAACGCGTAGCCGGATTTCGATGGTTTGTCAGGATAAGCCAGCACCGCGACGCCGACAATCGCCAAATCGCCGTGCGCGTTGCGACCCAGTTTCAAATATGTGCCAACCGCGCCTTTGGGCAACGGAGGAATTTCGATTCGCAGTAAAAATTCGCCGGACTTGCGCGCGGTCTTGCCGGGTCCGAGGAAAAATTTTTCAGCCGGCACAACGCGCTCACCGCGCCGACTGTACAAAACCAGGTTCGCGCCCAGCACGAGCGCGGCAGGCGCGGTGTCGGCGGCGGGCGACGCGTTGCACAAGTTACCGCCCATCGTCGCGCGCGTGCGAAGTTGGTACGCCGCAACCGCGTCAATCGCCTGCGCGAGAAGCGGATAATGTTCGAGCACCGCCGGATGCCGCGCAATCGAGTTCATATCCGCGCCCGCGCCAATCGTCAAGCCCGCGCGTTTGCTGAATTTGATCGCGGTCATTCCGGGCAAGCGTTTGATGTCAATTAAAAATTTCGGCGCGATGAAACCATCGCGCATCCGGACGAACACATCGGTGCCGCCCATAAATAAACGCGCGTCGCCATCATGCTGGAGTAACATTTTGGTCACGTCAGCAGGCGACGCGGGTTTGATGTAATCGAAGGAAGGAAGACCGGGAGTAGGGAGCATTGTGCCTCCAAGTATTCGGTGATCAGTGTTCAGTGTTCAGTATTCAGTATTCAGACTGCAAACTGAATACTGAATACTGATTACTGGCTACTGCT
Organism: Chloroflexota bacterium; assembly: GCA_016865935.1. GTDB lineage: Bacteria > Chloroflexota > Anaerolineae > UBA4142 > UBA4142 > VGOB01. The sequence continues at coordinate 415 of VGOB01000243.1, read as the reverse complement.
TACGGATTGATATTCTCGCGTTCTTGCACGCCGAACATCTTGGGTGGAAGAATGAGGAACAGCAACTGCATCAGGATGCCGACGATGGCGGAGAAGACGATGGCAGGAATGCCGTTCGGGAAAAAGCCGGGGATCGGGAACGGGAACAAGCCATCCTTCAGACCCAGGTTGCCGCCGATGCCGAGCACCAAGATCGTCGCGCCGATTGCGAGTTGACGCGGATCGAACAAGTTGACGCGCTCGGATTGGATCAACGCGACGCCCTGCATTCCGATCACGCCGAAGAGGTAGATCGCGAGCCCGCCGGTCACCGCGACCGGGATCGTGTTGACGAGCGCGGCGAGTTTGCCGACGAAGCCGAGCAGGATCGCGATGACGCCGGCTGCCATCAACACCGGGATCGAATAGTTGCGCG
>VGOB01000242.1 GCA_016865935.1 Chloroflexota bacterium | reverse complement strand
CAGGAGGAGACGTCGAGTCTCTCCTGGCTCCAGCGTGCGCCACGGAGCGAAGGCTTCGGTGCGGCGCATGCTTGGCTCACCATCATTGTACTACGAACTGCTTTTCCCACATGAAACATTATACTAGTACCCTGTATCATAAGTGTTCCGACTATGACCGCTCGAAAAGTGCCTGAAAACAAGCATTTTCCAGCACAGCGACCGTCGGATTATTTATGAGACACGGTACTAGGATGTCATTGCAAGGACGGTTTTCGTCCGAAGCAATCCCCAAATAGCGGGCTGAGGATTGCTTCGCAGAAACCGCTCGCAATGACATTCATCCTTCATCCTTCCGTCTTCATCCTTGAATTATGACGCGCTATATCATTCGCCGCATTTTGCAAGCGATTCCGCTCTTGCTCGCGATCAGCATCGCCGTGTTCGCGCTGATGCAAGCGATTCCCGGCGGACCGCTCGCCGCGTACGAAAACAACCCCCACATCATGCCCGAAGACCTGGAACGCTTGAAAGAAGAACTGGGGTTGAACGTGCCGATCCATCAACAGTACCTCAACTGGCTCGGCGCGATTCTGCGCGGCGACTGGGGCACGTCGCTCGTCACGCAACGCCCCGCGCTCGTCGAGATCGGCGAGCGTTTGCCGAACACGTTGTACCTTTCCATCATCGCGTTCATCCTCGCGCTTGCGATTTCGATCCCGATCGGCATCGTCTCCGCCGTGCGCCAGTACTCGTGGTTCGATCACGTGATGACGACGATCGCGTTTATGGGTCATTCGATCCCGGTCTTTTGGTTCGGCTTGATCCTCATCATCATTTTCAATGTGACGATCAAGAATCCAAGCACCGGCGGTCCGCTGTTACCCGGCGGCGGGATGTACACCATCGGCGAAGCGTTTTCTCTGACCGATCGGCTCACGCATTTGATTTTGCCCGCCAGTTTGCTGGTGATTCACAATCTCAGCGGGCACGTCCGCTATATGCGCGCGGGAATGTTGGACGTGTTGTTGCAGGATTATATCCGCACCGCGCACGCCAAGGGGTTGAAGGAACGCGCGGTGATCGCAAAACACGCGCTCAAGAACGCGGTGCTGCCGCTCGTCACGATCATCGGCTTGGAAATTCCCGGCTTGTTCAACGGCGCGCTCTTGACGGAAATCATTTTTTCATGGCCCGGGATGGGACGCCTGTTCTTCAATTCCATCGAGCGCGCGGATTACGCGATTATGATGGGTGTGCTGATGATGAGCGCGACGCTGATCATCGCGTTCGGGCTCGTCACCGACATCGTGTACGCGTTCCTCGATCCGCGGATCAGATTTGACTAGGTGACTAGGTGACTAGGTGACTAGGTGATTGGGTGATTAGGTGATTGGGATCCGCTTCAATCACCCAGTCACCCAATCACCCAATAAGGCAATGATTCAACTTACTTCGTCAATCAACACCACTCGCCAAGAATCAATGCGCGCGCTGGTGTGGCGGCGCTTTCGCAAGCACAAGCCCGCGATGTTTAGCGCGGCGGTGCTGGCAGTCATCGTCCTTGGCTGCGTCTTCGTTCCCCTGATTCTCGGTTACGATCCGTACAACGCGCCGGTCGAACTGCGGCGGCAACCGCCTTCGCTCACGCATCTCTTCGGCACGGACGAACTGGGGCGCGATCTGATGATGCGGATCTGGGTCGGCGGACGCGTCTCGCTCGTCATCGGCGTCGCCGCCGTGTTCATCGCGATCACGATCGGCACGCTCGTCGGCGCGATTGCCGGATTTTACGGCGGCAAGATTGACAACGCCCTGATGCGCTTTAACGATTTTATGCTCGCGATCCCGAATCTGTTCATCCTGCTGATCGTCGCGCAACTCTTGCGCTCGCTCAACCTGCCGGAGCTCAGCGGCGGCCCGCTGCTGATTATCGTGATTATCGGCGCGTTGTCGTGGAACGGCGCGGCACGCCTGGTGCGCGGACAATTCTTGTCGCTCAAGGCAAAAGAATTCGTAGATGCCGCGCGAATGTCCGGCGCGAAAGATAACCGCATCATCTGGCGACACATTTTGCCGAACGCCGCCAGTCCGATCATCGTCTCCGCGACGCTGCGCGTCGGCAACGCGATCCTCACCGAATCCACGCTCAGTTTTCTCGGCTTTGGAATTCAGCCGCCGATGCCGACCTGGGGCAATATGCTCAAGAACGCGCAATCGCAAATGGTGATCGCGCCCTGGATCGCGATTTTTCCCGGCTTGTTCATCTTCCTCACCGTCGTCGCGATCAATTATCTCGGCGACGGCTTGCGCGACGCGCTCGATCCGCGCCACGTCGAGTGAACGGTGGATCGCGAACAGTGGACAGTAGACAGGTAGACAAGTCGAGCAAAATACTTGTCTACTTGTCTACTTTTTCATTTACTTGTATACTTGCCGACGAAACGGAGACAAATGAACTGGAATCAAATCATCAACGAAGTCACGACGACCTTGCAAGACCTCCTGCGATTCGATACGACGAATCCGCCGGGCAACGAAACGCCGTGCATCGAATACATCGCAACGAAACTCAAACGCGATGGCGTCGAAGCGCGCGTGTTCGAATCTGCGCCCGGGCGCGGCAACCTCGTCGCGCGTTTGAAAGGCGATGGCACTCTGCCGCCGTTGCTGTTGATGGGACACGTGGATGTCGTTCCCGCCGAAGCGGACAAGTGGCAGCGCGCGCCTTTCTCCGGCGATTTGGTGGACGGGGTCGTCTGGGGGCGCGGCGCGACGGATATGAAGCAAATGGTCGCGATGGAACTGATCACTTTTCTTGCGATCCAGCGCGCGCAACTGCCGCTCAAACGCGATTTGATTTTGATGGCGAACGCTGACGAAGAAACCGGCGGCGCGATGGGCGCGGGCTGGGTCGCGCAAAACCATCCCGAGCTGATCCGCGCCGAGTACGCCATCAACGAAGGCGGACCCACGAGTCTCGTCTTGGGCGATCAGGTTTTTTATTTTTGCTCGACCGCGGAAAAAGGGAGCGCGCGCTTTACGTTGCGTTCGCGCGGCGAACCCGGTCACGCGTCGCAACCAAGCAAGCACAACGCGCTCTTGCCACTCGCGCGCGCGGTTGCCCAGTTAATCGAAACGCCGCTACCCTTGCGCGCCTGCGCGTCCGCGCGCGCCAGCATCGAAGCGCTGGCGCGCAGCGTGGACGGTGAAATGCGCAAGAACGTTTTGGCTCTGCTCGATCCGGCGCAACACGAACGCGCGCTCGCCGCGCTGCCGATTGCCGCGCCGCAAAAACGCCGCCTCGCCGCGTCGCTCCACAATACCGCCGTGCCGACGATTCTGCGCGCCGGCAGCAAAATCAACGTCATCCCCGGCGAAGCCGAGTGCAAGGTGGATTGCCGCATTTTGCCCGGCACCACGCGCGAATCGCTGGAACAAGAATTACGCGCGGTGATCGGCAATGAAATCGAAATCGAATTCGCGCCAATCTTTCTCGCGCTCGAATCGGATCCGAATTCGCCCTTGTTCGAAACGATTCGCGCAGTCGTCGAAGAACGCGATCCCGGCGCGCGACTTGTGCCCGGCTTGATCACCGGCGGCACGGACGCGAAAAGCGTGACGCAACTCGGCACGCAAGTCCTGGGCTTCGTCCCGATGCGGTACGAAGGTCCGGCGATGACCGGGCTCGCGCACAATCACGACGAACGCATCAGCGTCGCGAATTTGGAATTTGGGACGCGCGTGTTGTGGGATGTGGTGACGCAGTTTTGTGGGAAAGGATGAAGGCGGAAGGATGAAACGCGTAAAGGAAGCCAAAGCGGAATTATTGATTGCGCCGGTCGTCGCACCGGCGCGTGTTCCAGCAAAGCCGAGTGAACGTCGCGCCAACGAATTGGATGGCAAGACGTGGACGAAAAACTCGATCAGCATTTGGAGCGACATCAAAAAATCGAGAGAAGAAATGGAGTTGGGGCATCCAGCAATGTTCCCACTCCAACTCGCGCAACGTCTGATCGAATGTTTCACCGCGCCGGGAGATTCTACAATTCTCGATCCGTTTGCCGGAGTTGGAACGACGGTCATCGCGGCAGATCGCTTGAACAAGACGGGAATTGGGGTTGAACTTTCCGCCGATTTTGTCGCGATTGCCGAAAAGCGATTAGGGCAACGCGAATTGTTCAGCACGCGCGCACGTACCAGCAAGATTTTCTGCGACGATGCGCGCAATCTGCTCAAATACGTTTCTCCAAACTCAGTTGACCTGGTTGTCACATCGCCGCCGTACTGGGATGTGCTACTACAAAAACGCACGGCGGATTACAAAGAGAGCCGGCACTATGGCGACGCCAAACTCGATCTAGGAAAGATCGCGGACTATGACGAATTCTTAAACGCGCTGGCGGAAATATTTCGTCCCGTGCTGCGCGCGCTCAAGCCGCGCAAATATTGCGCCGTTGTCGTGATGGACCTGCGGAAGAAAGACAAATTCTATCCGTTTCATTCTGACCTGGCGCGCAAAATGGAGGAAATCGGTTTCATTTTTGACGATCTGATCATCTGGGATCGCCGCCACGAGTACAACAATATGCGCCCGCTCGGTTATCCGTATGTGTTTCGGATCAACAAGGCGCACGAGTACGTTTTGATTTTCCAAAAGCCATCATCTCGATCAGTGAAAATCTCTGGACGAGTTTTCTGAAAACCTGCTCTGCTTTATGCTTGAGTTCCTTTTTGTTCAATGTTCCGAGATCAATGGCACTTGTATGGAACGATTGGGAGACTATGTCATGGAGAAAAAACAGATCATCTACCGAGCGCTAACAGGCATGGTCCTTCTGTTAGGAATGGTCCAAAGCAGTGCTTGGATTATTCCTAGTACTCAGACCATCCCTGAGTACAAATTCCGGGGCAAAGTTATTGAGGCAGGAATTCTAAGCACCAGTAATAATCATTGCTATGTATTGATAAATGTTGATGAAGCTTTGTCTGGAAATACTCGTATAGGTCTGATGTCAGGACACATTTGTAATTTACGTAAAATTGTCTTGTTGTGGCATAATCGATGGATGACCACACCAGACGATACCATAGCCGTTCAAGTATCATCTCAATCTTTCAGGGGAGACGCCGGCGAAACTCTTGTGAAAATCTGACCGCCGTTTGACTCGGCTTGATACCACCACCTGCGATAATCATGGCAACCCTGATACCGGTAGGCGACCTGAG
>VGOB01000241.1 GCA_016865935.1 Chloroflexota bacterium | reverse complement strand
GTAACTACTCAGCCTGCCCGTTTTTTTAGTAGCCGTCACGCGCTTGGCTACTAGATGTTGTGGTCGTTGCCATAGTTGCTCAAGAACTTCAGAAGTGGCACCACTGTATATTGTGGTCGAGTCATCTCGACGCCACTAAAAAGTTGCATGGGCTGAGTAGTTACCATTTTTTTCATTTGGCTCATTGGCACATTGGTTCATTGGCTCATTGGCTCTACCGTCTGCGTTCGCAATCCGGTCTTGCCATCAAACACGTGATACTTTTTGAATCCCAGCCACACCGTGTCGTTGAGTTGCGCGTCTTGCGCGATCGGAATGGGCGTCACCACTTCACTCTCGCCCACGCGCACCGTCACGACCGTGATTCCTTTGAGCGCGAGCGGGAGTTTGGTGACGATGGTGCCGGGCAAGCAATTTTCTTTTGACTCGCGCAACACAACCACATCCTCCGGGCGCGCGCCGATTTTCATTCCCGCCAGCGATGGCGCGATGCGCGCGCCGTCGAGCAAGTTGATCGGCGGCGTTTCGATTCCCAGTTTCAAAAATTCGGCGATGAACAGATTGCGCGGACGCGTGTAGATTTCGGCGTACGTTCCCACTTGCTCGATCTTGCCCGCGTCCATAATTGCGATCAGATCGGCGAGGATGAACGCTTCTTGCTGATCGTGCGTGACGTAGACCGTCGTGATGTTGAACTGCGTGAGCAACGTTTTCAGGTTGACGCGATAGCGCTCGCGCAATTTCGGATCGAGATTGGAGAACGGCTCGTCGAGCAGAAAGAGCGCGGGATCGCGCGTGATGCAGCGACCCAGCGCGACGCGTTGTTGCTCGCCGCCGGAAAGCGTCGGCGGCATCCGGTCGCGCAGATACTCGATTTCGACGCCGAGCAGTTCGGCGGTGCGCTTGTATTTCGCTTGCGCTTGCGCGTCCAGTTCCGGCGTTTTCTTGCGAAAGAAAAAGTACGAGAGGATATTCGTTTTGACGGTCAGGTGCGGATAGAGCGCATAGCCCTGAAACAACATTCCGATCCGGCGGTCGCTGGGCGGCGCGTCTTTCATATCCTTGCCGTTGAACAACACCTGACCGGCATCGGGTGGAATCAGCCCGGCGATGATTTTGAGCAAGGTCGTTTTGCCGCACCCGCTGGGACCCAGGATCACCATCGTCTGGCTGTGCGGAATCGTCAGATTCAGATTTTCGATGCTGAATGGTTTGCGCGCACGCGCGCTGGTTGTCGCGCCACGCCCCGGAAACGGAATCGCGAATATGCTCGCGCCGCGCGGCTGAAAAGTTTTGCTAATGTTGATCAATTCGATCTTTGCCATTTTATCTTTTCATCCTTCATCCTTCATCTTTCATCTTTTCCCTTCACTGCGTCCACTGCAACGACCGCACGATTTTTTCAAACAGCGGAAAATATTTCGCGTCGAGTTTGGGATCGGTTGTGAAGGACAAAACGTACCCTTGCTGATTTCGCACCAGCAAGTACTGCGTGAGCGCCATTTGGGTTTTCTCGGCGCCGGTGATTGCCATCGCCGCCGCGTAGCGAATTTCTTCCGCGTCTCCGGCGGGTAACTTGACGCGCCGCCGCGTGATTGATTTGGCGATGCCGCTGTCCTGCAATTGCTTGACGTTCGTATTGACGTACGCGTCGAACGTCGTTGCTGAGGGGATCGTGTGGCGCAGCACGTTGAGGTTCGTCGCGAAATTCGGCGCTTCGGGTTGCGGGGTCAAGTCAATCGCGATAAACTTGATCCCAGCCGCCGCCATCTGTGGGGCTTGACTGCCGAGGACTTTGGCGTACTGCGGGTTTTTCTCCTGGACTTGGCGCATCAACGACGCGAGCGCGGCGGGATCGGAAGGTTGCGCCGCCCACGAAGTTGGCACGGAAATCGCAAACCCATCCTGGGGCAGAGAGTGCAAAGTCCAGCCGGGCTCAGCCGGTGTCAGCACCGGCGTTGCTGGGAGTGGAATGACGCGCGTCGCCGTGGTTGGGGGAAGCGTTGGGCTGGGAATCGCAGTGGGTGGAAATGTCGGCGCGGCTTTGAGCGCAGGCGTAGGCGCGCTGGCGATCGTTTGATCTTCGCTGGGAAGCATAAACCAAATCGCCACCGGCAGACCGCAACAGAAAATCAGAATGTTGGCGAGCACGAGGACATACACAATCAGTTTTTGTTGAGATGTCATTGCGGAAACCTCCGAAATAGGATGGCGTCAATTGAATTATACCACAGAATCGCCGGACGCGCAGTCCGTCCGCCGCCGTTTGACAACGACGGCTCACTGAGGTGGAAACTCGATGAATCCGGTTGACGCAAAGCGAATCGGTTTCTAACCGATTTTTCACCTTGTCAGACGCCGATTTGAACCGGCGACGTTCGCGCCAAGTGTTGTGCGTTTGTTGCTGCGACTTTTGGTCGCCCGATCCGACGCCAAGCGATCCCCCACCGATTTTACACGCGCGCGCTTTGGAGTATAATAGGTACGAGCGGAATCCGGCGTGAGTTTGCTCATACGCCAAATATTAGTAGGCACTAATAATCAATGTGCGTCAAGCCACAATTCGAGCGAAGCGGAGGCAACGATGACCACGCCTACGACTGAATCATACCTGGAAATCATCTTTATGCTGGCGGGGGAAGGGCAGCCCGTCATTGGCGCGCGCCTGGCGGACGCGTTGCGCGTCTCGCGACCTACCGTCACGGCAACTCTCAAGCGGATGGTGCGCGATGGTTTCGTGAAACTCGACGATCACAAGGAAATCCGATTGACGCCGAAAGGGCAAGCCATCGCCGAACATCTGCAGCGCCGCCACCGCGTCGTCGAGCGTTGGCTGACCGACATCCTGGGATTCGATTGGGCGAAATCGGATGCGGAGGCGCACAAACTGGAGCACGCGATGTCGGACAAAGTGTTCGAGTTGCTCAACAAGCAACTCGGTTATCCGACAACTTGTCCGCATGGCAATCCGATCCCCGGCAACGCGCGCGCCTCCCGCGACCAACTGACGCAACTCAGCGCGACGCGCGCCGGAGCGCGCGTGATCGTCGCGCGCATCTCCGAGTATGCCGAGAACGTTGGCGAACTACTCGAATACCTGGGCGCGCACGGCATCGTTCCCGGCGCGCATATCAGCGTCGTGGAAATCGCGCCGCTTCAAGGTCCCTTGACATTGCGTCTGGGCAACCAGGTGGCTTCGCTCAGCCGCGAAGTTGCCGATTTCGTCTGGGTTAAACGCGCCAAGTGAAAACGCAGCCACGCACGCGTACCGTTTGCACTCTGGGTCCCGCGTCCGATTCGGATGAAATCGTGCGCGGCTTGATCCGCGCCGGAATGGACGTGGCGCGGTTCAACTTTTCGCACGGCGATCACGCGACGCACGCGGCGCGCCTCGCGCGCGTCCGGCGCCTCGCGCGTGAAGAGCGCACGCTCGTCGCGCTTCTGGGCGATTTGCAGGGCCCGAAAATTCGCGTCGGCGCGATCGCGCGCGGGGCGATTCAGTTGACGCCGGGCGCGGCGTTCACGCTGACGACGCGCGCAGTGGATGGTTCGCCGGAGGGGATTCACATCGATCTGCCGGAACTGCCCCAAGCCGTCCGCGCGGGCGATCGCATTTTGTTGGTGGACGGCTTGCTGGAATTGCAAGTCGTCGCGACGAATGTGACCGATGTGCGGACGCGCGTCATCACCGGCGGCGAGTTGAAGCCGCGCCAAGGCGTCAACTTGCCCGGCGTGTCGCTGAAAATTTCCGCGCTCTCGGCAAAAGATCGCGCCGACGCCGCGTTCGCAGTCGCGCACGATTTGGATTACCTCGCGCTGTCGTTCGTGCGGAGCGCGAACGACGTGATCGAATTGCGGCAATGGTTGGCGACGCGCGGCGCGGCGATTCCGATCATCGCGAAGATCGAAAAACCGGAAGCGGTGGAGCGGATCGACGCGATTCTGGACGCGAGCGATGGCGTGATGGTTGCGCGCGGCGATCTGGGCGTGGAGTTATCCGTGGAGCAAGTGCCGCTGGCGCAAAAGATGATCATTCGCAAGGCGAACGCGCTGGGCAAGCCCGTCATCACCGCGACGCAGATGCTCGAGTCAATGATCGAAAATCCGCGCCCGACGCGCGCGGAAGCCAGCGACGTGGCGAACGCGATTCTCGACGGCACGGACGCCGTGATGCTCTCCGGCGAAACGGCGGTTGGCAAATATCCGGTGGCGGCGGCGCAAACGATGGCGCGCATCGCGGATGCAGTCGAAGCGAGCCGGCAGTTCGAATCCTGCGCGCGCAAATTCGACAGCGCGGCGATGAGCGTGACGGACGCGATCGGCGATGCGACGTGCGAAATCGCGGAGCAGGTGGGCGCGCGCTTGATCATCACTTCGACGTTCAGCGGGTTTACCGCGCGGATGATTTCGCGGCATCGTCCGTTGACGCGGATCTTTGCGGTCACGGCAAACGAGAAAACGCAACGGCAACTCGCGCTCGTGTGGGGGATTTATTCGGCGCGGATCGCGCGCGCCGAGACGACGGAGGAGATCGTCGCGCAAGGCATCGCCGCGGCGCTCGCGCAAGGTCTGGTGCAGGCGGGCGATCGCGTCGTGATCACGGGCGGCGCGCCGGCGGGAATCGCGGGACGGACGAATATGATCCAGGTGCGTGTGGTGGGAGAAACGGCGTAGTCAAAGGTGCCAAAGGCGCCAAACAAGCCAAAGGTGCCAAACGAGCCAAAGGTGCCAAACGAGCCAAAGGTGCCAAACGAGCCAAAGGTGCCAAACGAGCCAAAGGTGCCAAACAAGCCAAAGGTGCCAAACAAGCCAAAGGTGCCAAAATGGAGAAAACAGGTGCAAGCAAGACAACGACGCGGGACAATCGAAGAGTACATCACGAATTTGAGCGCGCCGCCGCCGTGGCCCCAAAAATTTTTCGTCATCATTCGTAATCTCAGCCGCCGCTTCATTTTGCGGCAACCCTGCTGCGGACACAACGGCGATCCAGGATGCTGACGCGTTGAGGAGACGTCTCCGGAGGAGACGCGACGGTAGGGGTACGGCCCATATCCGTAAACTTAAGCTGGTGAGCGGCGCCGGTCACGATGTCCCATCAAGATAACTGCTTGCACCAGTTGGTGGAAAAAGGTCGCGAGTGCCGTTGAGGTTTGGCGGAACAGTTGGGAGAGATGAGTCAAGAGAAAGGCTTTGACCAACTCACAACTGCGTTTGAAACTGAAAGTCT
>VGOB01000240.1 GCA_016865935.1 Chloroflexota bacterium | reverse complement strand
GATTGCGCCATGAACTGCCGACAATACCTGACCAGGTACTCGAGCCTGCAGCGTTAACAGGAACAAAATCGAGATTGCGGCAGACCGAGAAGACGGGCTGTTTTGAGCCAATTTTCATCAGCCCACCTAGAGCCTCGTTTATCGTTTGCACCATACTCTTGGTGTCTTCTTGGTCGACAGACTTGGCTTGGAATTGCCTGAAGGGACCAGTGAGATCCGTTTTCTTGAGGCCAAGAATATACGGTACGACACGAGTGTCGTCGTCAAGTGTCTTTGAAAGCGCCCCCGCTTCAAACAATACCCAAGGCGCGTCTAGATTTTCAGGTGTCAGGCAGATGATTCCGATTTTCGTGGTAGCAAGATTCTCTGCCAGGACTTTGCCCCATCTTGTACCAGCCTCAATGCTTGCCTCAGACATCCACGGTCTCACTGCGTTGATTACTAAGGGCAACCACCCGTGCAATGCCCGCGCAATTTCTCTGCTTCGGTTGCCTGACCAACTAATAAACACGTTCATGGTGTCACCTCCAAGAGATTGAATTGTTCTATACTTGATTGTATGGAGTCAATCCGCACAACGAGAAAGCACCCGCCGCTCACGCGCGTCTCCTAGACGCGCCAAACGACAGGTGCTTGATAAACCCGCACAATCCTCGTAGCAGCTATTCACTTCGCCCCACGCGCAAACGCTAACCACCCAATGCCTCCTTGGCAACAGGTCAATCAGTCGTGCCGTCGAACAGAGTTTTCCGCACCCTGCGGGACAAAGCCAAACTTATGCTTTCAGTATAGCACGCAGTTCGCAAATTGGCAACCGCGCGCAAAGTCAGATCGGGCGACTGAAGTCGCAACAACAACATCACGAAGCCGACCTTCGTCGGCTGAATTAGCCCGCGCAGGCGGGCTTTGTGCCATCGTTGCCGCGAATTCATTCGCTTGTCAAGGGACTTTGCACCAGCCGCGCCGCCTTCCTCGCTCCTCGCTCCTCGCCCCCCACTACACCATCCGCTCCCGGATCTTCGCGCTCGCAAAGTCCATCAGCGCGACGACGATCACGATCAGCGCGACGACCGTCCCGGCTTTGTGATATTGCAACATTCCGAAGTACGTCGAGAGCAACAAACCGACGCCGCCGCCGCCGGCGAACCCGATGATCGTCGCCATACGCACATTGATGTCCCACTGGTAGATCGAGTACGAGACGAACGGCGGAATGATCTGCGGCAGAATCGCGTAGACGATCGCTTGCAAACGCGTCGCGCCGGTGGACATCACCGCCTCCATCGGACCCATATCAATATTCTCGATCGCGTCCGCGTACAACTTGCCGATCAGCGCGAACGTCGTCACCGCGAGCGCGAGCGTTCCGGCGAACGCGCCGATGCCGACCCAGAACGCGAAGATCGCGACGTACAACAGCGCTTCGATGGAACGCAGCACGTCGAACACGAAACGCGTGAGATAATAAATCCACACGGACAAACGACTGCGCCCGGTCAAATTGCGCGCGGCGAGAAAACTGAAAGGAAGCGCGAGCAGCGCGCCGAGCGTCGTCGCCAAGAGCGCCTGGAAAATCGTGATGATCATCTGCTTGACGACGATCTCGACAATGTCCGGCGTCAAATCAATCGTGACGAAATCGTACAACAGCCGGACGAACGTTGGCGCGGGTTCGAACAAAGTTCGCAGATCGATCCTGGTCACGTCCCAGCAATACACCAAGCCGATGATTCCCAAAATCGCGTACGCGATCGCGCGCGGCGATTTGTAAAATGGCTTGGGCGCGGCGACGCTGACTTTGGTTTCGCCGATCAGAATCCGCTCGCGCCATTTCGCGCTGATATAGTCCACGATGATGATGACGACCGCGATCGCCCACAGCGCGGCGGCGTACTGTTCGTACCCGCCTTTGCGAATCGTCTCCAGCACGAAAAAGCCGATGCCGCCGCCCGCGACAAAACCGACGACCGTCGCCATACGCATATTGATATCCCAGCGCAGCAACGTGTACGCCAGAAACGGCGGAATGATTTGCGGAAAGACCGCGTAGCGAATCACCTGAAATAAATTCGCGCCGCTCGCGGTAACCGCTTCGATCGGTCCCGGATCGATGTGCTCGATCTCTTCCGAGTACAATTTGCCGAGCGCGGCAACCGAGTGAATCGTCAGCGCGATCACTCCGGCGAAACTGCCCAAGCCGATCCACACGATGACGAGCAGACCCCAGATCACCGTGTCCACCGCGCGCACGACGTTGAGGATCGTTCGCATCACGTAATAAATGATCGTGCCGCCGGGCAAGCGCGCCATAATATTGTGCGCGGCGAAGAAACTGATCGGCAACGCGAGAATCGTAGAGAGTAGCGTTGCGAGCAAACCCATCGCGATCGTTTCGATCAGCTTTCCGGCGGCATACGCCGGCACCTTTTGGTCTTCGGCGACCAAGCCCCATCGCGTCAGCCACTCCGGCGCAGGTTGGTCTTCCACCCGGCCAAAAATGTCGCCAAAGTTTTCGCTGGGGTGCCACGCGCCCGCGTCATCCTGGAAAAACAAATCGGGTTGCACCAGATTACGCGCCACTTTGGCGGCATCGGGCAAGCGCGTGATCAGGCGATCCAGGTTGATGTCGGTCACATTCCACGCGAGCGTGTACAGAATCACCGCCGCGCCCGCCACGCCCAGCCCCGTGAAAGACGGCTCCCCGCGTGCCATTCGGTACGCGTCGAAAATATTCCACGCCGCGAACAGCACAAAGACGATCCACAGCCAGCTCGTCGTGACGCCGCCCGCGACGATCTGCCCGATCTTGAAATTGTCCAAACCCCAATTGATCAAGAACGCGAGCGTGATCGTCGCGCCAAAAATCGTGATGCCGCGCCAACGGCTCTTGAGATACCATTGTCCCGCGCCGGGAATGAGCAGCGAGAGAAATGCCGCGAAGATCGCGCGAGAGGAATTCGAGGAAGATGAGTTCATAGGATTTCCAATTTTCGATTTTTGATTTTTGATTTTCGATTGACTCGTATGCGCCAATCGAAAATCGGCAATCGAAAATCGAAAATCAAACGATGGAGACGCGCTCGGCTTCCTGCCCGTAGATCGCCTTGAACTGCGCGTCGTCAATTTCCTTGGGCAAACCTTGGAAAACGAGTTTGCCGTCTTTGAGCGCGATCGCGCGCGTGGCGTACCGATGCACCAGATCGAGAAAATGCAAACTGCACAAGACGGTGATCCCGCGCTCTTTGTTCAATTGCTCCAGGTACTTGAGAATCGAATGCGCCAGCACCGGATCGAGCGACGCGACCGGCTCGTCGGCGAGAATCAACTTGGGTTCCTGCATCAACGCGCGCGCGATCCCGACGCGCTGCTGCTGTCCGCCCGAAAGCGAATCGGCGCGCACGTACGCTTTTTCGCTCAAGCCCACCTGCTCGAGATTCGCCAGCGCGCGGCGGCGATCCTCCGGCGAAAAATAATTGAACAAACTTTGATACGGGCTGATGTAACCCAGCCGCCCCGACAACACATTCGTCATCACCGGCGAACGCTTGACCAAATTGAATTGTTGAAAAATCATTCCGATCTGACGCCGGATATTTCGCAGTTCCGAGGTCGGCGCGGCGGTGATGTCAATGGCGTTCCAGACGACTTGACCTGCCGTCGGTTCGATCAGACGATTGATGCAGCGCAACAACGTGGACTTGCCCGAGCCGCTCAAGCCGATCACCGCGAGAAACTCGCCGTCTTCGACCTGGAAACTCACATCGTAGAGCGCCTGCGTTCCGTTGGGATACGTTTTGGAAAGATGTTCGACCTTGAGCATAACGACTCCGTAAACCACGAAAACCTGACAGACCTTTCAAGGCCTGTCAGGTTTTCAGACAGACTATTTGACGAGCGTGGCGGGATCGATTCCGGCTTTCTTCAGCACGGCGAGAAAGTCATCGTAGAACTTGATGTCAATCTTGTCGAACCCGTCAATCGTGTAGAGCCCGCGCAGCACAGCATTGCCGCCCGGATCCTTCGACATCGTGAACAAGCCATCTTGAATCGCGGCGCGAACGGCGGGATCCATCCCCTTGGTCACTTGCACGCCGTCGCTCGGAATACGATCGGTCAGCGCGAACGGCACGACTTTATCCGCGATGTCGGGGAACGTCTTCGCCAGATTGGCGGCGACATCGGTGAGCACGTCCACGTACGACACGCCCGCATCGCAGTCACCCTTGTAGACGCCGAGACCGACGTTGTTGTGCGAGCCGGCATTCACGACCGCTTTGAAATCCTTGTCCGGGTTGATGCCATTCGCCAGCAAGATGATGCGCGGAATAATGTAACCCGAAGTCGAGTTGGGATCGACGAAGCAGAAGGTCTTGCCCTTCAAATCGGCGTAGGACTTGATGCCGGAATCTTTCTTGGCGATGAATTGTCCTTTGTAGTACGGCAACAATTTTCCGACTTCGCCCTTGTCCGGATCGATCGCGTTCGTGTTGTACTTGCGCAACACCGCGAGGATCGGTTCGATCTGATATTTTTCGCGCGCGAGCAACACCGAGAAAGTGTTGAGGAAACCGACTTGCGCCTTGTTCGCGCCCATCGCTTCGATGGACGCCGCGAACGATGTGCCAACCTGAACCTTGTCGAAGGTCAAGCCGGTCATCTTGCTCAAACATTCACCAATCGCATCACCGGCTTTGGCGATGCGCGCCGTATCGCCGGACGGCACGAAGGTGATCACGATCGGTTTTTCTTTCGAGCCGAAATCGCCGGCTTTGACCGTCGGCGCGTTCGGCAACTTGTCGCACTTCATCGGCGGCACCGTCGCGGTGGGCGCGGCGGCGGCTTTGGTCGGCTCAGGCGCGGTCGTTGGCTTCGGTACGTCCGTCGGCTTGGGCGCGTCCGTTGGCTTGGGTGCTGCCGTGGGTGGCACAGCCGTGGGCTTGGGTGCATCCGTCGGCTTGGGAACTGGCGTCGCCGTTGGCGCGGGCGCGCAGGCGACGGCGAGAACCGCGATCAAAAGCACGGCAAACAAAACGAACTTTTTCATTTTCTTCTCCTCTTCGAAAATTGGTCGGGTGAAAACGATTGTTATCTATTCGATTTCAAATCGCTTGCATCACCTCCTTCGCTGATTTTATCCTAATCTGGACAAGCCAGAACCAAACAGGTTGAGTTGACATTTGTATCGGTGATGGATTAAACTCTTGGCTGAAATTTCTGTCTCGGAGAACAAATCATGTCCGCCCAAGAGCCAAACCCA
>VGOB01000239.1 GCA_016865935.1 Chloroflexota bacterium | reverse complement strand
CTGGAAAGGGGTGATGTTGATTCGACGATTCGATTTCTCGATTCCGAAGATCCCATAACGAATTTCGAAAAGGAGAAGAACAAATGCGTTCCAAGTTACTCGTTTTACTCGCGCTGGTCGCGCTGGTGATTGTCGCCGCGTGCGCGCCTGCGCCCACCCCTGCGCCGACAGCTGCCCCCCCCACTGCCGCGCCCAAACCCACGGACGCGCCCAAGCCCACGGCAGTTCCACCGACTGCCGCGCCGAAACCCACCGACGCGCCCAAGCCGACCGACGCGCCAAAAGCGAGCGGCACGGTGACTGTCTACGCATCGCCGCAAGAAGAATGGGTTAAAGCCGCGATGGTGCAGTTCACCAAAGATACCGGCATCAAAGTTGATTACGTCGCAATCGGTTCCGGCGAAGCGTACACGCGCATCGCCGCGGAAAAAGCCGCGCCCAAAGCCGATGTGTGGTGGGGCGGTACCGTTGATCCGCATATCCAAGCCAAGTTGGCTGGATTGACCGAAAAGTACTGCTCGCCGAACGCCAAAGATATTCCGGCGCAGTACAAAGATCCCGAATGTTTTTGGACGGGGATGTACGTCGGCTTTATCGGATTCACGGTCAACCCGAATCTGTTGAAGCAAAAGAATCTGCCGACGCCCAAAGTGTGGGCGGACTTGATCAAGCCGGAGTACAAAGGTTTGATCGCGATGTCTGATCCCGCGCAGTCCGGCACGGCGTACGTGATTATGGCGACGCTCGTCCAAAAGATGGGCGAAGACGCGGCGTTCAAATATCTCGCCGCGCTACACAAGAATATCACACAGTACACCAAATCGGGTCCGGGTCCCATCACGCTCGTCGGTCAGGGTGAGGCGTTGATCGGCATCAACTTCGCGCACGACACGATTATGTTTATGAAGCAAGGTCAGCCGATCAACTATGTGATCCCAGAAGATTTCGACGGCTATGAAATCGGCGGCGTCTCTTTGCTCAAGGGCGGGCCCAATCCTGCCGCCGGTAAAGCGCTGATTGATTGGACGCTCACCGCGAAGGCGATGGAACTTGCCGCGACCGCGAACTCGTTCCAGGTGCCGACGAATCCGAATGCGGCGGTGCCCAAGGAAAGTGTCAAGGTCAGCGACGTCAAGGCGATTGATTACAAACTCGACTGGGCAGCCGAAAACCGCAAACGCCTCGTTACGCGTTGGACGAACGAAGTCGGCAACTTGCCCAAATAAGCGCATTAGCATTTGGACGCGGACTGACTGTGGCGGAGTACGCCACAGCCACGCGGAGGAACGCGGAAAAGATTTCTTTATCTACGTTCCTCCGCGTCAATCCGCATCCCATCACGTCTGTTGGAGCATCGCGCCATGCCGCAACTCTTTTCGCGTTGGCGACGCGTCGATCTGTGGTTGATCGGCGCCGTTGGTCTCGGAATTCTTTTCGTCTTACTTTTCATCATCTATCCGCTGTTCCAGGTCATCAGCATCAGCGTGTACGACGAAGGGCACTTGACGCTCAAGCCCTGGCAGGAAATGCTCGCCCTGCGAAATTGGTGGGTGCCGCTCTGGAACACGATTCTCTTGGCGACGATCGTCGGCATCACTTCGACGTTGACCGGTTTTATTTTCGCGTACGCGATGCAGCGCGTCGCGCTCCCGTTCAAAGGACTTTTTCGCGCACTCGCCATTTTGCCGATCATCACGCCGCCGTTCCTGTTGGCTCTCGCGGCGATTCTGTTGTTCGGGCGCAACGGCTTGATCACCGCCGGTCTGTTCGGCGTGCGGACGAGCGCGATCTTCGGTCTGCCCGGTTTGGTCCTCACGCAAACGCTCTCCGAAATGCCGGTCGCGTTTCTCGTCCTCGCGGGGATGCTCGGCAGTCTCGACACGTCGCTCGAAGAGGCGAGCGCGACGATGGGCGCAACACCACGCCAGACATTTTTCCGGGTCATTTGGCCCCTGATGCGCCCCGGCTTGGCGAATTCGTTTCTGCTCGCGTTCATTTCCTCCGTCGCCGATTTTGGCAACCCGATGGTAATCGGCGGCGACTATTCAGTTTTGTCCACCGCGATTTACATGCGCATCACCGGCTTGTACGATCCACCGGGCGCGGCGGTGTTGTCCGTTGTTCTGCTCGTGCCATCGCTCATCGCGTTCTATTTGCAAAGTCAGTGGGTCGGCAAGCGATCGTACGTTACCATCACCGGCAAATCATCGGGACGCTCGCGTCCGTGGAATGATAAATTGATCTCCAGTGGCGCGACGTTCGTCGTGATTCTCTGGGCAATGACGACGATTTTGCTGTACGGTTCGATCCTCGTCGGCAGTTTTGCGAACGTGTGGGGAGTTGATTATACCTTGACCCTCCGGCATTACCTTTTCATCGAGAACTTGGGATTTGAACCGTACATCAACTCGCTGATTTTGGCAGTGGTCTCCGCGCCGTTGACCGCGCTGATCGGTTTGCTGATGGCGTACATCTTTGTGCGGCGACCGTTCCCGGGGCGCTGGCTGCTCGAGTTCGGCGCGATGCTCAGTTTTGCCGTGCCTGGGACGATCATCGGCGTCGGTTATATTCTCGCGTTCAACGCGCCGCCGCTTGTTCTGACCGGCACCGCGACGATCATCATCATCTCGTTCATTTTCCGAAATATGCCGGTCGGCATCCGCGCCGGGATCGCCGCGCTGAGCCAGATCGATCCGTCGCTCGAAGAAGCGTCGGCAGTGATGGGCGCGCGCCTGCCGACGACGCTGCGCCGCGTCGTCGTGCCGCTGATCATCCCGGCGATTTTCTCCGGCTTGGTCTTTTCGTTCGTGCGCGCGATCACCGCGATCTCGGCGGTCATCTTCCTCGTCTCGCCGCGCTGGAAACTCGTCACCCCGGCGATTCTTGCCGAAATCAACCAGGGTCGCTTTGGCGTCGCCGCGGCGTACTCGACCATCGTCGTCGTCACGATGATCACCGCGATTTTGATCGCGTATCGCGTCAGCCGACAAATGGGAACGACGCTAGAGTTGCAAGCGTGATTTCAAATGAGGTATACCAGTGACCACACTAACTTTGCAATCCGTCGGCGTGCGACTTGACCACGTCACCAAACGATTCTCCGGCGGCGTTGTTGCCGTAAACGACGTCAGTTTCAGCGTCCCGGCGGGACAACTCGTTACACTGCTCGGTCCCTCCGGCTGCGGCAAAACGACAACGCTGCGCCTCATCGCCGGGCTGGAGCAAGCCAACGGCGGTACGCTGTGCATCGGCGAGCGCGATGTGACGAACCTGCCACCGCACGAGCGCGGCATCGGTATGGTGTTTCAATCGTATGCCTTGTTTCCGCATCTCTCGGTTTTCGAGAACATCGCGTATGGTTTGCGTCTGCAAAAACACACTCACGCTGAAATCCGCGCAAGCGTCGAGATGGTGCTGCACTTGATGAACCTGGTCGGATTGGATCAGCGGATGCCCAATCAACTTTCGGGCGGGCAGCAGCAGCGCGTCGCGCTCGCGCGCGCGTTGGTGCTAAAGCCCCGGGCGCTCCTGCTCGATGAACCGCTCTCGAACCTGGACGCGAAATTGCGTGTGCAGATGCGGACCGAGATCCGCCGCTTGCAGCGGCGGCTCGGCATTACCGCGGTGTACGTCACGCACGATCAGAGCGAAGCGATGTCGCTCTCTGATCTCGTCGTCGTGATGAACCAGGGACGCGTCGAACAGATTGGCGCGCCGATTCAGATCTACGGGACGCCCGCCTCGGTCTTCGTCGCCGATTTCATCGGGCGCGCGAATTTCATCGAGACGACAATTGTCGCGGTGGACGCTGAGCGTAATCGAGCAAGTGTTTCTGTCCTGGGGTGGACGCTGAACGTACCCTGCTCCAGCGAATTCCGTGCGGGCGATGAAGTCTACGCCGTCTTGCGTCCCGAAGTCATTCGCTTGCGTGACGAGGAGGGACTGGCGCGAGGCGAAGTGCGCCAAGCCATCTATCTGGGATCGTTTGTGGAGTACGAGATCGAGGTTGGGAGTCAGACGCTCGTGGTGCTAGATTATGAGCCCTGGGCGAGTCGCATCTTTTCTGAGGGGAGCCAGGTTGGAATTCTCTTTCGCGAAGAAAACGTACATTTGTTGCGGAGCAAAGGATGACTGACGCGCTAGATCATTTCAGCCGAGTCATTCAAGCGTTATCCGTTGTTCCACGCGAGCCCCTCTCGCAGATCGTCGAAATGCTCAAACAAGCGCGCGCCGAGCGGAAGAAGATTTTTGTTTTTGGAAATGGCGGCAGCGCGGCGAACGCGGCACACATCGTGAACGATCTACTCAAAAGCACCGTCCAGCCGAATCTGCCGCGAATGCGCGTCATCTGCCTGAACGATAATATCCCCGCGTTGACCGCGTACGCCAACGACATCGGCTACGACGCGATCTTTGCTGAGCCGTTGGCGGCGCTGGCAGATGCGGGCGACGTCGTGATCGCGCTGAGCGGCAGCGGTAACTCTCCGAACGTTCTGCGCGCGCTGGAGACGGCGCGGCAACTTGGATTGACGCGCATTGGTTTGACGGGCTCGCGCGGAAAACTGAAAGAACGCTGTGATGTGTGCGTGTGCGTGCCTTCGGACTCGGTGCAAGTCATCGAAGACGTTCATCTCATCGCCCTACATTCCGTTTTTCTGGCGCTGTGTTGAACTGACAAACACCGACGAATCGCGCGCGCGCAATTGTTCGAATGGGCGTCTTCTCCGATTCGCCAAGTCGCTCGATTTGTGATAGAATGAAATTGGAACAGTTTGCTCCAACGCGGCATCCTTGTCACAATTCTCACAGCCGAGATAATACCAAAGGCGAAAGGGGTGATGTTGACTCGACGATTCGATCTTTCGGTTCCAAAAATACCAAAATGAATTTCGAAAAGGAGAAGAACAAATGCGTTCCAAGTTACTCGTTTTACTCGCGCTGGTCGCGCTGGTGATTGTCGCCGCGTGCGCGCCTGCGCCCGCGCCAGCCGTCACCGCTGCACCACCAACGGCGGCGCCCGCGGCGCCCAAGCCGACCGATGCACCCAAGCCGACTGCTGTTCCGCCGACCGCTGCACCGAAACCAACCGAAGCGCCCAAAGTGCTGAAAGGTGAACTCAACTTGCTCTGCACCCCGCAACAAGTTTGGTGCGAGGGGATGAAGAAAGAGTTCGAAGCCAAGTACCCCGGCGTCACGGTCAATTTTATTCGTCTGTCCAGCGGCGAGGCGCTCACGCGCATCCGCAACGAAAAAGCGAATCCCCAGTTCGATATTTGGTGGGGCGGTCCGATTGATTCGTTCATCGCCGCGAAAGCCGAAGGATTGCTCGAACCGT
>VGOB01000238.1 GCA_016865935.1 Chloroflexota bacterium | reverse complement strand
ACGCCAAATTGCAACCATGGCGCTCAAGTTGCGCGAGACGTACGTTATCCCAACACTGGCTCAGACGGTCCGGTCCACCGCCTGATTTTCTTGCCCAATGTGCAAGGATTCTGTTGGAAAGGTACTATCAAGCGCGCGACGAGCGCAATTTTGGATTCTATGCCTTTTTGGAGTATAATGAACTCGGAGGCGAGGCATTCGCACAACTTGACCGGCAGAATTGTTTTCGACGAATTCTTGCTGAACCCAAGTTAGGCGAATGCCTCGCTCTTTCAAATGTTAATGGATTGGGGAGTTGGCGATGAATGATTATCTCATCAAACTACGGGAACTGCGCGAAAAAGCGATCCAGGGTGGCGGCGCCGAACGGATCGCGCAGCAACACGCGCGCGGCAAACTGACCGCGCGCGAACGGCTCGCGCTCTTGCTCGACGAAGGATCGTTTCAGGAACTGGGTGCGCTCGCCACGCACAACCTGACTGATTTTGGAATGGGCAAGCAACGCTTTCCCGGCGACGGGATCGTGACCGGCTTTGGCAAAATCAACGGACGCCGCGTCGCGGTGTACGCGCAAGATTTCACCGTGCTCGGCGGATCGTTCTCCGAAGTGCAGTCCACCAAGATTTGCCACATCCAAGACCTCGCGCTCGAAAGCGGCATCCCGCTGATCGGGCTGAACGATTCCGGCGGCGCGCGCATCCAGGAAGGCGTGCGCTCGCTCGCCGCGTACGGCGAAGTGTTCACGCGCAACGTCCTTGCTTCCGGCGTGATTCCGCAAATCTCGGTGATTATGGGACCGTGCGCGGGCGGCGCGGTCTACTCGCCCGCGCTGATGGATTTCATCGTGATGACGCGCCGCGCAAGTTATATGTTCATCACCGGTCCCGAAGTGATCAAAGCCGTGACCGGCGAAGATGTGGCGATGCAAGACCTGGGCGGCACGATGGTGCATAACGCCAAGAGCGGCGTCGCGCACCTTGTCGCCGAAGACGAACGCGCCGCGCTCGAACTGGTGAAATTGCTGTTGAGTTATCTGCCGCAAAACAATACCGAAGACCCGCCGCAGATCGAACCGTACGATCCGGCGGAGCGAATGGACGAGCAACTGAACTCGATCATTCCGGAAGACGAAAACGAGCCGTACGACGCGCGCGAGATGCTCGATCTGATTTTCGACCGCCGCAGTTTCACCGAGATTCATCCGTACTATGCGCGCAACGCGATTGTCGGGTTCGCGCGGCTCGACGGCTACTCGGTCGGCGTCGTCGCGAATCAACCGTCGCATCTGGCGGGCGTGCTCGACATTGATTCGAGCGACAAGATCGCGCGCTTTGTTCGCATTTGCGACGCGTTCAACATTCCGATCGTCACGTTCGTGGACACGCCCGGTTATTTGCCCGGCGTGGATCAAGAACATTACGGCATCATTCGGCACGGCGCGAAAGTGATTTACGCGTACTGCGAAGCGACCGTGCCGAAAATTTCCATCGTCACGCGCAAAGCGATTGGCGGCGCGTACCTCGCGATGAGTTCCAAGCAAATGCGCTGCGATCTGATGCTCGCCTGGCCCACCGCGCAAATCGCCGTGATGGGGGCGGACGGCGCGGTGCGTGTGTTGTATCGCAAAGAGTTAGCGGCTCAAGGCGCGCAGGCATTGCAAACGTTCGAGCGCGAGTATCGCGAGAAATTCTTCAACCCGTATATGGCAGCCGACCTGGGTCAGATTGACGAGATCATCGAGCCGAAAGAAACGCGTCCGCGCTTGATCCGCGCGCTCGAAGTATTGCGCACCAAGGTCAAACAAAACCCGCCGAAGAAACACGGGTTGATGCCGGTGTAGAGGAAAGGGTACGGGGGGCAGGGTACGGGGTACAGGGGTCAGGGTACAGAACTTGATCCCTGTACCCTGACCCCTGACCCCTCTTGAGAAAAAATATGGACTCGTTACAAATTGGCTTACAATTAACAGTCGCCGGAATGGGCATTGTCTTTTTTCTGCTCGCGGTGATGGCGGTGCTGATCGCGTTTTTATCGCGCTGGGATCGCGCGCCCGTTGAAACGCCGCCAGCCGCCGCGCCCGCGCGCGCATTTCCGCCGGGCTTGGACGCGGACGCGCTCGCCGCGATCACAATCGCCGTGCGCGCGCATCGCATTACGCTGCGCCAGCAAGCCGCGCCCGCGATGCGGAAGCATCAGCCCGGCACATTACCCAGCCGTTGGGTCGGCATTGGACGCACGCGCCAAACTTCCAGTTGGCGCTCGCTTCGGAGAGGATAAAACTATGCGCCGCTATAAAATCCAAGTCAAGAACAAACAATACACGCTTGACGTTGACGAAATTGACGCGAATAATTTTCGCGTGATCCTCGGCGATCAAACGTTCGACGTGAATCTTTCATCGGCAGAAGATATCGCCGCAGCCGCGATCACTCCGGCGATCGTGCCGGGGGGGGCGCGCGATGAAGTGGCGATCGAGCGTCCGGCGTCGTCGTACCAGCCGCCCGCGATCGAAACGATGGAGCGCACGCGCAACATCCCCTCGCCCGCCCTGCCGCCTGCGCCGCAGCTCAACGGCGCGCGCGCCGATCTGATCGCGCCGATGCCCGGCACGATCTTGTCCGTCGAAGTCAAGCCCGGCGACGCCGTGACGCGCGGACAAAAACTGCTGACGCTCGAAGCGATGAAAATGAAAAACGCGATCAAAGCGCCGTACGATGCGGTCGTCGCGCAAGTGCTGGCGCAACCCGGTCAAACCGTGCGCTACGGCGATGTGCTGATCTGTTTCGAGGAGTCGCAGGGATGAATCTTTCATTCGAACAACTTGCGCAGGGCATCTTGCACCTTACGCCCGGCTCACTCGTGATGATCGCCGTAGGCGGAGTGTTGCTCTACCTCGCCATCGTCAAAGAATACGAACCGATGTTGCTCATCCCGATCGGCGCGGGCGCGATTCTAGCCAACCTGCCGCTCTCGCCGATGATCGCCGAAGAAGGTTTTCTCACGATTCTGAAAAAAGCCGGCGTGGACAATGAGTTGTTTCCGCTGCTGATTTTCATCGGCATCGGCGCGATGACCGATTTCGGTCCGCTACTCGAAAATCCAAAGATGCTGCTGCTCGGCGCGGCGGGACAATTCGGTATTTTCGGTACGCTCTTGCTCGCGCTCTTGCTCGGCTACAATTTGAACGAAGCCGCCTCCATCGGCATCATCGGCGCGATTGACGGACCGACTGCGATCTACGTCAGCAACCTGCTCGCGCCGCATCTCCTGGGCCCGATTACCGTGTGCGCGTACAGTTATATGTCGCTCGTGCCGATCATTCAGCCGCCGATTATGCGGCTGCTCACGACGAAAAAGGAACGCACGATTCGGATGCCATACACGCAGCGTCCGATCAGCCGCCGCACGCGCATTCTCTTTCCGATCCTGGTCACCGTCGTCGTCGGAACACTCGTGCCGATGGCGCTTCCGCTGATCGGCACGCTGATGCTGGGCAACCTGCTGAAAGAGTCCGGCGTCGTCGAGCGCTTGACCGGCGCGTCGTCGAAAGAAATCGCGAATGTCGTGACTTTGTTTCTAGGTCTCGCAGTCGGTTCGACGATGACGGCGGACGCGTTTCTCAAAGTGCAAACGCTGGGGATTCTCGTGCTGGGAATTTTGGCGTTCGGACTCGATACGGCGGCGGGGATTCTCTTCGCCAAGTTTTTGAACTTTCTCAGCCGCGGACATTTCAATCCGTTGATCGGCGCGGCGGGCATCAGCGCGTTTCCGATGGCGGCGCGCGTCGTCCAGAAATTCGGCGCGGAAGAAGACTTTGAAAACTTTTTGCTGATGCACGCGATGGGCGCGAACGCGTCGGGGCAAGTGGCGAGCGTGATCGCCGGGGGTGTGTTGCTCGCGTTGATGGGCGCGGGGTGAGTTGGAGGTTGGGTGATTGGGAGATTGGGTGATTCGGAGACTAGCCGCCAATCACCCAATCTCCCAATTTTACACCGTCGGACCCGGCTGCTATAAATCAATCCCGCGCAATCCCCCAATTTCTGGTGATTACCCATAACTCCAAAGTGTCATTGCGAGGAGCGTTTTTTTGCGACGAAGCAATCCCCAAGTTGCAAGGAGATTGCTTCGCGGAGTTTACACTGAGCGAAGCGAACGTGCTCGCAATGACACTTGTGGGTAATCACCAGCCAATTTCAGTTGACGCCGCTCCTGGTCTGTGTTAAAATATCGGCAACCAAATGATTGCCAGAGTAATGCCGCTCTGATCGAAGGTAAAGCCAGCCCGTCGCGCAAATCAGAAGCGCAACGGGCTGATCATTTATCGAAGGAGGATCGTATGCGCAAGTTCATCGCATTCTTGCTCGTTCTGTTCTTCGTCTTCACGTTGCCGATCGCGCTACTGATGTTCAACGTCGGCAGAGTGATCTTCGACGCGCCGCTGGTCAAGCGCGTGGTCACGCGCGAAGTGACCGAATCGGATCTGATTCCGGCAACCTTGCGGTGGTTCGCGCAGCGGCGCGCGCAAGAGCGCGTGCTGACCGGCGAAGCGAAAACCGCGATCACGGAGCCGGACACGCTCAAAGCGTTGCAGTTTCCGACGCTGGACAATTGGCGGCAGATCAAAAGCATCGTGCTACCGAATCGCTTTTTGGAAACCTGGGTCTCGGTCACGCTCGACGGCGTGTACGCGTGGATTGATACCAAAGACCCGCTCCCCAATGTCGTCCTCGATCTGAAACCCTGGAAAGATTACAATCGCAGTCCGTACGGACACCAAGCGATCCAGATCGTTTATGGTTCGCTGCCTCCCTGCCAACAGGCAGACATTGACGATTTCCTCAAACGGCTCAAAGCCGCGCCGCGTATGTTCCCCGCTCCGTGGCGCGCGGATCAAAATCAAGATTACTTGGACGAGCGCGACAAGATCATTGACACCGCGCCGAATTTCTTCGCGCTGACGCAAGAATTGTCGCGCGTCGAAAAACAATCCGGCGTCGGCGCGGAAAATATCAAGCAACAGATTCGCTTGTTCCGCACGCTCGCGCAATTTTCGATCATCGTGCCGTTCGTCGTTCTACTTTTGCTCGTCCTGCTCGCGTGGCGCAGTCGTTTCGATTTTGCGCGCTGGCTCGGCGTGCCGATGCTCGTGGGCGGCATTCTATCGTTGTTGCCGACGCTGGTCTATCAGCCGATTGTCAACACCGCGCTGATCGCCGGACCGATGAGCGAAGGTATCTTCTCAATAACTTGGGGTAATCTTTTCGCAATAGTCAATCCTACTTAATTGGGATAGACAAGTTGCTCACATCCGCTTATACTTGAGCCATGTTGGAAGACTTGAACCTGAATGATATGCAA
>VGOB01000237.1 GCA_016865935.1 Chloroflexota bacterium | reverse complement strand
GTGCGATCCGGGCGATCATCCGTCGTGCGTGTGGGTATCAAATCTTTGAACATTTCCGCCTTCAAGTTCTGGTAGAACACGGGGGATTGGGCATGCCTTCTCCCCCACTAATCTGAGGAGAACCGAAATGTTGTGCCGTGGCAAGAAAGGTCTTGAGGAGGGCCGCCTGTTCTTGTTCATCCCGCTCTACCGTCTGCGCTAACGGCGAAACAGTGGAAGTGGATGTGGTGGGCTTGGACCGTCGCATGTGATACCTCCCAGGAGATTCGGACTGTGCCCAAGTATACACCCGCTAGCGTATTTGTGCGAAAAAAACTTGCTGCCCCTGCTCAAAACTCAGCCCCGTGCAAGGGGAATTTGTGCGAAGAAAGAGTATTCTTCAGGGCTGCTTTAGCATCCTTGATCTTGTCAGCCGTGTCGCTTGCGACTCGGCAGTGCGGAGGAAGAACAATGGCGTTCTGGCGATTGTTCTATCACATTACGTTTGCGACGAAAGATCGCGCGCCGTTTATTACATCGGCAATCGAATCCGAGTTGCACGGTTATCTCGTTGGCAAGGCGGAAGCGCTGGGCGCGATTGTGTACGCGGTCGGCGGCGTCGAAGAACATGTGCATATTGCCGCATCCGTGCCGCCGAAAATTTCGATTGCCGATTTTGTCGGACAGATCAAGGGCGCGGCATCGTATCACATCAACCATTTGCCGAATCGCCCCGATTTTCTTTTCGATTGGCAACGTGGCTACGGGGTGGTATCGTTCGGACAAAAGGATTTGGATCGCGTGATCGAGTACGTGCGAAATCAGAAAGAGCATCATCGGCGCGGTGATTTGGTTGCGGGATTGGAACGCGCGGATGAGTTGGAGGACGCGCCGCAGATAGCCAAATCGTAAACGATTTGGCAGAGCAGAGAAAGGATGCTGAAGCATCCTCGCGCGCATCCAACCTAGGACGCTTGAGCGTCCTTCGTCCGTTCTGCCGTGTCGCTTGCGACTCATCACCAAATCGTAAACGATTCTGCTGAACAGCCAAAGGATGCTAAAGCATCCTCGCACGCTATTTCATTCAGGACGCTTCAGCGTCCTTCATCTGCTTCGCCGTGTCGCTTGCGACTCATCACCAAATCGTAAACGATTCTGCTGAACAGCCAAAGGATGCTAAAGCATCCTCGCACGCTATTTCATTCAGGACGCTTCAGCGTCCTTCATCTGCTTCGCCGTGTCGCTTGCGACTCGGCATCTTGAATCTATGATTCCTCCCAACCTCGACGACGCGCTTCACACCCATTTCGGCTTCACTGCGTTTCGCGTTGGACAACGCGAAGCGATGGCGTCCGTCTTCGCCGCGCGCGACGCGCTCGTCGTGATGCCGACAGGATCGGGCAAGTCGCTCTGCTATCAACTCCCCGCGCTCTTG
Organism: Chloroflexota bacterium; assembly: GCA_016865935.1. Classification (GTDB taxonomy): domain Bacteria; phylum Chloroflexota; class Anaerolineae; order UBA4142; family UBA4142; genus VGOB01. The sequence goes on along the minus strand of VGOB01000237.1, from coordinate 3,976 downwards.
CTGCCGCACACCACGCTCGTCATCTCCCCGCTCATCGCGCTGATGAAAGATCAAGTCGACGCGCTGATCGCGCGCAACAAGCGCGCGGCGTTCATCAACAGCACGCTCACCGCCGATGAACAACAGAGCCGTCTGCGAATGTTCGCGCGCGGCTGGTACAAAATCGTCTACGTCGCGCCCGAACGATTGCGCAACGCCGATTTTCTAAACGCGCTCAAGCAAACGCGCGTCGCGCTGCTGGCGGTGGACGAAGCGCACTGCATTTCGCAATGGGGTCACGATTTTCGTCCCGACTATTTGCACGTGCGCGAATTCGCCGACGCGATCGGTCGCCCGCCGATCATCGCGCTGACCGCGACCGCGACGCCGCAAGTGCAGCGCGACATCCTCGCGCAACTTGGGCTGTCGCAACCCGACAAAATCGTCACGGGTTTCAACCGCGCGAACATCGCGCTGCGCGTGCGCTATACGCCGAAAGACGCGGACAAGCTGCGCGAACTGCACACGATCTTGCGCGACGAACGCGGCAGCACGATCATTTACGCGGGCACGCGCCGCGACGCGGAAGAGATCGCCGAATTTTGCCGCGATGTTATAAAAATCCCGAGCGAGTTTTATCACGCGGGTTTGGACGACGAACGGCGCGCATACGTACAAGACGCATTTATGCGCGACGACGCGCGAATCATCGTTGCGACGAACGCGTTTGGGATGGGCGTGGACAAGCCCGACATTCGCAACGTGATTCACCACGCGCTGCCGAGCACTGTCGAGGCGTACTATCAAGAAGTGGGACGCGCGGGACGCGACGGCAAGCCCGCGCGCGGCATCTTGCTCTATTCGCCCGAAGATCGCGCGCTGCAAGAATGGTTCATCGAGAACGACGCGCCCGAGCCGCAGAAAATTTTGCACCTGTACCGTTTGCTGATCAAAGTCGCGTCCAACGCGCCTGCGTGGTTTGCGCCGATTGCATTGCAAAAACAAACAGGGATGTTCGATCATCACGTCCGGAGCGCGCTGCAACAACTCGAATTGGCGAACGTCCTGCGGCGCATCGGCGACGCGCAAGGCAAAATCGGAATCGAGATCATTTCGACCGCGCCGCCCGATTTGCGCGCGAGCACCGCGCGGATCGAAAAGCAGCGCGCGCACAAACGTCGCTTGCTCGCGCAGATGATCGAGTACGCCGAGACGAACGCGTGCCGCCGCAAATTCATTCTCGATTACTTTGGCGATCACGGCAGCGCGGACGCGCCCGATTGCTGCGACAATCACGTCGAGACGGCGATGGAATCAGCGCGGCGCGCCGAAGGCGACGCCGAATGGGTCCCGCTCGTCATTCTCGAAGCGGTGCGAACCGTCAAGCGACCGCTGGGGCGCGACAAGATCGCGATGATCGTGCGCGGTTCGCGCGCCCAAGATATTTTGCAGTGGGACTATGATCGCCACAAGTTTTACGGCAAACTCAAGCATTTGACTTTGCGCGAAATCGGCGACGTGATCGAGCAACTGATCGAGCGTGGGTACATAAAAACGATCGGCGGCGAATTTCCCGTCGTCGCGTTGACGCCGTTGGGTGAGAAAACGCTGACCGCGCGCGCGGCAATCGCGCTGGATATTGTGTCGTCGGCATCGCAGCAAAAACACGCGGAGAAAAAAGCGACGTTGAAAGCGGGCGGCACAATCGAGCGCACGCTCGAACTCGCGCAGCAAGGACTCACCGTCGCGCAGATCGCAGAGCAGCGCGGTTTCGCCGCCAGCACGATTATGGCGCATCTCGAACAACTCGTCGCGGCTGGTCGGATCGCGCCCGATCGTTTCATCGAGCTGAACGTGCGCGATCAGATTCTCGCCGCGATGCAACATTGGGACGGTCAATTTCTGTCGCGCTTGAAGGAATTGTTACCTGAAGAAATTTCGTACGATCAGATTCGTTTTGTCGTCGCAGCGCAAAAGGCAAAATCGGACGAACAATCATCGCGTGATTCGAGTAATTCGAGCGTTGCCTGATTTGACGGATTTGCGAATCGGTGTATAATAGCAGTTGTAAACGATGCGGGGTGGAGCAGCGGCAGCTCGTTGGGCTCATAACCCAAAGGTCGTCAGTTCGAATCTGACCCCCGCTACTATTGCACCAGTGTAGACCGTCAGGCTCCTCATTTTCGAGGTACCTGACGGTCTGCGGTTTCAAGAACCTCATTTTCAGGAGGATTTCTAATGAACCGTAGGCCGTCAGGCTTGACCCTCTCCAAAGCCATCCTCGGCTTTCTGCAATTCAAGACCGCTGAGAATCTCAGCCCCAACACCATCGTCACGTACGAGCACGACCTCAAAGTCTGGTTGAATCACGTCGGAGACCGGCGGATCGACCTGATCACCACTCCCCAGCTCCGCGAACATCTCGCGTGGCTACGCACTGACTACAAGCCGAACCGCTTTTCAGGCAGCCCCCATCCACTCTCGCCGAAATCCATCCGCAATGCCTGGGCGACCCTCTCGTCCTTCTTCACCTGGGGCTGCACGGAATTTGCTTTCGATAATCCGATGAAGGCGGTGCCGGCGCCGCACTACGAAGAACCTCCCGTCGAGCCGTTCTCGAAAGAAGAGGTGGAAATCTTGCTCAAGGCGTGCGAGTTCTGCAAAGAGGCGCAGACCGAAACCCGCCGCAAGTTTTCGATGCGCCGCGCCACCGGAAGGCGTGATCGCGCGATCATCCTCACGCTACTGGATACGGGTCTTCGCGCTTCCGAATTGTGTGCGCTGAGCATCGGCGACATCGACCAGAAAACCGGGCGTGTGCAAGTGAAACACGGTCTGCGCGGTGGCGCTAAGGGCGGCAAGGGCAGGATCGTGTACCTGGGTAAAGCCGCGCGTGCCGCCTTGTGGCGTTACCTGGCCGAGCGCGAAGACGCGGACAACCCCACAGCGGCGCTTTTCCTGACCAAGAATGCTCGCCCAATCAACAAAACCTCGCTGCGCGAGTTGATCACCAGTCTTGGTGAAAAGACGAACGTGAAGAAATGCTATCCGCATAAATTCAGACACACGTTCGCGATAACCTATCTCCGTTCGGGCGGCGATGTGTTTACGCTGCAAGCCCTGTTGGGTCACAGCAGCCTTGAGATGGTGCAGCACTATGCGCGCGTCGCCGAGATTGATATTGAACAGGCGCATCGCCGCGCGAGTCCAGCAGACAATTGGCATTTGTAGAAACGACATCGGTTAGTGTCCTTCACTGTTCAAACGTTGCCGCAAGGTGTCAAGCAATTCATCATTGGTCAGGTGGTTGGTGGACGGCGTTAGTTGTCCATTAGCCACCTGGCTGCCCGATGTGGAACTCGTCAAATTCGCAATCCGTGCCTTGACTTCATCCTGCGCCAAGGGCGCATAGATGGCATCGGTCACGCGAATGTCGCTGTGCATGAGATTCATGCTGACCGCCTTATAGTCCGGCATCGTCTTCGCATGTTGCAAAGCAAAGACCGCGTGACCGTGGCGAAACTTGTGCGGCGAGTGATAGGGCAGTCCCGCTTTGGCAGACAACTTGCGGAGGCGCTTGCCGAGAGCGGTATTCCGATTCTCGCCGGGCACGTCACATGAAAGTTTCTGTTCACCCCACCGACTGATAATGGGCGTATACCACGATGCCGTCGCGGACAATTGAGAACGAATGAACGCATCCCAACGAGTGGCGACCTGGAGTAATTCAGGAATGTTCAACAGATTGGTCGTTGCTGATTTTGCGTTTTTTGTTTTGACCCCGAGCGCGGGCCATTGCTTGATGGTGCGGTTGGCAAGGTCCACGCACTCCAGCGTGAGTGAACCGAGCGCGCCGGCGCGCATTCCTGACACACTGATTTCCCTAGAAGGGTTTGGCGGGTGTTGAATTGGCAAGTATTCTTTCTCCCACAATTTGGGGAACAGCCGCCAACCCTTCTGGTTTCTCAGCGATTTCAACTTGCAGGATCAAATCGCT
>VGOB01000236.1 GCA_016865935.1 Chloroflexota bacterium | reverse complement strand
TCCTGGCGACCCGCTTTCGCTGTGCACATTCCATCTACACGTCGATCATGCGAACCATCTGTGGGTTGGTGAACGCTCAAACGCAGCGCTGGCAGACCACTCAGGCGGCTAATTCTGCATAAACTCTATTGAAGAGGCGCGGCGCTGCGCGACAACACGAAAATCGGCGATTGGCTTGCCAGCGGCACTTCTACCCATGTGGAACACGGCGCGATGATTCGCGCGCAAGGCGCGATGTTACGCGAATTGCACGCGCTCTTGAAAGCCAAAGACCCAACGTTCAGCCACCTCGGGCTTGTGCGCGTGATGAACAAACGCCAAGAATTTCTCTGGGTGCATCCGCAGTTTGAGAAGGAGTATTAAAATTGTAGGGGCGACCGGCCGGTCGCCCCTACGCCTTTTTCCTATTCGCGTTCTTCACGCCTCACAAATCGCGTTTCGCAAACACGCGCACCCCAATCGCCAGCGCGAGCGCGAGGTAGCCAACCGCGTACACAATCTGCGCGTCACTCGGCACCGACACCGTGAACATCGGACCGTTGAACGAGATGCCGATCACTTGCGCGAGCGGCGGCGTCATTTCGTACGCGGCGCGCCGCCACAACGCCTCGCTCGGAATAATCAAACTGGAAACGACGCCGATGTTCACCGCCGCTTGATTTTCCAACAGCGCGCCAAACTGCTCCACCCAGCCGCCGATGAACGCGATGCCGTACAGCCCAAAGATCACGCCGCCGGTCGCCAGCGCCGAAAACATACTACTGCACATCAGCGTCACCGTCATCATCAACAACGCTTCGAGATAAATCAGCGCGACGCCAGTCGCGACGTTCGGCACAACGTAACCGTCGAGGATGAACGCGACCGCCATCACGCCGCCGATCATCAGCACGAGGTAGAGCGCGAGCAGTCCGGCGAAACCGAGCCACTTGCCAAAGACGATTTCCGCGCGCAGCACCGGTTTCGCGACGAGCGCCTGAATCGTCCCTGATCCGATTTCACCCGCAAGCGTATCTGCCGAAACGAGCGCGCCCATCGCAATCGCGAGAAAATTTACTGCGTATAAACCCGCCAGCGTCAAAAAGTTGTCCAGTCCGCTGCGAAGAATCGCGCCCGAGACTTCCGAACGCGGAACACTCGGCAGCGCTTCCTGGCGCATCAAGTAGAAACCCCAGGTGTACAAAAGCAAAAACGCAACGCCAAGTAAAAACGCAGAGAGCAATATGCGGCGGCGGATCGCTTCGAGGAAAGTGAGTCGCGCAATGATGAATGTTGCCATCATAATCTCCCGTGCCCAGTGTCATTGCGAGGACGGTTTTTGTCCGAAGCAATCTCCAAGCCGCGAATAGGAGATTGCTTCGTCGCAAAAAACACTCCTCGCAATGACACGATCACAGTCCTCCATCCGTCCCGACGATCTGAATGAACAAATCTTCGAGCGAAAGATGCTGCGGCGTCAGCGCGTACACCGCGACATTCTGCGCGATGAGATAGCGCGCAATCGCGGGTAACGCGGTTTCGTCAGAGACGGTTAGTGTCACCTGCGCGCCGTCCGCGCGCACATCGCGACTCCACTGCCCTAGCCCGGCGACGATCGCTGGCGTGAGACCGTCCGCGCGGATCGTCACGCTTGTCGCGCCGTTGACGAGCGACTTGAGTTCACTCACGCGCAGCACTTCGCCGTGCTTGATGAACGCGACGCGGTCGCACGTGATTTCGACTTCGCTGAGCAGATGCGAGTTGAGAAAAATCGTCGTGCCGCGCGCGCGGAGATCGCGAATAATGTCGCGCACAAGCCGCCGTCCCACCGGATCGAGTCCCGACGTCGGTTCGTCGAGGAAGACGAGCGCGGGATCGTTCAACAGCGCTTGCGCGAGTCCGATGCGCTGCAACATTCCTTTCGAGAACGTGCGGAGTTGCTTGTCGCGAAACGGCGTCAGCCCGACGAGATCGAGCAGTTCAGCGATGTGCGAGCGCAGACGCGCCGCCGACATTCCGTACAGCCGTCCGTGCAAATCCAAAAACTCGCGCGCCGACAGCCAATCGTGAAAACGAAAATGCTCCGGCAGAAATCCGATGTGCGCGCGCACCGCGCGGTCGCCGAGCGGCGCGCCGAGCAACATCGCGCTGCCTGACGTTGGCGCGACGAGACCGAGCAGCATTTTGATCGAGGTCGTTTTCCCCGCGCCGTTCGGTCCCAGAAACCCGAAAACTTCGCCTTGTGTAACCGCAAGGGTTAGACCGCGCACGGCGACGTTTTCGTCGAATTGTTTGCGTAAATTGTTAGTCTGAATTGCGTTCATCTAGTTTGTTAGTTGGATAGTTTGATAGTTCCGCAACCATCCAACTATCCAACTATCGAACTACTTTAACGAATTCGCCATCGCGAGTCCGACCGCCGCATCGCCGTATCCGCTGATCGCGTAAATGATCCCTTGCTTGACCCAGACGATCGCGTATTCCGAATAGTAGGGCGTGCGTTCGATCAAGTAACCATTCACGCCGTCCACGCTGATCGGTTTGTACTGCGCCGCGTTGCGCGGAATCGGAATCACGAGTGTGCTCGTCCAATCCACCGTTTGCGCGTACGCGCGCGCTTGGTCTTTCGTCATCCCGGTGAATTGCAAACCGAATTCGGCGAGTTGCACGAACGGAAGATCGGGCGGCGCATCAACGACCGGGCTGGGCATCTCCGTTAGGACGATGCAATCGCGCATCGAGCGCGCCGACGCCTCGTTCGATTCCAGCGCGTCCTTGGTAAACCTGGGACACTGGCCGTACCCGGCGGTGATCGCCGCGGGGATGTTGACTTTGATCAGCGCGCCGTCAATCGAAGTCGGCAATTTCACATCGCGCGCGCCCGCGTCGTTGAGCATCGTTTGCGCGCGCGCGCGATTGACGACCAACTGAAACGCGCCGCCATCTTGCACCGTCAACTGCGGCGCATCCTTGCGATTCGTCGGCAGCCGCACCGCGAATCCGGCGAGTTGGCTCGCCTCCGCCGCATTCGCCGCCGCGCGCGGATCGCCCGACTTTTTCGTGACCGTCATCGAATCGGACAGCAGTTGGCTGATCTGCTTGCTGAGTTGCGTGTTGCCGCTCAGTTCGTTCAAGCGCGTCGGGTCAATGCTCACGACCGAGACTTTGGAAACGCGGAATTGCGCGAGCAAACTTTCTGCCGCCGCGCGGACAGGCGGGAACGTCAGCGAAATCGCCGCGAGCGCGACCAGTCCGACAATCGCCCACGCCAGACGATACTTGGGGTTGAACATTCTTTGCATCAGAGGAATCTCCTTTCGTTCACGTTGCGATTTGAAGCGGGCAAGCGCGACCCGGGGGGATGTCATTGCGAGGAACGGTTTTTGCGACGAAGCAATCTCCACGTTACTTGGGGATTGCTTCGCTGCGCTCGCAACACCTGCACTTGCGTGCGGTGCAAGTGTGACAGAAGGCATACCAAACGCGGTAAAACTTGTCGCGACGCGTTCGGCGCGCCGCGCGATTTCCTCGCGGCGCGCGCGACATTCGGCGCACGACGCGAGATGATCGTCCGCGCTGACGCGTTCCGTTTCAGCGAGCGCGCGATCGAGAGACGCGCGCAGTTGTCCATCATTGAGATGCATTTTGATCCTCCACCAGTGTCATTGCGAGGCGGTTTTTGCCGAAGCAATCCCCAATTCAGAGTTGGAGATTGCTTCGTCGCAAAATGCGCTCCTCGCAATGACTCCTTACTCTGCTTGCCGATACCGCGATTCGAATTCGCGTTCGGCGCGGGCAAGGAGCGTGCCGACGGAGGCGGGCGCGATGTTCAGCGCGGCGGCGAGTTCGGCGTACGACAAACCAGAGTACCGGAGCGTCAGCAGTTGCGCTTGCCGCGCGTCCATCGTCGCCAGAACTACGCGCACGCGCGCGCGTTCCTCTTCGGCGGCGACGATTTGCGCGGGATCGCTGACGCGCGTTTCGATCTCCCATCTGCCTGCGTCGAGTTCGTGCCGCTGCCGGCGCTTGCGCGCACGCAACGCGTTCAGACCCAGGTTCGTCGCGACACGGTACAGCCAACCGCCGAGATTCGATTGATCGCGCGGCGCGTGTTCGTAGAGCCGCCAGAACGTTTCGAGCGCGAGGTCTTGTGCTTCGGCATGATCGTCGACGAGCCGGACGAGCACGCGACAGATCGGCGTCCAGTGTTCCAGGAACGTCGCGTCGAATTGCGCGGTCGTGCTGTTGGCTTGCTGCGCCTCGTTCGGAATCGCACGCGCTTTGTTCGTCGTCACGATAGTCGTTTGATCCTCCCGGGCAGCGTCTTTGCCGCTTCTACTCATTCAACACCGCCCGGCGCGGGAATGTGACAGCAACACAAAATGGGCTTGACAGTCCTCGGATATGCTTCTATACTGATTGTAGTTGAGATTGCGGCGTAGAGCAAGTCAATTGTGTCTCGTCGCAAACACGAGAGTAACCTCAATCTGCGACCGAAGCTTATTCTATGGTATACTTACAAACGAGAGAAAGAGGAGAACAAACCAGATGACCAAGAAAACGCGACTGGGTAACCTGCCACCCCGCTACGGGTTTATGCTCAACCCTTACCCTGATCTCCGTATCTCAAGTTGTCCCCGGTGCGAGCGCAAGACGGGGCAACGGAAGATCCCATTGCTGATTCATATTGATCCGCTTCACTTGATCGCGCTCAATTATACATGTCGGTATTGCAAGGATTGTGATCTGCTGATTGCCCATAAGCATGAGATCGAGCATTTGCTGACCGATCTCTTCCGCCAACACGATCCCAATGTAATTGGAAACGATTATCTGATCGTTGGAACATTAGAAAAGCAAGCCTGGCGCGAAGGACTCGCGCAACCCAAAGCAATAGATGAGACTTTTCCTCACGCGAGTGACTTTGCGACCTACTATCAAGAACTGCGCGTGACCCGCGCGGGGTGGTACAAATCCGATCAAGAACCTCCCATCGCAGAGCCGCCTCCGTCGCGGGAATGGATCAAAGCTGAGCAGTCAAGGTAAAAATGGCTACACTGCTTCTCGTCCACGGCGCCTGGCACGGCAGTTGGTGCTGGGCAAAAGTCGCGTCTGTGTTGGCTGATCGCGGCGTCAGTGCCGTCGCGCTCGATCTGCCTGGACGCACCGGCGACGAAGCGCCAGTCGAACAATTGACGCTTGAGAACTATGCACGCAAAGTGTGCCAAATCGCCGCGTCACAGAATCGCCCCGTGATTCTGGTCGGTCATAGTCTCGGCGGAATGATCATCAGCCAGGCGGCGGAATTTCATTCCGAACCGATTATGCGTAATTGGCACCGAGCCATAAAAGGAGTATCCTTGCGGATGTCTCTATTCCAACAAGGAGCATCCTTTTATGGTCATCTCAGTGCCGAACCAAGATTA
>VGOB01000235.1 GCA_016865935.1 Chloroflexota bacterium | reverse complement strand
AAGAGACTGAACGCCAGCGCAATCGCGCCGCCGAACGCCGCGCCCACCGGAATGCCAAAGCGCTGCGCGATCGCGCCGGCGATCAACGCGCCAATCGGGAAAAAGCCCATAAAGACGAGCGTATGCACGCTCATCACGCGCCCGCGCAATTCGTCCGGCACGATCATTTGAATCAGTGTGTTCACGGTTCCGTTCTGAACCATAAAACCCAATCCGGCGAGAAACAAAATGATCAGTCCCAGAAAGAATGAATTGGCGAACGCAAAACCGAGCACCATCACCGGAAACAGCAGATTGCCTGCGGTCAACAACATCCCCTTGCGTTGAAAGTTCCCCAGCGCGGCAAGCACGAGCGCGCCTGCCAGCGCGCCCATTCCGACAAACGTCATCAGCAAACTTTGGCGAATTTCCGAGCGCGCCAAACTCTGCGCGAACGCGTCGAACGCGTGTTGGAGCGCGGGACTGAACGCCAGCGCGTTTTGCACGCGCGCGATTTCGTTGCGCGGATCGAACACGTCGCGCGCGAACGCCGGAATCAGCGCGGAATAACCCATCGCAAAAAGATTGGACACCGCCGCGAGCAGAATCAACGAGCGAATCGTCTGGTGATGCCGGATGTAACTCAAGCCCTCGCGTAATTGCATCAACGGCGAGTCGGTGCGCGGTTTGGGAATCACGCGCGGCATTTGCATCGTCAACAACGCGCCGATCACCGCGAGAAAACTGATGCCGTTGAGAAAAAAGCACCACGCGGGTCCCAGCAACGCCAGCACGATTCCGGCAATCGTGGGTCCCAAAATGCGCGCCGAGTTGAACATCGCGGAGTTGAGCGCGATCGCGTTCATCAAATCGGCGCGCCCGACCATTTCGATCGTGAACGCTTGCCGCGTCGGCGCGTCGAACGCTTGCGCGGTGCCATTGATCAGCGCGAAGAGGACGATGTGCCACGGCTGAACCCAACCCAGGAAAACATCAGCCGCGAGCAGAAACGCGGTGCACATCATCACGACCTGGGTGATCAGCAAGAGTTGACGTTTGGGGACGCGGTCAATCAGGACGCCCGCCCACAACGAAAAAGTGAGCGTGGGCAGCGCGGAGGCAAAACTGACGATGCCAAGATACAGCGGCGACTTGGTCAAATCGTAGACGAGCCAGGGTTGCGCGACATTTTGCATCCACGTGCCGCTCAGCGAAGTGAGTTGTCCCAAAAACCAGAGCCGATAATTGCGATGCTTGAACGCGGCGAATGTTTGCGCCAGCGAAGGTCCGCGCGGCGCGCGCGCGCCGATTTTTGCGGGAACCGCTAGAGGATCAGCCATTGAGATTGCGTAGGGGCGGGGTGACCCCGCCCCTACCATTTCCTTTCCGATGCTATTTTACGCCGAGATGCGTTTGGCGTCAATAACGCGACGCGCATCTCATTTTGACGACGCCGCGCGCGCTTGCAATTTGATCGCCTGTGCCAATTCGGGATGCATCTGCCACGCGCCATCCAGGTAGACGTACTTGTCCCAGGGGAAAATCAAAAGCGCGTCCGAGACCAAGCCGGAAACAGCGGGCATTGGCTTTGCCCAACTGTGACTCACCAGACTCGCCGTGACGACGCGCGCCGCGCCGTTTTGCTTGATGCGTTGCGCCGCCAGCACCAACGTCTCGCCGGTGTCCGCGATCTCGTCCACAACTGCGACGACCTTGTCTGCGACTTGCGCGGAGACATCTACCTGCCAGATCGGACGCGCGAAGGTGGGTTGATCTTTGACGCGGCGCGTGAGGCGCACCGGAAAGAATTCGCAGCGCAAACCGCACGCGACCGCCGTCGCCGGAAAAAGTCCGCCGCGCGCGATGCCGACGACGATTTCGATCCCGGCTCCGGCGAGTTGCTCGGTGAGGTTGCGCGTCAATTCGGCAAAGCGATCCCAGGTGATTTCTTCGACGCCGGTGCGGCGCGCGTAATCGTAGCTTGTCGTCATAGTCACCTCTCTGTACGGGCGAGACATTCGCCCCAACGTGCGCGCGGCGCGTTAGCTGATCTGCTCGGTCAGATAATTCTGGATGCCCATCTGCTTGATCTGATCGAGTTGCGCTTCCAGCCAATCCAGATGCTCTTCTTCTTCTTTGAGAATCGCTTCCAGCATTTCGCGCGTCCCATTGTCGCCGCACTCGACGGCGAGCCGGATGCTGTCGTTGTAAAACGCGACCGCGCCTTGTTCCGCCGCGAGATCGTTGCAAAGTTGCGCTTCCACGTCCGCGCCAATCGTGATCTTGTTCAGCGTGCTGACAATCGGGCGTCCTTCCAGAAAGAGGAGGCGCGCGATGTGATGTTCGGCGTGTTTCATTTCCTGGATCGCGCGTTTTTCGATGAGCCCGTGCAAGCGGTCGAACCCCCAGTTCGCGCACATTTCGGAATGGACGATGTACTGATTGACCGCCGTCAATTCGTCGGCGAGCAAAGCGTTCAAGCGTTCGATAAGTTTGTCATTGCCTTTCATTGTTTTTTCCTCCCTTGGATTTGAGCCAATTATACACCCAAATTCGTTTTGCGGGTAGTTTTTAGTTTTGACGAAAGTGGGCGTCAGAGTTTTGTGCGCGCATCCGACCGCCGAATGATGCTTTATTCCTCAGCATGGCATGATTCGGCGTCTCAACCAGGTGAAAATCCGATCAATCGGATTGGCGAGCGACAGCCAACACGTTTCAACGCGTTTTCACCTCGTCGAGCCATCGAATTTATTCGATGGCGGGCGAGCGCACGCAAAAGTTTGTCTGGCACTCTTTTGACCACGGCTGGTGCAAAGTCTATTGACTTGCCAACCAACCTAACCCCCAGCCCCTTCCCTGCGAGGGAAGGGGAGCAACTTTCCCCCTTTCCTCGTAGGAAAGGGGACAGGGGGATAGGTCGGACGCGACTTTGCACCAGCCGTACTCTTTTGACGATCCCCCCCTTGTCAAGGCGGCGAATGAATGTTATAATTGCGGCGTAGTCAAAACGGGCTATCAACATCTTGACCCCGGTCAGTTTAATCAAAAGGAGGAGGAAAAAATGTATCAACGACTTGTTCTGGTCGGGTACCTGGGCAGGGATCCGGAAATGCGCTACACGCCGCAAGGCACGCCGGTCACTTCGTTGAATGTGGCAACCAACCGCCGTTACAACACAGCGGACGGGCAACAAAAAGAAGAGACGCTCTGGTTTCGCGTATCGGTGTGGGGCAAGCAAGCCGAGTTCGCCAATCAGTACCTCAACAAAGGGCGCAAGGTACTCATCGAGGGGACCTTGACCGGCGACGAGAATGGCGGACCGCGCATCTGGACGGACAAGGAAGGCAAGCCGCGCGCGTCGTTCGAAGTGCGCGCACTGACGGTGCAATTCTTGGACAGCAAGCGCGATGTCGCCGCCAACGCCCAGCCCGCCAACGGACCCGTCGTAGCAGAAGCGGCGGTGGATGAGCCGGTGGCGCGAGAAGACTTGCCGTTCTAACGATCATTCTATCGCGTGAAATGCCGAGCCGCTTGGGATCAAGCGGCTCTTTTCATCGGATCGCGTTTGGCGAACGGCGCGCGCTGTGATACAATGCCGCTCGGTCGCCGCGTGGAAATTGGAAGAGTCAATCCGACGAATGAAAACACCAGACGGCAAAGCGTGCCGGTACTATTACGCCGATTATTTTCGCGGCAAGAACACGCAAGAGTGCCGGCTCATTCAAGCCAACCCCGCGTCCGCCGCGTGGAAGCCCGCGCTGTGTCACGCTTGCCCGGTGCCGGAAATTTTACTCGCCAACGCGTGCCCGCACCTGGTTTTGCGCGCGCGCGTCGGCAAATCGTTTTTCGGATTACTCCAGCGCGTTCAAGTGGAAGCGGCGTGCCGCGAAACTCGCGTCGCCGTCCCGCAGCCCAAAATCGGTTGCGGCAAATGTCATACCTTGGAGCATCAATGATTACCGAACAACAAGTTCTCAATGCCTTGAGTCAAGTCCAGGAACCGGAATTGCATCGCGACCTGGTCACTTTGAAAATGATCAAGGACGTTCAGATCCAAAACGACGCCGTCAGTTTTACGATTGTGCTGACGACGCCCGCCTGTCCCTTGCGAAATCAAATCGAAGCGGAGGCGCGCGCGGCAGTAGTGAAAATCGGCGCGCAGCACGTCAACATCAAGTTCGACGCGAACGTGCCAGGCGATCGGCGCATCAGCAGTCAGATCAATTTGCCGGTCAAAGCCACCATCGCCGTCGCGAGCGGCAAAGGCGGCGTCGGCAAAACGACCGTCGCGGTCAATCTCGCGATTGCGCTCGCGCACAGCGGCGCGCGCGTCGGCTTGATGGACGCGGATGTCTACGGTCCCAACATTCCGATTATGATGGGCATCAACCAGCCGCCGGAAATGATCGGCGAGCGAATCGTGCCGCTGGAAGCGTATGGCGTCAAGTTGATGTCAATGGGGTTTCTCGTCCCGCCCGATCAAGCGATCATTTGGCGCGGTCCGATGTTGCACAACGCGGTCCGCCAATTTCTCACCGAGGTCGAATGGGGCGAACTCGATTACCTGGTGATCGATCTGCCGCCCGGCACCGGCGACGTGCAGATTTCGCTCACGCAATCGGTGCCGCTGACCGGCGGCGTGGTCGTCGCGACGCCGCAAGATGTCGCGCTGGCGGATGTCGTCAAGGGGATCACGATGTTCCGGCGTTTGGAAGTGCCGGTGCTTGGCGTCGTCGAAAATATGTCGTACTTTGTGTGTCCGCACTGCAACCAGCGCACCGATATTTTTTCGCACGGCGGCGCGCAAAAAATGGCGGAGGAACATCAGGTTCCATTTCTTGCTGCGATTCCGTTCGACGTGGCGATTCGCGCCGGCGGGGATAGCGGCAAGCCGGTCGCCGCGCTCAATGCCGATTCGCCGTACGCGTTGCCGTTCAAGATGCTCGCGCAACGCGTCGCCGCGGCGATCAGCGTGTTGAACGCGCGCGCCGCGGCGAGCGATTTGATCGCAGATATTCCGGTCAAGCGGTAGCCAAAAGAACCCTGTCTTCGCACGAAACCGGGGCTTGTGCATCTGCCAAACGTTAACCCAAGTTTAACCTCGTTGCTATTGATTTTCTCTCTGCGATGTTGTATAATCTCAGCAAGTGATCTTGCGGTGAGGATGCCGCGAGGTCTGGCTCATGGCGGGCTGTTCATTTTGGCGCGCCTCAATGCCACACTGCAAACCCACTCCGGCGCGCGAGTGGGTTTTTGTTTTTTTACCCAATCCGATCGCGCCAAGATCTTTTGGAGGTCAAAGAGGCATCGTCCAACCTTCTGCTTGCCTCAGCAGGCGTATCTATCAAAACCCAGTTCAACGATTCTCAAGGAGGAGGTTCGCATGAAAACGCGATTGTGGATCGCATTCGTTTTGTTCGCAACGTGTTACGAGCCGAATTGATTGGTGGTGCAAGTCCGAGATAAATGGTGGCAGGATTGGACAAAAAGCGGGCTCTGGCAAGGCGCCGCGAGCCCGCGAGCGGGACGTGTCCGCCATTTATT